>NZ_JANZNP010000008.1:0-26869 GCF_025153065.1 Pantoea sp. XY16 | reverse complement strand
GCGAAGGTGGCGGAATTGGTAGACGCGCTAGCTTCAGGTGTTAGTGTCTTAACGGACGTGAGGGTTCAAGTCCCTCTCTTCGCACCAACGTTGTCATCCTCAGTTTTTCCCGCAATGCCCTTCAGCTTCCCTTGCAGTATCGTTTTATCCCCTGCTCACCTCATTTTTTCAGCCTGGTTTCGCTCATCCGGTCGCTTCATGCTGTACGACAATTTTCAGCCGCTCCGCCCCGATTAAATCAGATGAAAATTCACAGAGATAGCCGCCAGTCCGCCTGCTAACGCCAGACAGGAGGGCAGCAGCAGATAGTGACGCAGACGCGGGCTAAACAGCATTACGACCGTCAGTAGCAGTGCAACCGTCATCACCATCCGCCACTGACTGAAGCTCGGTTCCCACAAGGCGAACAGCGGCAGTGCGATGCAGGGCAGCAATACGCCCCACGCGCTATCCAGCTTTTTACCCAATGCCCAGCTGACCCCCCACAGGCCGCAGGCCGCAATAATCGCTATCCCCATGACGCAAACCTCAAATGATAAGCATTCCCATTATCATATGACAGTTTTAACGGCCTTGCAGCCTGTTTTTGTCACGTCCGGCAACGAAGATGACAGACCAGTTGGAAAATGCTAGATTGCGGCCGATAACACTTTTAATAACAGCAACAGCAATAATTTGCTCACTCTCTGGCAGAATCTTTTTTTGCCGGCTTGCGCTTTGGTATTTCAGGGCCGTCACGAGTATTTATAATGAAATTACAATCATATGAAGAACTGAAACAGAGTAAATACCGGCTTTCAGTGATGCTTTTTCTCTTTTTAAATATCGCCGTTTCGCTATTTTATCTGCTGCCCGTAATGAGCAATGAGACAAATGACGCGACCCTGCCGGTAATTTGTGTCGCTGCGTTTAGCGGCATCATGTTAATTACCTATTTAATATGGCCCAGACTAAAACTTCCCCTGTTAAATCCTGTAGCACTCCTGCTCGGCATGCTCTGGGCTTTGCACATTAATTATCGCTTTCATCAGGTGTTCTATTTTGATGGTGGCTTTCTTATTATCAGTTTGATCAGTGTGTTATTTATCAGTGCCATCGCCCTGAGCGATTATCTGGGTGCTTTTTGTCTGCACGTCGCGCCGCCGGTATTCACCGTACTATTGCTCGACAATGGACAGCATCTGCCGCTGATCCTGCTGACCATCATCCTGCCCCTGATCGGTTTCTCCCTGCAGCATCTGATGCGCCGCCGTGCCGACAGCTTTACCCTGCGCCTCATGCATCAGCTCTATGAAGAGAAAGAGACATTCAGCGATCTCAGCATGCTCGATCCGCTGACCGGACTCTATAACCGCCGCGGCCTGAAGAACCGGCTCGATAATATTCTGGAAAACCATGCTGGCAGCCACTACGTGCTGCTGCTGGATATCGATCACTTCAAGGCCTACAACGATAACTATGGACATGCGATGGGCGACCAGGCGCTGGCGCGGGTCTCTGTCGCGATTCGTGATGCAGTGCGTTCGCGTGATGTCGTCACCCGCTACGGCGGCGAAGAGTTTCTGGTGCTGATGACCAATGTGAACAGTTCCATCGCCATGAAGCTGGCAGAGCGAATCCGCCAGTATGTGCTGGATTTAGAAATCCCTCACCTTTTCAATGAGACCGTTTCAACCCACGTTACTATCAGTGCGGGTATCGCGCCCATTTATGATAATGAGTTCGATCTGGCGGTCGCCAATGCGGACAGCGCGTTATATGTGGCTAAAAATCAGGGTCGCAATACCATCCTGGCCTGGGAAGATTTGCCCCGACAGCAGCCTCAGACGTCCAGCGAACATGCCTGAGTAAGCATAATGCGGTCGTTACTGAACGGAACGGTGGCGAGCGAAGTGCTGCCCTGTCCGGCCTGATGACCGCTCTCAATCCCCGCCTTTTTCCCGCCAGCAGCGACGTTTTTTTACGCGACTTGTAGAGTTAATCAATAACGATTATCATTTGCTTTCTTATCTACACTTTCTGCGAGTCGTCATGGCAACTGCTTCAGCTCAGGAACAGCGTTTTAGCGCTCAGTCGATGATCTTCCGGCAGAATGACCGCCCGCTGGCGGAAAGTCTGCATGAGCGGCTGCAGCAACAGCGCAGCTATCTGCTTGAATCGACGAAGTTCAACCAGTCTGCTCCGCGCGATACGCTGACACTTGCCGCCTGGTCGGCGTCAGAGGCCTTTGGTCCGCTCATCCAGCGCTATAGTGATTATCTCTATCGCGATCATCCTGATGCCGTTCGTGAAGCGAAACCGGTGCTGTCACTCTGGGCACAGTGGTATTTTGGCCTGCTGCTGCCACCGCTCATTATGGCGTTGTTGCAGGAGTCACGTGCGCTGGACTGCTCGCCTGAGCATATTCGCGTCGGATTTCATGAGAATGGCCATCCGGCCACGTTCTGGATCGATGTGCAGGAAGATGAAGAAGCGCGCTATCTTAATTCCCTGCAGCGCATTGATCGGCTGATTCAGCAGCATCTGATCCCGGTGGTCGATAGCATTACGCAGCATGGTGATATTAACGCCCGACTCATCTGGAACAACATGGGCTACTCATTCCAGTGGTTCCTGGGTGAGCTGAAAAGCCAGATCGATGAGGCGCTGATCCTGCAACTGGAGCAGGCGCTGTTCTTCAACCAGCGGCTGCTGGATGGCAGCGCAAATCCCCTTTACCGCACCATGATCCCGCGTAACGGCGAACTGGTCCGTCGCAGCTGTTGCCAGCGTTATCGCATCCCTGATGTCCAACAATGCGGCAACTGCACACTGAGCGGCAGCTAAACAGACTTAATTACAGCGAATTCTCCGTTTATCTCGTTTACAGGCACTGAGGCTTGTGGCAATTTTTACGCCTTCGATAAGCCTGGAGAGAAAGATGAGTCTGGAGTCCGTGCGCCAGTTCTTTGCCGAACACGCCCCTGAAATTGAAATTATTGAACTGGCAGAAAGCACTGCAACGGTCGGGATGGCTGCACGCGCCCATGGCGTGACACCAGGAGAGATTGCCAAGACCCTGTCACTGAAAGTCAAAAACGACGTGGTGCTGATTGTGACACGCGGTGATGCCCGGCTGGATAATCGCAAGCTGAAAGCAGCGCTGGGCGCGAAAGCGCGGATGCTGAGCGTCGACGAGGTGATTAACTGGACCGGCCACCCAGTGGGCGGCGTTTGTCCGTTCGGTCTGGAGAATCCGCTGACCGTCTACTGTGATGTTTCACTGCGCAGCTTTGATGAAGTCCTGCCCGCCGCTGGCGCTATCCACAGCGCCGTCCGTATCTCGCCACAGCAGATGGCTGAACTGACTAACGCCCGCTGGATCGACGTGTGTGAAGCGATCTAACGCTTTGTATTGGTTGATAAACCCTGCATCTTCTGCCTGCGCCCGAATGCTACTGACAACCTGACAAATTTTGTCAGCCGCTGATAATCACTGCCTTATCATGGCAGCCGATCACGCGCAGTAAGCGGGCGCAGTTAATCGCCCATGACTTCAGGATGTCAGGCGCATAAATGCCTGTTCAATGATCGACAACAGCAGCGTGTTATCGACGCTATGCAGCACATGCACCGATGCGCCGCAGTGATCAGGCACACCGACAGTGAGCCGAAGCGGCTGACGATAACGCCAGCTTTTGCCACGCGTCGCACCGGGACGCAGTTCGATATCAACCCGGTAATCGATGCCTGAGGCGACTCGCTGATTCAGCAACCAGGCGACCACCAGCGCATCGTGGATCCAGCATCCCGCCAGCTGACGGGTTTCCATTGAATAGTCGATCCACGGTCGCAGCGTGTCGCGCACAAATTCGGTCAGCGGATGATCGACGGCGGTGAGGCGGGTCAGATCCTGCTGGGTCAGCAGCGTCTGCGTGGTGACATCCATCGGCACCAGTGTCACTGTAGCACCGCTGTGCAACACCTGATGCGCCGCCTCGGGATCCAGACCAAAATTGGTGTCTTTGATGTAGTCATCCAGCGAGAAGACGCCGCCCATGATCACAATTTCCGCCACCGATTCTGCCATGGCGGGATAACGCTGCATCGCCAGCGCCACATTCGTCAGCGGGCCAATTGCCACCAGCGTAATCTCGCCCGGATTGTCGCAAATCAGTTTGCCGATAGCGTCAGCCGCATCAAGCGCATCCGCCGCAACATCGGCTGGCTGACGCACATCCTGCCAGAGTTTTCCCTGCGCAAGCTGATTGACCCGATGATCCAGCATCTCGCGCCATGGCGCAGGATCTTCCTGTAACGCCTGCGTCGCGCCCTGTACGACCGGAATAGATAATCCCAGCCGGACGATCAGATCTTTGGCAACGCGAGCGCCCACGTCAGATGGCGTGTTACCCGCTACGGTGGTGATCAATTCCAGCGACAGGGCTGGTGAAGCTAAGGCCAGCGCAATTGCCAGCCCATCATCGGTGTTGGCACCCGCGATACCATTGCCGGGATCGCAATCAATAATGATTCTTTTCATATTTTTATAAATTAACTCTGACTTTGCGGCTGACAGCCGCAGGATTCACCGATTTCAAGATAGTGTGGAAACTCCTTTAATTGCGCTTCGCTCTGCCCCTCTTTCAGCATCTGAATCGCAGAGCGTGCCATCTCACGCAGTGGCTGACGCACGGTGGTTAATGTCGGGACATGAAACGACGAGTGATTGGTCCCGTTAAAGCAGACCAGTGCCACATCCTGCGGCACGCGAATGTGATGTTCGGAAAAGGCGCGAAGCGCGCCAATCGCCTGACCTTCATTACTGGTAAACAACGCACGAGGCACACAGCCGCGGGCGATCATGGTTTGTGCCGCCTCGTAACCGCCCTGTGGGGTGTAGCTGGCAGGAAACATCAGCGACTCATCAACCGGCAGGCCACGATCGTGCATGGCATCGCGCCAGCCCTGAATACGATCCTGCGCGTTGAGCATATCGACCGGGCCGCTGATGATCCCCACCTGCTGATAACCGTGACTCAACAGATGTGCCGTCACCTGCCACGCGGCCTGACGTTCATTGACCCGCAGCATGTTCACACCCGGCTGAGGCTCAACCCGCTCCAGCATCACCAGTGGCGTTCCGCTTGCTTTAATCAGGTCGATGTATGGATGGCGATCGACGCTGTTGTAAAACAGTCCATCGACCTGCCGGTTGAGCAGCCCCTGAATCAACTCCAGTTCGCGTTTGCGATCGTCACCTGCATCACCCAGCAGCATGACGTGACCGTGGTTCATCGACTCCTGCAACAACACGTGCGCCATTGACGCCACGAAGGGATTGCCGATGTTGGGCACCACCAGTCCAAACGTTTTGGTATTACCGGATGCCAGGGCGCGTGCTGCCGCATTTGGCCGGTAACCGGTCGCTTTAATCGCCTCCAGTACCCGCTGGCGGGTCGCCTCAGCGACCGGACGAGGCCCGTTGTTAATGACATAACTGACGACTGCCACTGAGGTGCCTGCCGCTTTCGCAACTTCACTGCGGGTCACTTTTCCCGTTAACGACTTAGGCACATCACGTTCCTCCATAAAAAAAACAGGCCGCTTTACACGGCCTGCTGTTTATCGCTCTCCCATGGCAGATGGCACCCTCAGGCAAATCTAGATGGCATCTTCAGGCAGATTGAGATTCCGCCCTCGCGTCTCAGGAGCGACAAAGGTGGTAAAGAATCCAATGGCGGCCATTGCAGAGAAGTAGACCGCAATCGGCCACCAGTGACCGGTATAAGAGAGCATAGCAGCGGCAATAAGCGGTGCCGTGCCGCCGGATAAAATCGAGCCAAGCTCTTTGGCCACCGCCATTTTAGTGTAGCGATGATGAACACCGAACATTTCCACGCCCCATGCAGCCTGCACACCAAAGATACCCAGTGACGCCAGTGCCATACCGACCACGATAACCGGGATAACCAGCATCGGTTCACGCGTGTCCAGCAGCGTAAAGGCAGGCCAGGCGTAGATCATCAGTAACAGACAGAAGACGCGATACACCACCCGGCGACCAAAACGGTCGGAGAGCCAGCCTGCAAAAGGAATAATCAGGAAGCCCAGCAGTGAGGCAAGGAACACGGCCGTTGTCGGCACGGACTTATCCACCATCAGTACCTTCGCGACGTAACCGACGATAAAGCCCTGCGCCAGATAGGACGGGCCATTTTCCCCGATACGCAGGCCAACCATGGTCCAGAAGGCACGTGTACGCTGGAAGAACGGTCGCTGATCCACTACCGGCGCCGCCAGTACGCCTGCACGTTCCGCTTCGATCTCCGCTTTTCTGCGCTCAAACACCGGCGTTTCACGCAGATGACGTCGAATCCACAGCGCAACCAGGGCAATCAAGGCACTGCTGAGAAAGGGAATACGCCAGCCCCACTCCAGCAGGCTCTGCTGATCCATCTGCACCACCAGCAGCCAGACCAGTGAGGCCAGTAGCGTGCCGCTGTTGGAGCCCAGTGCGATCACGGAAGAAACCAGTCCGCGACGCTCTGTCGGCGCATACTCACCCAACATCACCGTGCCGCCCGATAACTCTGCGCCCGCGCCGAAACCCTGGGTAAAGCGAAGCAGCACCAGACAGGCCGGAGCCCAGACGCCAATCGCGGCATAGCTCGGTATTAAGCCGATAAAGGTGGTGGAAGCGCCCATCAGAATGATGGTGGAGATCATCACCACCTTACGGCCTTTGCGGTCGCCGAGCCAGCCGAAAAAAAGCGCGCCGATAGGCCGGGCAATAAACCCGACGGACCAGGTCGCAAAGCTGGAGAGCAGTGCCATCGCGGGAGTCGATTCCGGAAAGAAGACGTCGCCAAAGATGATACCGGCAGCCAGGCCGTAGAGTGCGAAATCCGCGTACTCCATTGCCGTTCCGAGCCAGCATGAGAAAGTGGCGCGCCAGAAATCTTTTCGGCCTGAAGAAGTGTTAAACCGCTCGTCGGCGGCTGAGGTGGAAGACAGTGATGCCTGCTGCTTAACGGAATTGTGTGCCGTCATAACCCTATCCCTGAATGAGTATGCAGATTGATAAACGCCCGTCCATGGGTCGATTCCCTGATGAAAGCGGAATTCCCCCGGTGGCGACGTTCAGTTGACTAACCATGATGAAAGGTTAAAGGATTCCCTGGTGTTGGAATCTTGTTCTTCGCCCCGTTTCGCCGATGTATTTTTCACCGGTCGCTTAAACTGAGCGAATGTAACTTAACAATCAATGGAGCCTACTATGCATCGCACCGTGAGCAATCACTGGGGACCTAGTGTATCTACGCGCGTAGATAAATCAAGACATCCCGACGAAATTTGTTAGTAAAACTTCACTATCACATTGCGTCATCGCACATTTTCAGCGCAAATTCAGCCAGTTAACTCCACCATATCGCACAATAAAAAATCACTCTGCACGGTAAGTTAGCATTTTCTCTAATCATTGAGCGTTATAAGCGAGGCTAAAATCCTTTCATCGGGTTCTGTTGTCGCACACCCTGATTACCTGCAGATGACACTTCGTCTTTATTCTGAAAAATCTCTGCAAGCGCAGACAATGCGTTACCCTGAAAAAAAGCCTGACAGAGGTGTTATGACCATTATTCTGATGCGACACGGTAAACCTGACCACCAGGCCGCGGGTCGTCAGAGCGTGCAGACACTTGCAGACTGGTGCGAAGCTTACGATCAGTCCGGAGTCAGTGACGGGCCGCCACCGCGCAGTATTGAGATCGCCCGTCAGGCCGCGATTATTGTCTGCAGTCCTCTGCCCCGCGCACAATCCTCTCTGAGCCAGCTTGGCCTGCAGCCTCATGAGATTGATGCGCTCTACAGCGAAGTCGCCGTACCGCTGCTGCGGACGGGGGCCTTTCAGCTGCCAACGATCTGCTGGCTGGCCTTACTGCGGCTGTTGTGGTTCTGCGGTTATGCGGGTGAAGCGGAGTCGCTGCAACATGCGCGCAGCCGCGCCTCGGCGGCGGCAGAGAAGCTGATAGGACACTCACAGCGTGGCACAGTGTTGCTGCTGGGCCACGGCATCATGAACAAGATGATTGCGCGCGAATTACGTAAACGCGGCTGGCAGGCAGAAAAACATGCCAGCAGCCGCCACTGGAGTTCCGCGATCTATCACCGTCCGTTTATCTGACCAATCGGAAAATAGCCCAGCACCTCACAGCCTGTTCCGACACGCGGCGTGGCAATCACTTTACCCTGCGCCAGATCGATCACGCTCAGCGTGCCATCATCCTGATTAGCAATCAGCAGCTGTTGCCTGTCTGGCGTGAAGCAGCCATCCATCGGCATGTTGCCCACGCTGATATCGCCCAGCGGATTCAGCAGGTCGTCAAACAGCGTTACCAGTGGTTCCTGATCGCCAATCGCCACCAGCTGTTCGCCATCGGCGCTGAAGCGAACCACCTGGCAGGGCTGCTGATGACCTGGCAGCGTAATGCGCTGGCGAATACGGTGGCTCTGTCGGTCGATCACATAAAGTAACGGCGCATCCGCGGCGCTGGCGACCAGATAAGGGTGTTTTGGTGAGGCGGCGATGCCCGCAATCGGACCCGGCAGCAGAATCGTATCGATGACCCGTCCCTCTGCTTCACAGAGATCCACGACGGTGATGGTCGCATCCTCTTCGTTATCGGTGAACAGTTTGCGGCCGCTGGGTGACAGCGTCAGGCGATGCGCGTTGTGAGAAGGAATCGGGATGACCTTTTCCACTTTGTCGGTCTGCGGATCGATCACGGCTACAGCGGCGCTCTGCTCACAGCAGAGATAGACTTTGCCATCACGGCCCAGTTGCCCACTGTGTGGGGCACGCAACGGCGACAGATCGATAAAGCCGCTGATCTCGCGACGCTGCAAATCAATGATCGCCACTTTGTGACCCGGATGCGGGTTATTGCCATGAACGCCGTCACCATAGATGGGCACATACGCTTTGCCCCAGGGGGCCAGCATCAGGAGTTCATGCGGCCGCGGTGGAAAAGCGTTCAGCTCGCGCTCGACCGCGAAGGTTTCCGGATTAAGAAACAGGACGCGATTACCCTGCTTATCAACCGCCAGTAAACCATAGGATTCACTCTGCATGCGCGCTCCTTTCTCAGTAAGTTCTTCTTAAGCGTAGACAATCCTCTTCAGGCTGTACGATTCCGGGAATTGTTGAGCCGGGCTTACGCTACACGTTAAGCGCAATATTCACTGATCCTGATGTCCAGGCCCTGAGAAAACCCAAAGGCTCAGCATAATATTCAGATATTCTTTAGTTATGTGTTCAGACACATTTAAATAACTGATTAACCATGCCGATATTATTATTCCAATAGGGTGACCGGATGATTTCCGTATTATCCTAAAGTCAAAAAAAGACATAGCTAATGTGTAAATAATGTTTTATTAAAAAGGTGCAGTGCAATTAAAAAGCCGTGAGGAAACTATCGCGCGCTCCCGCACTGCGTCGCCACCAGGGAAAACTATTCATTAATTCCCGCATTCATCGGGATGAGCCATTATTCAATGCCGTCCGTTCACGCCTCAGGCGTAACGGCCAGAGCCTGAACTATCGCGGGAAAATAAAAATAACAGGTGTACCATGACTTCACATCGCCAACGTTCAGCGCATAAAATCTGGCGTAACTGGAAAAGAATATCGTTCAGTAGCCAGATGTTATGGAATAAGAAACAACAGAGCCTCTGTCAGGCACCGGAATATGATCCAGGACAGGAAGATAATGTCGTATTGATCGCTCAGCAGAAAGATCTGCCTGAGATTCCAAAGATTGTCTGGATGGTCTGGCATAACGATCAGCTGCCGACGTCAATGGCGCTGAATATCAGTAAAATCCGGCGGGACAATCCTGATCACCAGGTTTATCTGGTTACGCAGCGCACCCTGTCGCAGTGGCTGCCCGAACTCAGCTTTATCTCTTCCGATCTGACGCTGGCACATAAAAGTGAAATCATCCGGCTTGAGCTGATTCACCGCTATGGCGGTATCGGTATCGACTGCAGCACCCTGCTGTTTGAGAATCTCGCCTGGGTACACCGCGTTCACAAGACGCGGCCAATGGATCTCATCGGCTACTATCGCGAGCAATCAACGCTGAACCTGCTTGCGCCGGTCACCGAGAGCTGGTTCATTGCCGCGCCGCCGCAAAATGCCTTCATTCGCGAATGGCTGAAACAGCTGGCACCGGTTAAAAACGTCGGTATCCGCAACTATTTCCATGAGCTTAAAAAGCGGGATGATTTTCCGCTGATTGTGCAAAATGTAGATAATCCGTCACGTCAGCTCCTGTCACTGGCGCAGCAGATCGCGATGCGCGAATACCGGCGAGCCAATCTTTATCTGCGTAAAGGGGAAGCCAGCGCCTGGTACTATCAGCGCCTGCATGCCGACAGCAGCACCGCCTTTGCGCAGTCGGTGATGTTTCAGCAGCGGCCAGAGACGCCACCACCGATTATCAAATTAACCGGCAACGAGCGACTGCATCTCGACTTCAATCTGCGGCTGGGTTTGTATAACCGCAGCAGCCTGATTGGCGAGATGATGGACACCCCATCACCTGCGCTGGCATTGCCATCAACGGTCAAAACGCGCGCGTAGCCAGTGCGTAAAGGTGGTGACTGCGCGGGGCACCTGCGCCGCCCAGGGTCGGACGATCCACAGGCGGGCGGCAAAGGCTTCAACCGGCTGCCACTCAGATAACACCTGCTGCAATGAGCCCGCGGCCAGCGCTTCACGGGCGCTGAAGTCGGGCAGCATCGCGATTCCCAGTCCCTGCAGAGCGGCATCGCGTATCGACTCACTGTTGTTGGTGGCAAAACTGCCCTGAATCCGGACCTGCACCTCTTCGCCATCCGCTGCGGTAGCAAACCGCCAGCGCGGTGATTCAACACCACGCGGATAGTAAAGGCAGTTATGCTGCACCAGATCCTGCGGCGTGTTCGGTATACCCTGTTCGTTAAGATAGGCGGGTGAGGCCACCAGTACTGTCTGCGTATCACACAGCGGCAGCGCCACATGGGTTTCCGGCAGCGTGTCACTGTGCCGGATTGCCAGATCAAATCCCTCACTGCTCAGCGACACAATGCGATCCGTCACATCCAGCTGCAGACGCACCTGCGGATAGTCACGCAGAAACTCACCAATAATCGGCACCAGTTGCTGTCGGGCAAACGCCACCGGCGCGGTAATACGCACCAGACCACGCACTGGCCCGGCGGTATCGCGCACGCTGAAAAAACTCTGTTCGATGCGGGCAAAAGGCTCGCGCAACTCCTCCACCAGCTTCTCACCCGCCGATGTCAGCCGCACGCTGCGTGTGGTGCGCTGTACCAGCAGTACACCGGCTATCTGCTCCAGCTCTTTGATTTTCTGACTCATCGCCGCTTTGCTGACGTCCAGCCGCTCTGCCGCGCGGGTAAAGCTGCCCTGCTCAGCCAGTACGGTCAGCCAGTGAAGATGATCCCATAGCGTATCCGTTTTCATCTCTTTCATTGCGATTGTTCATTATATTGAATAATCATTTCAGGCTACGCGCTTTTTCCCGCCGGATAAAGAAGTCACCATAGGCGCATTAATCACGATGAGGAGTTCACTATGCCACTACTGCAATTCGATGTTATTCAGGGTCGTTCAGAATCAGAGCTGCGTACACTGCTGGATGCAGCGCACCGTGCCGTGCTGACAGCTTTTAACGTGCCTGAACGCGATCGTTATCAGATTGTTCAGGAAAACAAGCGCTATCAGATGGTGTTTCAGGATACCGGCCTGGGATTCAGCCGCAGCGATAATCTGGTGATGGTGCGGGTTTATACCAGCCCACGCAGCCGTGAACAGAAGCAGCATTTTATGGCGGAGCTGGCGCGTGAGCTGCGTGAGCACTGTGGCGTGCAGGGCAACGATTTAATGATCAGCTTTATCACCAACGACAAAGGTGACTGGAGTTTTGCCGACGGCGAAGCGCAATACCTCACCGGCAAACTCTGAAAAACGTCCTGACTTCTGCTCTGCTGACGGTGCGCCAGCCACCGTCACGCCTGAAAACCTCTCTTCTTAACCAATCTGCTCTACACCGCACAAATCGGGCCGGATATGTTGCAGCCGGATGACAGCCAATATAGATTGTCGAAAAACCATCCCCCGAAGGTGGCCGGTTGCGTGAAGCCTCGTGCAACCCTGTAGAGAGAGGATTTACCGTTGTCCGAATTGGTCTCCGTCGTGCTGTTTCTGGCCGCTATTGCAATCTATTCCTGTAAAGCCGGGCGTAACAAATTCTGGTTTATTCTTGTTCTTATCCTGCTGGTGCTTTTCGTTGTGCTGAACGCCACCCTGTATGCCAGCAACTATTTTACCGGAGACGGCATCAACGATGCGGTGCTCTATACCCTGACCAATAGCCTGACCGGCGCGGGTGTCAGTAAGTATGTGGTGCCCGCGATTGGGCTGATTATTGTGCTGTTCCTGCTGTTCTGCCTGCTGTCGTGGATTCTGCGTCGGCGTAAGCGTCCGCATCACATGGGCTGGTCGCTGCTGGCGGCCGCCTGCGCACTCGGCTCAGTGCAGACTACCCCGGCCTTTCGTCAGGTCGCGACGCTCATCGTGTCGCATACCCAGATGGCCGATTCTGACTTCGACAACTTTTATAAAGTGCCGCGTAATCGCATTGAACAGCCGCGCCTCAACGTGGTTTACATCTATGGTGAAAGCTTAGAGCGCACCTATTTCGACCCCATCGCCTTTCCCGGCCTGGCGCCTGAGCTGAGCCGGCAGAAAGAGCAGAGTATCGACTTCAGCGAAACCGAACAGTTACCCGGCACCGACTACACCATTGCAGGTATGGTCGCCTCACAGTGCGGCATTCCGCTGTTTGCGCCGTTTGACGGCAATGCGTCGGCGTCGCTCTCCAGCTTCTATCCGCAAAACGTCTGTCTGGGCGACATCCTGAAAAACTCCGGCTACCAGAACTGGTTTATTCAGGGTGCCGATCTCCGTTTTGCCGGTAAAGATGTCTTCCTGAAATCGCACGGTTTCGACCCTGAAAATCTTTATGGTTCGCAGGAGCTGAAAAGCCGCGTTGCCGATCCTGCTTACCGCAATAACTGGGGTTATTACGACGATACGGTGCTGGACGAAGTCTTTGAAAAATATCAGGAACTCTCCCAGGCCGGTAAACCTTTTGCGCTGTTTACGCTGACCGTCGATACGCATCACCCGGACGGGTTTATCTCACGCAGTTGCGATCGCAGAAGCTACAGCATTGCAGGCAAACCGAATCAGTCCTTCAGTGCGGTCGCCTGCTCGCAGGAACATGTGGCGCGACTGATTGCGCGCATCAAAGCGTCGCCGTGGTTTAAAAATACCGTGATTGTGGTGAGCTCCGATCATCTGGCCATGAATAATACGGCGCATCCGTGGCTGGTCAAACAACCTCGTCGTAATCTATTCATGGTGATCCGGGGTGATAAACCGCAGGCGGAACTGATGGAAGCGAAGCGCAGCACACTGGATAATGGCGCAACGCTGCTGGATATTCTCGGCGGCGATAACGCGATTGGCCTGGGCCGCAGCAGCCTTTCTTCTCTTTCACTTTCCACCCAGTTCGACGATATGAAGAGTAAGGTGGCGAGCTGGAAACCTGACATTATTCAGCTCTGGAATTTCCCGAAGAAGATAGACAACTTCACGGTGGATCAGGCGAAGAATACGTTCAGCTTCTCAGGCACCACCTTTAAACTGCCGATTCTGTTCCGCATCAGCGATAAGCATGTGGAGCCGATGCCGGAAGGGGAATATTCGGCCCCGCTGCGCTATCAGCTGGCCGATTTCGCCTCAGCCGATAAATTTCTCTGGGTGGATCGCTGTTTTAAAATGGCACGACTCTGGCAGCCTTCGCTGGCCCTCTCCGGCGATCTCTGTGTGGCGATGGGGCAGCTTGGCGGCACGCCAACCGTGACGCATGTCGACAAACCGCAATGGAAAGGCAAAGTGCAGTTTCCGGACGGCGTTGTCAGCGAGGCACGTTACCAGCAGAACCTGGCGCAGATCCGGATTGAAGATAACAACATTCGCTATAGCGCTGACAGCTTCCGGCTCGACGTGCCTGGCGCGCCAGAAACGGTTAAAAGCTTCAGCGGCATCTCACGGCCAGAGAGCTGGGGGCGCTGGTCAAACGCCAATCTCGCGCCAGAAGTGCATATCGATTATGTCGATGCGCTTCCGGCTAAGTTTGATCTGGTCATTACCGCACGCGCATATGGCCCCAACGCACACCGCGCGATCCCGGTTCGGGTTGGCGATCAGCAGCAACTGCTGTCGCTGGGCGAAGAGGTATCGACGCATACTCTGCATTTCGACAACCCAAACGCCAGCCATCAGCTGGTGATTGCGCCACCGGAACCGCAGCTGAGTAACATCGGCAATATCACCGGCCAGGATCCGCGCAAACTGGGCATCGGTATGGTTGAAATTAAAATCGTACCACAGCCATAACGCCGTTTTTTCCCCTTCCGCCTCTGCGGTAATCCGCAGAGGCACCTCATACTGTCATCGGCTCTCTGTTGCGAACCAGCCCATACTTCGCTGCACGTTACCTTTTGAACTAATTGATATTTTTCGGCATGGCGCGCAAAATACAACCAGCTGAGTAGGGATACGCTTTGTGCCTGTCATGATGCGGTTATCGCTGGAGTACACAGGGAGGTGTCGTGATGACAAGCACAATGATGAGTACCCATAAAGCCTTTAAAGCGCTGCAACAGGCAGGGATCGACGATCAGCAAGCGGAGGCGATGGTGGAGGTGTTTAACGATATGCAGCAGAGGCCGCCAGGCGCACAGGTCGGGAAGCAACTCGGTCAGATTCAGACCAAAACCAATCATATTGACGTCCGGATCGGCCAGCTTCAGACAAAAGCCGACCAGACAGACGATCGGATCGGTAACCTCGCGACCAAAATCGACCAGATGGACGATCGACTCGGCAAACTTACGGCCAAAGTTGATCAGATAGATGAGCGGCCTGGTCAGCTCACAACAAAAGTACATCAGATAGACGAGCGGCTTGGCCATGTTGAAAGAAAAACAGACAAACTGGCCATCCGTTTTAATCAGTCAGAAGGCAAATTGGATAAGCTGGATGTCGCTCTCAGTGAAATGAATTTCCGATTAACTTCGGCTGTCGACAGCCTGAGAAATGACGTTGTGACCCTGACCACCGATATGCGCTGGATCAAACGGTTGTCTATCCTGATGACCACCACCCTGCTGGCGGCGGTCCTGAAAGATATTGTAATGTGATCCCGTTATCGCCCGGTCAGGGTCTGTCGCGAAGCGCCTCCAGCTTTTCGCGCTGCTGACCCTCGGCGGTAAAGTTATCCTCCGCCAGCCAGCGCTTCAGGCCCTTTTTCACCTGCGGCCATTCGCTGTCGATAATCGAAAACCAGCTGGTGTCACGCGAACGCCCTTTGTAGACGATTGCCTGACGGAACTCGCCTTCATACCGGAAGCCCAGCCGTGCCGCCGCCTTACGCGACGGGGCATTACAGCTGTCGCATTTCCATTCATAGCGACGATAACCCAGCGTCTCAAACGCGTAACGCATTAGCAGGAAATGCGCCTCCGTTGCCATGCGGGTCTGCTTCAGCCGGGCCGAAAACATGACATGCCCGACTTCCATCACGCCATATTCAGGCTGGATGCGCATTAACGACAGGCTCCCCACCGCCTGGTCGGTGGCGAGATCGATCACAGCAAAATGCAGCGGATCGCGGCTCACTTCAAGCTGTGCGGCATACGCCTGCCATGCCTGGCGTTCGGTAAAGGGACCGGCTGGCAGGTAAGTCCAGTCGCGTCCATCCTCAGCCATCTCCCAGGCCTCAGACAGTGCATCACCATGCCGTGCTGCACTGAACGGCTCCAGCCGACACGACTCGCCGGTGAAAACCTGATGCTGGGGCAAAGGACGGGGTTGCCAGTCTGGTAAAGGCTGACCGACCGGCTGACCGAATTGATTCAGGTGTTGTGACATATCGCCTCCCGGCTACAGATGATATCTGCAGATTGCCACTATCATGGTGGGTTAAAAAGTACCACAATCATGAAAAATGATGGATCCACGGAGCAGGTCATGAAGCCAGAGATCCCAGATTTGCTGCTGGCTCCATTGATACCAGCAGCAGGGACCACACTGCAGCAGCAACTTTATCGGCGGATAAAACAGGGCATTTTGCAGGGTCAGCTTGCTGCCGGAACGATGTTACCGTCCACGCGTCAGCTGGCACCTGAGCTAAAGGTTTCACGGAATACGGTGCTTAACGTCTGGACACAGCTACAGGCAGAGGGCTATCTGATGAGCGATCGGCAAGGCAGCCGCATCAGCCCGCTGGCTTTACCTGCCGTACAGACGGATGACGATACGTTAGCCAGCTGGCCGCTGGCAAAACGAATTGATCTCTTTCACCACAGCAGGGAAATGGACAGCGGCGCATTGCCCCTGCGTCCCGGTATCCCCGCTCTGACCCATTTCCCGCTGGCTGCATGGCGCCGGACGCTGAATCAGATATTGAGTCACACGCCACCGCAGCTACTCGGCTATGGCGATCCGTTTGGCGATCCCGAACTGCGTGATGTACTGGCGCAGCAGTTGCGTCTCACGCGTGGTGTACGTTGTGATGCCGGACAGATTGTGATTACCGAAGGTGTGCAGCAGGCGCTAACGTTGTGCGTCGCCCTGTTAAGCAATCCTGGCGACCATGGCTGGATTGAAGAGCCCGGCTATCGCGGTGCCAAAGCCGCTCTGCAGGCCGGGGAGCTTAACGTTGTCCCGATCCCCATCGATCAGCAGGGTCTTGCCCCCGAGCCGATACACTGGGAACGGACTCCGCCCCGTCTGATTTATACAACGCCTACCCATCAGTATCCCACCGGCGCGGTAATGAGCGCGGCCCGGCGTCTGGCGCTGATTGCTGCTGCGCAGCAGCACCAGGCCTGGATTATTGAAGATGATTATGATGGCGACTTCCATTACCACGGCGAGCCTGTCATGGCGATGCAGGGCATGACCGATAATGCCCCGGTTATCTATCTTGGTTCTTTCAGCAAGACGTTGTTCCCTGCGCTGCGCATCGGTTTTATGGTACTGCCCGCCCCGCTGGTCAGTCGACTGCGACCAGCGCTTCATCAGCTACTGCGCGGCGGAAACCGTCTGGAGCAGCAGGCACTGACGCATTTTATTCTCAGTGGTGATTATCGCCGCCATCTCGGTAAAATGCGTCGTCTCTATCGTCAGCGACAGGCATGGCTGCGAACCGAACTGCAGCGCGCTGCGGGTCAGTCGATTCCGCTGCTGGGCGGTAACAGCGGTATGCATCTGGTGCTGCCACTCGATCCTCATCGGGATGACGTCGCTATCACCCGCAAACTGCTCCAGGCGGGATACGCACCCACGGCTCTCTCGACCTTCTATCTGCAGGAACGGGTACAGCAGGGGCTGGTTATTGGCTATGGCAACTGCAGCGACACGCAAATTACCGCAGCTACGCGCCAGCTAAGCCGCCTGCTCGGCTGGCCCGGATAACCTGATCATTCCGCGCTGATCAGGCTGGCCGGCGCAGCAATCGACTGGCGAATCATCAGGCGGGCGTCAAAGCGCGGCATTGGCCCGGCTGCCTCGCCGCGTATCTCCGCAATCAGGCGTCGTGCCGCCTCACGGCCCATCTCATAGACCGGTTGCGCCACCACCGTCAGCGGCGGCGTGACAATCTCACTCCACGGAAAATTGTCATACATCACAAATGAGAGATCGGCAGGGATGCGCAGTCCGCGCTGCGTGACTTCCCGCAGCAGCCACATCGCGACCACGCTGTCAGAGGCCACCAGCGCCGTGGGCGGCTGCGGACGCTGCCACAGCTCAGCCACAATACGGGCAATCTCCGCTTCATCCAGCGCGTTCACTTTCACCAGCGTTGGATCAAACTCCACGCCCGCGGCAGCAAAGGCCTGCATCATGCCGCCAACGCGCTGAGCAACCGGCGTCAGGCCAAAATCCTCTGGTGCTCTGTAATCGGTTGCCAGCGCCATGCTGGTAACATAGGCGATATGACGATGACCTGCCTCCAGCAATCGGGCGGTCGCTTCTGCGGCGACATCCGTAAATTCGCAGCAGATCGCTTCCACATCAAGGTCAGTCACTGCGCGATCAAATAATTTCAGCGCTCTGCCCTCTTCCAGTACCTGCGTCAGATGGCTGTTGTGCTGGTGCTCCGAACAGCATGGCGCAACGATAATGCCGTCGACCCGCTTTTCCAGCATCACCCGCACTGCATCCTGCTCAGTCTGCAGTTTCTCATCGCTGTTGCTAAGCAGCAGATGGTAACCGGCCGTGCGCGCTACATCGGCCATGCCGCGCAGCGCAAGGCCAAAGTGAGGGTTTTCGATATCACCGACAATCACACCGATGGTATGAGAACGCCCGGTATTCATGCTGCGGGCCAAAGCATTCGGACGGTAGCCCAGCGCTGAGGCCGCGCTGCTGACCCGCTCCTGCACCTCATCACTGACGGCCCCATAACCGCCCAGCGCACGGGCCGCCTGAGCTTTAGAGACGTTTGCTGCACGTGCCACATCCGCCACGGTAGGCGCTTTCGATTGTCGTTTCTGACTCGTCATAATTATTTTGAATCACAGGTTGATGACAGGAATATTGACGCCGAAAAAAGGCTGTGCTTAAACTCATTATAACCCCTTGAGACCGGTCTCACAATGCCCACGTCTTGAGGTGCCACCTGCGTTGAGACCGGTCTCAATTATAATTGCTGGCTCAACTGTCTCTGATGTTTAAACCTGCAAAAACGGATGAGCTATGAAATCGCAAACCACCCTGGGCAAGCTGCTCGGCACCACGCTCGCACTCTGTTCACTTTCGTTCTGTACGCTGGCTGCCAGCGATAACAATCCTTATGGGCTGATCGAACCGGGTCAGCTACGCATCGCCAGCGTCGGCGACTCAAAACCTTACACCTTCACGGATGCCAGCGGTGAGTTTACCGGCTTTGACGTCGAGTTCTTCCGGAATGTCGCCCACCGAATCGGGATCGATAAGGTCGATTTTATTGGTCAGGACTTCTCGGCGATTATGCCGGCCGTGGCTAACGGTCAGTATGACGCGGCGGTGGCGGCTATCGGTATCACTCCGGCGCGGGAAAAGACGGTCGACTTTTCGACGGGTTATCTGGCGGGATTTCTCACCGTGCTGACCCGCTCTGACAGCGGCGTCAAGAATGTCGCCACCCTGGCAAAACGCCGGCTTGGGGTGGTCCAGGGTACGCTGCAGGAGAGCTATGCCGTCGAACACTTCACCCAGACCGATCTCGTGCGCTTCCCGGATAACAACAGCGCAGTTTCCGCGCTCAACAACGGTACGCTCGACGCGATCTTCCTCGACTACGAGGCAGCAAAAAGCTACGCCGACCGCTTTAAGCTGGTCTCTGCCGCCGACATCCCCTCGTTTGATGCACCGGCCGGCATTGCCATTGCCAAAGGCAAACCCGCCTTCAAGACCGCGCTGGACAGCGCCATTAAAGCAGCCATGCAGGATGGCACCTGGAAACGACTTTACGAGAAGTGGTTCCCCGGATCGCCGATGCCAAAACAGTATCTGCCTGGCGGGCAGTAAAGATGCGGACGTCCGCGTCCTGAGTTAACCGGGGGATCCCCCACCCTGCATGGAGACGGCGATGGACCTGCTCACGATTCTTTCCCGCACCTTCTTTGATTGTCCATCAATGATGGAAGTACTGCCGCAGATGCTGACCACCGGGCTGGTCAACACGGTGATTATCTCGCTGGCAGCTACGCTGCTCGGCACGCTGTCTGGTCTTCTGCTGGCGCTGATGGGCATCTCGCCCTCACGCTGGCTGCGACTACCTGCCCGGCTCTATACCGATCTGTTCCGCGGTCTGCCTTCGATTCTGACCATTCTGCTGATTGGTCAGGGCCTGGCGCGATTCAGCTATCAGCTGTTCGGTCCTACACCCTATCCGCTGGGGATCTTCGCCCTCAGCCTGATCGCCAGCGCCTATATGGGCGAGATTTTCCGCGCCGGTATTCAGAGCGTGGAATGCGGCCAGATGGAGGCCTGCCGGGCGCTGGGGATGAGTTATGGCCGGGCAATGCGGCTGGTGGTCATCCCGCAGGGGATCCGCCGTGTGCTGCCCGCCATCGTTAACCAGTTCATCGCCATCATCAAAGATTCATCGCTGGTCTACCTGCTGGGCCTGATGACCCAGCAGCGGGAGCTGTTTCGCGTGGGTCAGGATGCGGCAGTGCTCACTGGCAACCTCTCGCCCCTGATGCTGGCCGGGCTGTTCTATCTGATCATCACGGTGCCGCTGACACACATGGTCAACTATGTCGATGTGCGCTATCGCACCGGCCGCCGTCGCCTGACGGCACCGAAAAGCGGCTTAAAAGAAGTGGATGAAGTCAGAGCGCCCGGGGTTTCACTGGTCACGCAACCCCGAATCGGAGGCACCCATGAATAATCTGAACGGCGCGAGCTGGCACGGCGCCAGCCTGGAGCTGCGCGATCTGACGCTGGCCTATGGCCCGATTGAGGTGCTGCGTAACGTCTCGCTGCGGGTCGCGCCTGGCAGTACTACCTGCATTATCGGACCATCCGGCTCGGGTAAATCGACGCTGCTGCGCGGCATCAACCGGCTGCATGAACCGCAGTCCGGGGATGTGCTGCTGGCTGACCGATCGGTGCTGCACGACAAACCCGATGCGCTGCGGCTGCGGATTGGCATGGTGTTTCAGCATTTCAATCTCTTCCCCGACCACAGCGCGCTGGAGAACGTGGCGCTGGCCCCGTGGCGGGTTAAAGGCTTGCCTAAAGCGCAGGCGATGGCGATTGCGCGTCAGCGACTGGAAGAGGTGGGCCTGGGGCAACGCGCCGATCACCGGCCACGCGATCTCTCCGGCGGTCAGCAGCAGCGCGTCGCGATTGCCCGCGCGCTGGCGATGGATCCTGAGGTGATGCTGTTTGACGAGGCGACCTCCGCGCTCGATCCCGAACTGGTGAAAGGTGTCCTGACGCTGATGGCGGATCTCTGCCGTCGCGGCATGACAATGGTTGTAGTGACCCATGAAATGGGCTTTGCACGCAAGGTGGCAGATCAGGTGGTGTTTATGGACGAAGGCGAGATTGTTGAAGCCGGACCGCCGGGTGCCATTTTTGATGCACCGCAGTCGCCGCGACTGCAACGTTTTCTCTCTGAAGTGCTGTAACTGAGCAAGGAACCTGATAATGGCGTTAAAAAATGAAATAAAAGTGGTGGTACTGGGCGGTGGCGTCATCGGTGTGTCGACGGCGCTGGAGTTGACAAAACGCGGAGCGGCGGTGACGCTGGTGACCGAAGCTGCACTCTGCTCCGGCGCATCGGGACGTTCACTGTCGTGGCTCAACTCAGCGGGTGAGCGCTCCCTGCCCTACCATGCGCTGCGCATGGCGGGTATCGATCGCTATCGCACCCTGTTTGCTCAACATCCTGACCTTGACTGGCTACGTTTCGATGGCGGGCTCTGCTGGTTTAAAGACGATGCAGCCGGAACCCAGGCGCGGCATGCTTATGAGAAAACCCACGGCTACGACTCACAACTCATGACTGCGGATAACGTGGCGCAGGCGGATGCGGCCATCAATCCCGACGCGCTGCCGTCGCAGGCAATATTTAATCCTGGTGAAGGCTGGGTCAGCCTGCCACACCTCACAGAGTATCTGGTGAATCAGTTTCGGGCGCGCGGGGGTGAAGTGATAGAACATGCCGGTACAGCCAGCGTGCTCACCGATCAGGGCCGCGCCTGTGGCATCCGCACTGAACAGGGTGAGCTGCGGGCAGATGCGGTGGTGGTCGCCTGTGGCCCCTGGACACCGGATGTGGTAGCACCTCTCGGCGTGACGATCCCCAACGGATCGCCGGTCTCCATGCTGGTCATCACGGAACCAGGCAGCCATGAGTTGAAAGCGGTGCTGAACACGCCCCGCGCCGCCATCCGGCCTAATCCCGGCAACCGTTACGCGCTGGATCATGACTGGTATGAAGAGAATATCCAGCCGCTGGCCGGAGGTGATTACTATATTGATGAGCAGGTCGTGGCAAAGCTGGCGGACGAAGCGAGCAAGCTGTTACGGGGTGACGAGCCGCTCAGCGTTCAGAGCTGGAAGACTGGCCTGAAGCCGATTCCGGGCGATGGCGATCCGGTGCTGGGACAACTGCAAAAGGTGCCGGGCTGTTATGTGGCGTTCACGCATTCGGGCGCAACGCTGGCGCTGATTGTCGGGGAATTACTGGCGGAGGAGATCGTAAGCGGTGAGAAGCATCCGATGCTGGCCAGCTTTAGTGCAGAACGTTTCAGCTAAAAAAAAGCCGGTCATCACGACCGGCTGATTTTATTTATCCACGGAATTAGCCACGGAAGAAGATATCACCCGATTTACCCATGACGATTTTGCCAGTGTCATTGGTAATCAGAATGTAGTTGGCGTTGATATACGCCCAGTGAGTATTTTCCTGCGGGGCAGGCAGATTACGCTTTTGCCACTCGGTAATGGTGAAAGTTTTATCGGTGTACTTCTCTGGCACGATGTCACCGATTTTGTACTGTTTGTAGTCGATGATGATGGTGCTGAGTTCATAATCAGGGCGCGCACCATTCACCGTTGACGGCGTGTTTGGCGTGGTGGGCGTAATACCATCATTAGACTGTGAGCTGGTCGGTGCCTGGTTTTGCGCCGCACCGGCATCTGGCTGAACGCTGCCGGTATCAGGCGTCGCGGTCTGAGCATCAGGATTAGCGGGCTGGATCTGCGGCGGTGGCGGAACGGTATCCGTTGCTTCGCCAGCAGCCTGTACAGCGGGGATCAGGCTCAGCGAGCCAACCAGTAATCCCATTGATAAAAGTACACGTTGAGTCCTGCGCATAATGATTTCCACGTTGAATTTTGACAGTCAGGCTAAAGTTTATCGCACTTCCGTTCCGTTGTGCTGATGCTATGTGCAGGGAAAACAGCGCTGTTTGCCTTACTGCACACAGGCCAGATAACGGATCAGACCACTTTATCCTGAGTTGCCAGATCGACCAACAACGCAATGCCTGAATTGTTGCTCCGGTTAAAGCCGCTCTGCAGCACCACAACCGCATTATCGTGACGTTTGTCGTAGCCGATAAAACTGGCGTAGGCGCCGATATAGCCCGACAGCGCGGAGATCTGCGAGAAGGTGACACCATCCGCCAGCAGGCAGATTAGGTCGCATTGTTAATCTGTCCATCCACTGGCCGATAGCGACGATCCGTGTGAAAAAGCCAGCCAAAACCATGCTGCAGGAAACGCTGTTTTCCTTCTGTCAGTCATTTATTTAACGCGTAGCTGAGCGGCTGCAGCGCCAGAACGTACGTGACTGTAGTTGCATAACAGGTGACAGAGAGGCTGAACACGGTTTAACTGCCAGGGAATGCCCGAACAGGGTTAGCTGTGTTGCAGCCCACAAGGGTGTACACTGCTGCGGTTTTGAGGCTTAACGCCGCGCTGAAATTTGATATGCCCGGGAGGCAACCGCATGAAAGAAGGCCCACTGTCCGAAAAAGAGCTGCAATGGCTGGAAGATATGCTGGAAAAATATGGCAGCGAAGCGTCGATTATTGATGTCTCCGAACTGGATGGTCTGCTGACTGCCGTTCTCTCCGGCCCTGTGACCGTCGAACCCAGCCAGTGGTTGGTGGCGCTGTGGGGTGGCGAGAAGCAGATTCCAAAATGGAGCAACGAGCGTGAAATGACGCGTTTTATGTCGCTGTGCTTCCAGCATATGAATGATGTGGCTGATCGCTTATCTGAATTCCCGGAGCAGTTCGAACCGCTGTTTGGCATCCGCGAGATGGAGGGTCTGGAGTTTACCGTGGTTGAAGAGTGGTGCTTCGGCTATATGCGCGGTGTCGCGCTGACCGACTGGTCTGCTCTGCCAGCGGATCTGCAGCCTGCGCTGGATGCTATCGCCCTGCACGGCGTGGAAGAGAACCTCGAAAAGATTGACGCTATGACGCCGGAGGAGATGGAAGCCAGCATTGAGGCAATCCGCCCTGCTGCGCTGGCGCTGCATGACCACTGGATCTCCCAGCCGGAAGCGATTCCCGTGCCACAGAAACCTGTTTCAGCTGAGAAACTGCCCGGCCGTAACGATCCCTGCCCGTGCGGCAGCGGCAAAAAGTATAAGCAGTGCTGTCTTCATTAATTGACTGATTAGCTCAATCACTTGCCGGGTGTTACCACCGCCCGGCAGGTCTCGCCAGATTATCTATCCGTTACCTTCCCCGATTAAACAGTCTACGGTCTGAACAGCAACATACTTATCGCTGAGGTAAGCACGATTTTACCCTTCTGTATTAAGCACCCTTCCCGATCAGGAATGAAAGTTAATAATTTTTCACTCTACATCGTTAAAAAGCAAAAATGTTGCGTTTAAAAACCCATCATTAACTTCAAATCAGGTATAGCCTGCCCGGGTTTATCACTCCCTATAAACCCTGATAGATATACATCTTTATTTTAACAACAGTTATAAAATTGCGATCTATCGTTCTTATCAATGAGCTGATTTTGAAAAGTGCATTTATTGCTAAATATGAAACGATGTTATTTATTGCCATGTGATAATGCACGATTATTTCTTGTTAAAACAGCATTAACTCCAATCGTATTTTCTACGTTTAAATTTATAATGAAAATGCTCAATCAGGCCGAATAAATACATATAAGCTACTGATATTATTAATTATTAATAAAAACAGAAACAAACGAAAATCATTTCTGCGCTGGTAGCGGATTATTAAATACATTTACACAAGATTGACAAAAAATTCCTGCATGCAAGGTCTGATCAGTTGTTTTTCGGAGTTTAAAATCGAAAAAAATCCATAATAACTTATTTTATACTGTCTGATCAAACCAACTTAGATTACTCCTCTACAGCGTGTGGATAAGAGTGTGTAAATTCCCTTTCATGATTTTATTTGTAAGAATACAGATTAAAGTTAAAGAACTAACTAAACCATCCTTCTCTCTATAAGATATGAGTGATGAAAGTGATAAACACTTATCTATCTACTCAGATAAGTGCTTAGCCATCAAACAGGATAAAACCTTGCCATGGCAATGAATAACCAACCCTATAGCAGAGCTAAGAAAAAACCGGTCAGCATTATTAAACAGAGTGTCAAATCACACTAATTATTAAGCGTTAAGATAAAAAATATATTTTTAGTCATTTTTATGACACCGCGTTATCGGGCCATAACTCACTGCCATCTGGAGGTTAACTCACTGTTTTAAATTTTTTTATCAAAATAACACAGCAGCATCTGGCTACTTTTTAACCGCCAGATTCATTTCAACACTATTGGTGAAAAATGAAAACACAATTAATTATTAAAGATACTCAGGGCAATGTTATTGCTAAACATGCTTTACAACCTGGAAAGTCGCTGGCATTGGAGTCAATGCCACAGGCTGCGTCCTATGAAGTTCACAGTGTTGATGGGCAGCCTCCCCAGAAGATCATTGCGTCAAAAGCGAATGGCCAGATGAAATTCAAGCTGGTGGATGATGTCACGGGTGAGCAGTATGACATCATCCTGCAGAACGTCAGCGCAGAAGAAATACCGGTCATGACAGCCTCTGGTTCAGACGGTGTGATTTACGCGTATGACTATGATTCGGTTAATAGCGTTTATGAACTTGTTTCGACCTCGACGGATCCCCTTATCGCGGACAATGTCTATGTAGCGGGAGGTGTTTTAGGTGGTCTTGCTGCATTGATTGGTGTGGCTGCAGCGTCAAACTCTGGTGGCAGTGGGGGTTCAAGAAATAACAACTCTGTAGCAGCGAATGAAGATAACTCTGCAGCAACCAGTGAAGACAATAGTGCTGCCAGCGTTGTTCCTGCCACAACGCCATCTCTCATCGACGACGCCGGTAACCCGGTGGCGGACGGCGCAAGCACCAGCGACAGCACGCCGACCATCAGCGGCGGCGGCATGCAGCCCGGCTCCACCGTGGTGATCACCGACGGCGACACCGAACTCGGCACCGCCACCGTGGACGCGGACGGTAACTGGACCTTTACCCCGGACGCCCCGCTGGCCGACGGCGAGCACGCGCTCGTGGTTGACGGCACCGACGCCAGCGGCAACGCCAGCAGCAGCACTGTCGACGTTATCATCGACACCGGCGACACAACGCCGGGCGTGAGTGATGATGCAGGTATCCCGGCAGAAGACAATGGCAGTGATTCTACCCCGGGCGCGGGGGACAACGCAGGTAACCCGGCAGAAGGCGACACCAGCGCTACCGTACCGGGCCTGACCGACGACGCCGGTAACCCGGTGGCGGACGGCAGCACCACCAGCGACAGCACCCCGATCATTAACGGCGGCGGCATGCAGCCAGGCTCCACCGTGGTGATCTCCGACGGCGACACCGAACTCGGCACCGCCACCGTGGACGCGGACGGCAACTGGACCTTCACGCCGGAAAATCCGCTGGACGACGGCGAGCATGCACTCGTCATCGACGGCACCGACGCGAACGGCAACGCCAGCAGCGACACCGTGAACGTGAACGTCGACACCAGCGAAACCGTGCCCGGCCTGACCGACGACGCCGGTAACCCGGTGGCGGACGGCGCAAGCACCAGCGACAGCACCCCGACCATTAACGGCGGCGGCATGGAGCCCGGCTCCACCGTGGTGATCTCCGACGGCGACACCGAGCTCGGCACCGCCACCGTGGACG
>NZ_JANZNP010000007.1:0-314224 GCF_025153065.1 Pantoea sp. XY16 | reverse complement strand
GAACTCAGAAGTGAAACGCCGTAGCGCCGATGGTAGTGTGGGGTCTCCCCATGCGAGAGTAGGGAACTGCCAGGCATTAAATAAGTGAAGAAGCCCCGCACGCGAGTGCGGGGCTTTTTTACGTCTGCTGTTTGCCACGTTAAGCTGAAACATTTTCATTTACTGCATCAAACCTCGACAATCTCTGCTGATCACTATAATGTTGGGCATCCAGATGTCTAAACGTTTATATGGTTGCGAGAGGTGAGCAGGTTATGCCAATCAGGGTTCCCGACGAATTACCGGCAGTGAATTTTTTGCGTGACGAAAATGTCTTTGTGATGACATCGTCGCGCGCCAGTGTT
Source organism: Pantoea sp. XY16 (assembly GCF_025153065.1). Lineage (NCBI taxonomy): Bacteria > Pseudomonadati > Pseudomonadota > Gammaproteobacteria > Enterobacterales > Erwiniaceae > Pantoea > Pantoea sp. XY16. The sequence goes on along the minus strand of NZ_JANZNP010000007.1, from coordinate 313,880 downwards.
CAGGAGATCCGCCCGCTTAAAGTGCTCATACTGAATCTGATGCCGAAAAAGATCGAAACGGAGAATCAGTTTCTGCGTCTGCTTTCCAACTCGCCCTTACAGATTGATATTCAGCTGCTGCGCATCGACAGCCGCGAGTCACGCAATACGCCCACTGAGCACCTCAACAACTTCTACTGCAATTTTGAAGATATCCAGCACGATAACTACGATGGCTTAATCGTGACAGGTGCACCACTCGGGCTGGTTGATTTTAATGATGTCGCTTACTGGCCACAGATTCAGCGCGTTCTGCACTGGGCAAATGAGCACGTCACCTCAACCCTGTTTGTCTGTTGGGCGGTTCAGGCTGCGCTTAACATTCTGTATGGCATTCCCAAGCAAACCCGGCATAACAAACTGTCTGGCGTCTATGAGCATCAGATACTGCATCCCCATGCGTTACTGACCCGTGGTTTTGATGATAATTTCCTCGCACCGCACTCACGCTATGCTGATTTTCCCACTCATTTGATTACGGATTACACCGATCTTGAGCTGTTTGCTGAATCGGAACAAACCGGTGCCTATCTGATGGCGAGTAAAGACAAACGTCTGGTGTTTGTTACCGGTCACCCGGAATATGATGCCCTGACATTGTCTGGTGAGTATCATCGCGATTATGAAGCGGGGGTGAATCCGGAAGTCCCTTATAACTATTTCCCGCAGGATAATCCGGTATTGCCACCCCGCGCCACCTGGCGCAGTCACGGCAATCTGCTGTTCTCGAACTGGCTCAACTACTACGTTTACCAGATCACGCCGTTCGATCTGCGTCACATGAACCCAACGCTGGAATAGTCCCGTCTGAAGATCAACGGAACCGTGTTAGCCGATGGCAACACGGTTTTTTTTCGCCTTCATAACGTTAAATGAAAGCGATTCCTTTAATGGATGAAAATTTTATTTTTGATAAAACATAAGGATAAGTTGATTTTTATTTAAAAATGGAAATAGATTTTGATTTATAAAAATAAATGATTATGCTCTGATCCTGTCGCTCACAAAACGAACACCGTGTGGATCCGCTGCATTCGATCCTTTGAATACAGGAGAAAGCCAGCATGACAGACTCAGTGATCAGCCATACCCTCTCTTTCAGCCAGCCCTTTAATCATGCCGAACAGCAGCTGTTAACGCCCGAGGCCGTCTCTTTCTTAGAGGGGCTGATTGCACGCTTTGCACCACAACGCGACGTGCTGTTGTCGGCTCGCCAGCAACGTCAGCGTCGATATGACGAGGGCTATCTTCCAGACTTCGATATGGAAACCGCTTCCATAAGAGCCAGCGCGTGGCGTATTCAACCCATTCCGGCAGATTTAAAAGATCGTCGGGTTGAGATCACCGGTCCACCCGAGCGAAAAATGGTGATTAATGCCCTGAATTCAAACGTAAAGGTTTTTATGGCCGACTTTGAGGATTCGCTGTCACCGGAGTGGTCAAAGCTGATTGACGGGCAGCTTACTCTGCGCGAAGCAGTGCTGGGTACGCTGAGTTACACCAGCGACACTGGCAAAATTTATCAGCTCGGCGCTAATCCAGCGGTGCTGATGTGTCGGGTTCGCGGCCTGCATCTGTCAGAAAAACATGTCAGCTGGCAGGGCGAGGCGATTCCGGGTGGGCTGTTTGATTTCGCGCTCTATTTCTTCCACAACGTCCGTCCTTTACTGGCTAAGGGCAGCGGACCTTACTTCTATCTGCCTAAGACTGAGAGCTGGCAGGAGATCGCATGGTGGCGTGAGATCTTCAGCTTCAGCGAGGATCAGTTCGATCTGCCGCGCGGCACGATCAAAGCGACAGTGCTGATCGAAACCTTACCCGCCGTGTTTCAGATGGATGAGATCCTGTGGAATCTGCGCGATCACATTGTGGGCCTCAATTGTGGCCGCTGGGACTACATCTTCAGCTACATCAAAACCCTGAAACAACATGCGGATCGCGTACTGCCGGATCGCCAGTCTGTCACCATGTCTCAGACGTTTCTGGATGCTTACTCGCGCCTGCTGATTAAAACCTGTCATCGCCGGGGCGCTTTTGCGATGGGCGGGATGTCTGCGCTGATCCCCGCTAAAGATCCGACGCGCAATGCCTGGGTGCTGCAGCGCGTAACGGAAGATAAAGAGCGGGAGGCGGACAATGGGCATGACGGCACCTGGATTGCGCATCCGGGCCTGGCAGATACCGCCATGGCGGTCTTCAATGCTGCGCTGGGTGACCGGCCGAATCAGCTGCATATTCTGCGCGAAGAAGATGCCCCCATCACGGCGGAGCAGTTACTGGCGCCCTGCCAGGGCGAGCGCACTGAAGCCGGAATGCGCGCCAATATCCGCGTCGCACTGCAATATCTTGAAGCGTGGATTAGCGGCAACGGCTGTGTGCCAATTGACGGACTGATGGAGGATGCCGCGACTGCTGAGATCGCACGCACCTCAATCTGGCAATGGATTCGCCACCAGCAAATGCTGAGCAGTGGCCAGCAGGTCACGGCCGAACTGTTTCTGCGCTGGCTGAATGAAGAGCTGCATCTGCTGCAAAACGCGCTGGGCGAAGCCCGTTTTAGTGCCGGTCGCTATGACGACGCGGCACAGTTGATGGCGCAGATCACTACCGAACGCGAGCTGGTTTCCTTTCTTACCCTGCCAGGCTACCGCCTGATCCCCTGAACAGAGGAGCTATTGCCATGACACGTACTCAACAGATAGATCAACTGGAACAACTCTGGCAGACCGCACGCTGGCAGGGCATTACCCGCCCTTACAGCGCAGCAGAGGTTGTCAATCTGCGCGGTTCTGTTCTTCCCGCCTGTACGCTGGCAGAGCGCGGTGCGGAAAAATTATGGGCGCTGCTGAACGGGGAGGCGAAGAAAGGGTACATCAACAGTCTGGGTGCGCTCAGCGGCGGGCAGGCACTGCAGCAGGCCAAAGCGGGCATTGAAGCAATTTACCTTTCTGGCTGGCAGGTGGCTGCGGATGCCAACGTGGCAGGGCAGATGTATCCCGATCAGTCTCTCTATCCGGTGAACTCGGTGCCGGAAGTGGTGACCCGCATTAATCAGACCTTTCAGCGTGCCGATCAGATTCAGTGGTCCAGTGGCATCGAAAAGGATGACAGCCGGTACACCGATTTCTTCCTGCCGATTGTTGCCGATGCGGAAGCCGGTTTTGGCGGCGTACTCAATGCGTATGAGCTGATGAAGGCGATGATTCAGGCGGGCGCGGCTGCGGTCCACTTCGAAGATCAGCTGGCGGCGGTAAAAAAATGCGGTCACATGGGCGGTAAAGTGCTGGTACCGACTCAGGAAGCGATTCAGAAACTGGTGGCGGCACGGCTGGCTGCGGATGTCATGGGCGTGCCAACGGTACTGCTGGCCCGCACCGATGCCGACGCCGCGGACCTGATTACCTCAGATTGCGATGAATACGATCGTCCCTTTATCCGTGGCGACCGGACGGCAGAAGGCTTCTTCCGCACACACGCTGGCATTGAACAGGCGATCAGCCGCGGGCTGGCCTATGCCCCTTATGCTGACATCCTGTGGTGCGAAACCTCGACGCCGGATCTGGCGATGGCGCAGCGCTTTGCCGACGCCATCCATGCGCGCTTCCCCGGCAAACTGCTGGCCTACAACTGCTCGCCATCGTTCAACTGGAAGAAGAACCTCGACGACCGCACCATCGCGAAGTTCCAGCAGGCGCTGAGCGACATGGGCTATCGCTTCCAGTTCATCACGCTGGCGGGCATCCACAGCATGTGGTTCAACATGTTCGATCTGGCGCATGCCTATGCCCAGGGCGAAGGGATGCGTCACTACGTTGAAAAGGTTCAGCAGCCTGAGTTCGCTGCCCGCGATCGCGGTTACAGCTTCTCGTCACATCAGCAGGAAGTGGGCACCGGCTATTTCGATCAGGTGACCAACATCATTCAGGGCGGTAAGTCTTCAGTCACCGCGCTTACCGGTTCGACCGAAGAGCATCAGTTCTGACGCTTCTTCTATGACGGATTCCCCGCCCGCACCACGTGGGCGGTCATTGACCGGAGCTGACTATGCCGCCACGCGAATCTCTGATCGCCCACACTATCCTGCAGGGTTTTGATGCGCAGTATGGCCGCTTTCTGGATATTACGGCCGGGGCGCAGCAGCGGTTCGAGCAGGCGGATTGGCAGGCAGTGCAGCATGCCATGAAGGCCCGCATTCATCTCTATGATCATCACGTCAGCCTGGTGGCCGATCAGCTGCGGGTGCTGAATGGCGCGGCCAGCTGGGATGAGATTTTCTGGCTGCGGGTCAAGGATCACTATCAAAGCCTGCTGCCTGGCTATCCACGGCATGAGATCGCTGAAAGCTTCTTTAACTCGGTTTACTGCCGGTTGCATGGACATACTGACCTGCAACCGGATCGGCTATTTATCTTCAGCTCCCAGTCCCAGACCGCACCAATCACACCTTTGAGGCCGTTGTCGCGCCATTATCAGCCGGAGCGGGGCTGGCGGGCATTAGTGGATCAGGTGCTGGGAGATTTACCGCTGACGCTGCCGTGGCAGCACCGCGCGCGCGATGTCGGCTGGATTGTCCGCCACCTGCAGTCGTATTTCCCCCGGCTGGATCAGGGCTGGCTGGAGGTCAACAGTGAACTCTTCTATCGCAACAAAACCGCCTGGCTGGTGGCGCGCCTGCATCTGCCGGAGGGCATTTTTCCCTGTCTGCTGCCGATACAGCGCACTGAAAGTGGCGAGCTGTGGATCGACACCTGCCTGACCGATGTGAATGACGCCAGCATTGTCTTTGGTTTTGCCCGTGCCTATTTCATGGTGTATGCCCCGGTGCCTGCGGCGCTGGTGGCCTGGCTGCAACCGATTCTGCCCGGCAAAACGCTGGCGGAACGCTATATGGCGATTGGCTGCCAGAAGCACGGTAAAACCGAAAGCTATCGCGAATATCTTCAGGCGCTGGCAGAGAGTGAGACGGCCTTTGAGATCGCGCCTGGCGTGCGGGGCATGGTGATGCTGGTCTTCACGCTGCCGGGCTTTGACTGGGTGTTCAAGGTGATAAAGGATCAATTCGCGCCGCAAAAAGAGGTGACGGAAGCGCAGGTCCGCGCCTGTTATCAGCAGGTCAAAGAGCACGATCGCGTGGGTCGGATGGCGGATACGCAGGCGTTCGAGCAGTTTGTGCTGCCACTGTCGCGTATCTCACCGGCGTTGCTGACGGAACTCCACGCCTGCGTGGCAGAAAAGCTGCATATCGAAGGTGATCGCCTGATCATTCGTCACCTGTGGCTGGAGCGTCGTATGCAGCCGCTTAACCTCTACCTGGCGCAGGCCAGCGACGCTGAGCGACGACACGCCATTGAAGAGTATGGCCACGCGATTAAACAGCTGGCAGCCGCCAACATATTTCCTGGCGACATGCTGTTTAAAAACTTCGGCATAACCCGTCATGGCCGGGTGATTTTCTACGATTACGATGAGATCCGCCCGATGCAGGCGCTGAATTTCCGCGAGGTGCCCGCGGCGCGCTATGAGGAAGATGAACTTAGCGCTGAGCCGTGGTACAGCGTCGGACCGGATGATGTCTTCCCGGAAACCTTCCGCTATGCGTTATGCAGTGAAGCCGCGACTGGCGCCTTACTGCTACAACTGCATCCGGAGATATTCGACGCCCGCTGGTGGCGCGCGCAGCAGCAGCGCCTCGCTCATGGCCATGTTGAAGAGGTCATCGCCTGGCGGCAGACGCAGCGTTTCAGCGTCTGCTACGCGTCAGAGGCTATTAACGGCCGCTGTACGCCAGCGTAACCTGACGCGCTTCGCGGATGACCAGCGCACCTAATTCCGTAATCCGATCGTCTGTCATGCGAGCGATAGGGCCGGAAATCGAGAGCGCGGCAAACGCCTCGCCATGTTCATCGTAGATGGGCGCGGCGACACAGCGCAGTCCAAGTGCATGCTCTTCATCATCCAGCGAAAAGCCCGCTTTGCGTACCTGCGCCAGATTCTCTTTCAGGCTCTGCGGCGACATCAGGGTCTTCGGCGTGTAGTAATGCAATCCTTTCTGATGCAGCAGGGCGGTAACCTGTTCATCACCCAGATGCGCCAGAAACGCTTTGCCTGCGCCTGACGCATGCATCGGCAGCTTGCCGCCTATCGGCGCGGACATCCGCATCAGCTGGGTGCACTGTACCTGATCAATGATCACCGCCTGGTGGTCACTGAGATCCAGCACCGCCAGATTTACCGTTTCACCGGACTGCTCCATCAGGCTCCGCAGCACCGGGTGGACCAGCGCCAGCAGATTCCGGCTTTGCAGGAAACTGCTGCCGACCACAAAGGCATGCGCGCCGATTGTCCACAGTCCGAGATCGCCCACCTGACGGACAAAACCCTGCTGTTGCATGGTGCTGAGCAGGCGATGCGTGGTGGAGTTGGGCAGGCCCGCCTGCTGTGCCAGCTCGGTCAGCGCCACGCTGCCATGTGAGTCAGCAATCAGCTCCAGCAATGTCAGGCCGCGCGTCAGCGATTGAACCTGACCGCCCGCAGGTGCGGCGACAGGGGTGCCGCGGGGTTTCTTACCGCGTTTAACGGGAACGGGCGTTGCCATCGTTGTCTCTCCTTTTGCATTGTGGAAATCATTTTCGTTTTAATCACGCCGTTTGCAAATGCTGGTTTTCTGGTCAGACCTGTGAAGCCGTGACCTGCACCTGTCGCAGAAGAGGTTACTTTGTCGCCAGAGAGGCTTGTGCCAGAATGAAAAACAGGGTTTTCCGCCAGCAGACTGACGTGAATGGGGCAACAGTGAGCACTAAAATCGACGCGCTACATCAGCAGCTCGCACAACGCATTATGGTGTTGGATGGCGGCATGGGCACCATGATCCAGAGCTACCGGCTGGAGGAAGAGGATTATCGCGGCAGCCGTTTTGCTGACTGGCCCTGCGATCTCAAAGGCAACAACGATCTTCTGGTACTGAGTAAACCGTCGGTGATCCGCGAGATCCACGACGCTTATCTGGCTGCCGGTGCGGATATCCTCGAAACCAACACCTTCAACGCCACGTCGATTGCGATGGCGGATTACCAGATGGAAAGCTTGTCGGCGGAGATCAATTTCGAAGCGGCCCGGCTGGCGCGCGTCTGCGCCGATGCGTGGACGGCGAAAACGCCGGATCGTCCGCGTTACGTTGCGGGTGTGCTCGGCCCGACTAACCGCACCTGCTCGATCTCACCCGACGTTAATGATCCTGCTTATCGCAACGTCACCTTTAATCAGCTGGTGGAGGCGTACCGCGAATCGACTCGTGCGCTGGTGGAGGGCGGTGCTGACCTCATCATGATCGAAACGGTGTTCGATACGCTGAATGCCAAAGCGGCTGTCTATGCGGTGAAGACCGAGATGGACGCGCTGGGTGTGAAGCTGCCGCTGATGATCTCCGGCACCATCACTGACGCCTCCGGCCGGACGCTCTCCGGTCAGACCACTGAAGCGTTTTACAACTCCCTGCGTCATGCCGAACCGCTCTCTTTTGGCCTGAACTGCGCGCTGGGACCGGATGAGCTGCGTCAGTATGTGGCGGAGCTGTCGCGCATCGCCGAGGGCTACGTCACTGCCCATCCCAATGCGGGTCTGCCCAATGCCTTTGGCGAATACGATCTCGATGCGGCACTGATGGCGGAGCAGATTAAGGAATGGGCCACCTCGGGCTTCCTGAACATTATTGGCGGCTGCTGTGGCACTACGCCGCAACATATTGAAGCTATGGTCGCGGCGGTTGAAGGCGTCGCGCCGCGCAGGTTGCCGGTGATTCCGGTGGCCTGTCGCCTTTCCGGTCTGGAGCCGCTGAACATCACCGCTGAGTCGCTGTTTGTTAACGTCGGTGAGCGCACCAACGTCACCGGCTCAGCAAAATTTAAGCGGCTGATTAAAGAAGAGAAGTACAACGAAGCGCTGGAGGTGGCGTTGCAGCAGGTGCAGAGCGGCGCACAGATCATCGATATCAACATGGATGAAGGGATGCTCGACGCCGAGGCGGCGATAGTGCGCTTCCTGAATCTGATTGCGGGTGAACCCGATATTGCCCGCGTGCCGATTATGATCGACTCCTCGAAATGGGCGGTGATTGAGAAAGGGCTGCAGTGCATTCAGGGCAAAGGAATTGTGAATTCGATTTCGATGAAAGAGGGGGAAGCGGCCTTTATCCATCATGCGCGCCAGGTCCGGCGTTACGGCGCGGCGATGGTGGTCATGGCATTTGACGAAGTGGGCCAGGCAGATACCCGCGCCCGTAAAATCGAAATCTGTCGCCGCGCTTACCGGATCCTGACCGAACAGGTCGGCTTTCCGCCGGAAGATATCATTTTTGATCCCAACATCTTTGCGGTTGCCACCGGCATCGACGAGCACAACAACTACGCGATGGATTTCATCGGTGCCTGTGAAGACATCAAGCGTGAACTGCCCCATGCGATGATTTCCGGCGGCGTCTCCAACGTCTCGTTTTCCTTCCGTGGCAACGACCCGGTGCGTGAAGCGATACACGCGGTGTTCCTCTACTACGCCATCCGAAATGGCATGGATATGGGCATCGTCAACGCAGGCCAGCTGGCCATCTATGACGATCTGCCGGCAGAACTGCGCGAGGCGGTAGAGGATGTGATCCTTAACCGACGGGATGATGGCACCGAGCGGCTGCTGGCGCTGGCGGAGAAATATCGTGACGGCAAAAGCGAGGGTGCGCAGGACAAGCAGCTCGCCGAGTGGCGCAGCTGGGACGTGGTGAAGCGGCTCGAATATTCGCTGGTCAAGGGCATCACGGAGTTTATCGAGCAGGATACCGAAGAGGCGCGCCAGCAGGTGCCCCGTCCGATAGAGGTGATTGAGGGGCCGCTGATGTCCGGCATGAACGTGGTCGGCGACCTGTTCGGCGAAGGCAAAATGTTCCTGCCGCAGGTGGTGAAATCGGCGCGCGTGATGAAGCAGGCGGTGGCGTATCTGGAGCCGTTTATCGAAGCCAGCAAAGAAGCAGGGCGCAGCAACGGTAAAATCGTGCTGGCCACCGTCAAAGGCGACGTGCATGACATCGGCAAGAATATTGTCGGCGTGGTGTTGCAGTGTAATAACTACGAAATTATCGACCTTGGCGTGATGGTGCCGGGCGAGAAAATCCTCAAAACAGCGCGTGAAGTGAAGGCAGACATCATCGGCCTGTCAGGGCTGATTACGCCGTCGCTGGATGAGATGGTCAATATGGCGAAAGAGATGGAGCGTCAGGGCTTTACCTTACCGCTGCTGATTGGCGGCGCGACCACCTCGAAGGCGCATACTGCCGTCAAAATTGAGCAGCACTACAGCGGCCCGACGGTCTACGTGCAGAACGCCTCTCGCACCGTTGGCGTGGTGTCGTCGCTGCTCTCCGCCACATTAAAAGACGATTTTGTCGCCCGAACGCGCAAAGAGTACGAAACCGTGCGCATCCAGCATGCACGTAAAAAGCCGCGCACGCCGCCGGTCTCGCTACAGATGGCGCGCGATAACGCCACTTCAATTGACTGGGAGAGTTACACACCGCCGGTGCCGCATCGACCTGGTGTCAGTCAGGTGGAGGCCAGCATTGCCACGCTGCGCCACTACATCGACTGGACGCCGTTCTTTATGACCTGGTCGCTGGCGGGTAAATATCCCCGTATTCTGGAGGATGAGGTGGTGGGTGAGGAGGCGCAGCGTCTGTTTGCCGATGCCAGTGCGATGCTCGACAGATTAAGTGAGGCGTCGCTGCTGAAGCCGCGTGGCGTGGTCGGTATTTTCCCGGCTAACCGGGTTGGTGATGATATCCATATTTACCGTGACGAGCGACGCGATGAAATTTTGTGTGTGAGTCATCACTTACGTCAGCAGACCGAGAAAATCGACTTCGCCAACTACTGTCTGGCGGATTTCGTTGCTCCGAAGTCAGAGGGAAAAGCGGATTACCTTGGCGCGTTCGCGGTGACCGGCGGACTGGAGGAGGATGCGCTGGCGGAGGCCTATGATCGTCAGCACGATGACTACAACAAGATTATGGTGAAAGCGCTGGCTGACCGTCTGGCGGAAGCCTTTGCTGAATATCTGCACGAGCGGGTGCGTAAGGTAATCTGGGGCTTTGCGCCCAACGAAAATCTCAGCAATGAAGCGCTGATTCGCGAAAATTATCAGGGAATACGTCCGGCGCCAGGCTATCCGGCCTGCCCGGATCACACTGAAAAAGCTGCCATCTGGCGTCTGCTGGCAGTGGAAGAGCAGACCGGCATCAAACTGACCGAATCCTTTGCCATGTGGCCGGGCGCGGCGGTGTCCGGCTGGTACTTCAGCCATCCTGACAGCCGCTATTTCGCCGTGGCGCAGATTCAGCGTGATCAGGTGGAAGATTACGCAGCACGCAAAGGGATGTCGGTCACGGAAGTGGATCGCTGGCTGGCGCCGAATCTCGGCTACGATGCGGATTAAATAAAAAAGCGGCCGGAGGGCCGCTTGAAGGGAGGGGAATCAACTCGGGCCCTGTCAGCTGTGATATCGAGCCAGCGCAGGAAACACGGTCAGATTCACCCTGTTTCGGCTTTTTTTCAGCGGTCTGAAGCGTTCAGATGGTCGCCTGAAACGCGCCGGAGTCAAAGCGATGGGAGCATACGCCCGGAGTAAAGCATCGCGGGCCAGGGATGGCCCGCGCTGAGCATGCCACGGATGGCGTTTTTGCGTCTTTACGCAGGGCGTTTGCTCCCTGAGCCTGCTTCTGTAAACAGCGTTGAGCGGCCCGAAAGCCGCCTCTGCTTAGTTAAAGCGCGCGTCGCGATCGGACGTCAGATCATACAGCTGGTACTTACGACCCAGCATCTGACCGCCATCACGCGTCAGCGGCACCCAGTTGACCTGCGCGCGACCGCGTGTTGGCGTCACGGTGAACAGATCCATCGGCACGGAGATATAGAAGCCTTTGGTGAAGTCACCCTCGCCATACTCTTCCGACGACACGTTGGTTTTGGTGGCATAAACACCGACCATCACGCCGCTGTCGAAGCGCTTCGACACATCGACCGTCACGCCTTTATCTTTTGCCAGATACTGTCCTACGCTGGTTTTCACCAGCACATCCTGCATGAACCACGGACGCCAGTAACCGGTCAGGTTGCCGGTGGTCGCTTTATAGCGGTTAAACTGCATCATATTGTCCCAGTCACGCTGACGGACGTAGTTGGCATCGACACCTACCGCCCAGTTCGCATCGACCGGACGATAAAGCAGCTCGCCGCCCACGCCGCCGTACATCGTCTCCAGATAGCCGCCGTAGACCTGACCATAGAAGCCGTTACCGAGGTGGCCCATATAGTTCGCCTGCAGATCATTGACATAAACGTTGTTCTCAACGTAATCGCGGATATGAGTACGCACGCGCGGCAGCGAAGAGTCCGCCGGTGCGCCGTTGTAGTTGAACTTGTCGTAGTTGTTGGCGAGGTTACCAAACAGACTGCCGCCCACCAGCAGGTGATCCGTCAGCCAGTAATCCGCATTGGCCATGACGCCAACCTGATACATGTAGAAGCTTTCCGGGCCACCCACCGACTGATTCAGCACCGGCGACAGGCTGTAGTTCAGCCGATCTTTACGGATAAACATACCCTGCTCAGTGTTACCCGGATCGATCGGTTCTTTGCGGGTCTGTTGCAGCGGCTGCTCGTGGCCCAGCGGATAGCCTTCCAGCTCGTTACGCAGACTGGCAACTTTCGTTTCAGTGGTCACCTGCGGCATGTTAAAGCGCGACTCGGTCACATTAATGGTGTCGATGCCGTCCGGCAGGTGGTTCATGATAATGCGATTAGCGCGATCCACCCCTTCACGGGTATCACGGTACTTCGTCTGCTCGCCTGACACATACAACGTGTGGCCCTGAGTCTGAATCCGCGGACCATCAAGACCCGCGTTGTATTTCAGATCGGTCAGCTGAGTGCCGACTACCGTCGGCTCCAGCAACGGCGGCTGCGGCTGTGGATTATAGGCCGGCTTCTCGCTGTCGATGTGCGCCTGACGCAAATCATTGAAGTTGGTACGGATGGTGACACCAAACATAAACGTATTGCCGCGTTCGTAGCTGGCGTTGATGTCAGCCCAGTCGGTCACACGATAAATCGCGCCGACGTTGAGCTTGCTGCGCTGATCAAGGCGGCCAGCAAAGTCATTCTGGTAGTCGTTGCCCTCATACTCCATCTTGAGTCGCAGCGGCTGCCAGGGCGTCTGATACTCCACGCCGCCGAAAAATGCTGTCGGACCGTGGAACATCTGCGAGCCATTGATGGAACCCGCTTCGCCTACCTGTGGACGCTGGCAATAGCTGTCGCTGTAGGAGCAGAACGGGTTCTTCACGGTGCCGCTATTGCCGAGATAGCCCCAGCCGAGGCCCAGGGTGAAGTCGAATGGTCCCCAGGCTTTGGTTCCCACCACATATTCACTGTCGAACAGGCCGGTACCACCGAGATCGCGCGTTCCCACCGCCACTTCCGGCAGCCAGAAGCCTTCCTGCCACAGACGCAGTTTCAGGTCGAAGGCTTTATCCTTATAGCTCTGCGTGCCGCTGAATTCTGACACCGCACTGTACTGCCGGGTGCGCACGTCGGTATAACGCACGGTCGTCTCAAGCCAGGGAAAGAGCTGCAGTGACGCAGAGTAGTAGCGGTACTGATCGTTGTCGCGCGCATTGAGGCTGAACTCGCCTTCTCTGGACATGCGCGCTGTCGGCACCTGCATCAGGCCCACACCACCGAAATCAGATTGTGACGGGCCCACCGGCGCGGGGAAGGTGTCGGCCTGCGCCTGACAGGCTGCCGCCACGGAAACAGCCAACAGGCTGAAGAGATAACGTTTTTTCATCAGTCTGGTATCCGGTGAGTCAGTACGGAAAGGATGCGATCGTTCAGATCTTCATAGCTGCCTGGCAGGCTCCATGAGGAAAAGCCGAGCCAGATAACGCTGCCTGGCTCCACTTCCGCGTGGCGATGATTCCAGTATGCAACCGGCACCTGCTGTGTGGCGCCGGAAGGCGCAATCACCGTGACAAAATTGCGTTCTGCGCCGGAGAGTGACGGGTGACCCTCCAGATAGTCGCGTACTGATTTACCCGGCTGCCAGCTCACTTTGCCTGCACCGCTTAATGCGCCGAGCAGCAGCACTGAATCGGATGGCGCCTGCAGCCAGAGGTCATAGCTACCTTCCAGCCGACGGTTGTCCGCCGGATGGAGACGGATCCAGTCCGGGTCAAGCGGGGTGAACTGGCGACCTGTCACGTTGATGGCGCTCAGCTGGCGGATGACCTCAGCAATGGCCGCCGCCCTATCGCCACTGCTGTCAGCACGCCAGGCACGTAACGCGCCCAGCGTCTGTTGATATTGCTGCTGTGCGACGGCGCTGGCACCGCGCTCGGCAATAACGGTACGGCGCCAGTCCGTGTTGGTCTGCAGCGGAGGCAGTGTCACCAGCTGTGACAGATCCGCGATCTGGCTCAGCTCAGCCTGACCGCCGTTGTGCGGAGCATGAACGATAACCTGCGCAGTCGCCTGCGCTTCTGCGGCGCTGAACAGGCTCAGCCCGGCCAGCAAAATAGTGATTTTTTTCATGATTTCGCCGGCTTCAGAATAGTGATATCGACAGGGAAGGCATCGGCCGCCAGCATCTGATGGGCCTGCACCACATCACCGCTGCTGTTGTCGATCCAGAAGGTGTTCTCCCACTCGCGGTTACTGCTGTCGATGCTTACCTGCTCATGCCAGACACGGCACGGAATGCGGTTGCCCGCCACGGTCAGCACTTCGTCGGTGCCACGCTGGAAGGTGGAGCGCACGGTCGCGCCGCGAACCTTGCCCTGCTCGGTCCACTGCACAATGCGGGTCCAGCCTGCGCCATTGCTGATATGCAGGCTGTCAGCAAGCGGATCCTGTTGCAGATTGCTGACGCTCAGCAGGTTATCCGGTAAGCCCAGGGTTTTAACCAGGCGGCCGTGCTGTGTCACCAGCATCGCCTGATCCTGCGTAACCCATTTCTGCTGCCCCTTCTCGTTGTAGCCCAGCACCACAAAAATGCGCGGACCCTCATTCAGACGAGCATAGAGACTGGCATAGGGAAGATTGTTGACCTGTTGATCGGTGACGGTCACGTCATCCGGACCGTTAACCGCGAGCAGCAAAGTCTGTTCAAGACCTTTTTGCGTTTGTGTACAGGCCTGCAGCAGCAGGCAAGCGAGCAGCAGAGGAAGTCGGCGCACTGTGTGTCCCTGATAAGTCATGCCAAAGTAAAAAATAACCACACAGGCGTGTGGTTATGTTTAAAGGTGCTCTGCCCGTCACGGCTGGCTGCAGAGATACAGGTTACGTGGCTTAGCGTCATCACTTACCGAAGTCAGTGTTTCAGCCGCAGCCCGTTTGCTGTAAATCAGCAATCAGACGGGAGACGGGCATCCATCAACGAGTGGTGCTCGTCGTGGTCGTGGTTGTTGTACCGGTATTTGCACCGTCACCACCGCCAGAAGCAGCAATGCCGAGCCCGACCAGCGCGCCAAGTGCGCCGACACCGACAGCCGTGGACGTGCCAGCAGAGATTGCTCCCGCCTGCGCGCCAGCTGCAGTACCTGCTTCACCTGCTTCCTGCGGCGCAGCAAATGCGCTGGAAGAAGCGGCAACGAGGATCAGGGCTGCACCGGCAACCATAGTTTTTTTCATAACAACGTTTCCTGCATTGAGTGAATGAAGGATCTCTGACCGGCGACAAGGGCAATACAGACAGGCTGCAGCCAAAGCGACGGACAGTCCCATTGCGGGCGCGTTCATTATAGGGCAACAAAATATCAGAGTTCAGTGCCATAAAAACCAGGGTAAATAGCGGGGCAATTGCGTGATTTAATCAGCTGAATTGGGGATAACTACTTTTTAAATCGGAGGTTTTCTGGTTGATACCCTATATTTCGCTACAGGTAAGGCGAATGCAAAGCGGAATGTTCTTTTTTAGTTATATCTGGTACGGAATAAGAATAATCAGAATTTACTCAGAAGGGCTTAAATTAAATATGGCTATAAATCAATAGCTAACCCTGTTGCCCGTTAGTTTTCAGATCCATTTTATACTGGATATCACACTGTTTTATGGCCAGATGTTCAGAATTATCTTAGGGTATTTTAAGACTTTTCCCGCACTGGCGTGAATGACAAAATCGATAATCAGGCCACCTGGATGGAAAAAGAGACAAAAAAAGGGCGGCAACGTTGCCGCCCGATGAAATTAACGCCGATTAACGCCAGGATTTATAGCGGTTAATTAAGGCATTAGTGGAACTGTCATGAGAGGTAATTTCGTCCTCATTTTCCAGTTCCGGCAGAATACGGTTCGCCAGCTGCTTACCTAACTCCACACCCCACTGATCGAAGGTGAAGATATTCAGGATGGCACCCTGCGTGAAGATTTTGTGCTCGTACAACGCAATCAGCGCACCCAGGCTGTACGGCGTAATTTCACGCAGCAGAATGGAGTTAGTCGGGCGATTACCTTCAAACACCTTGAACGGCACAATGTGGGCTACAGATTCTGCCGATTTGCCGGCATCGGTAAACTCTTTCTCCACGACGTCGCGTGACTTACCAAACGCCAGCGCTTCGGTCTGGGCAAAGAAGTTAGAGAGCAGCTTCGGATGGTGGTCCGCCAGCGCGTTATGAGTAATCGCCGGGGCAATGAAGTCACACGGAACCAGTTTGGTCCCCTGATGGATCAGCTGATAAAACGCGTGCTGACCGTTGGTGCCAGGTTCGCCCCAGATAATAGGGCCAGTCTGGTAGTCCACCGGATGACCGTCGCGATCCACATACTTGCCGTTTGACTCCATATTTCCCTGCTGGAAATAGGCGGCAAAGCGGTGCATGTACTGGTCGTAAGGCAGAATCGCTTCGGTTTCGGCACCAAAGAAATTGTTATACCAGATGCCAATCAGCGCCAGCAGCACCGGCAGGTTCTGCTCCGCCGGGGTAGAGGCGAAGTGCTGGTCCATGGCATGTGCGCCGCTCAGCAGTTGCCCGAAGTTATCGAAACCAATCGAGAGAATGATCGACAGGCCGATCGCTGACCACAGTGAATAGCGGCCGCCAACCCAGTCCCAGAATTCAAACATGTTATTGGTGTCGATACCGAATTCACCCACCGCTTTGGCGTTAGTCGACAGGGCAGCAAAGTGTTTCGCTACGTGCTGTTGATCGCCTGCGGTTTTCAGGAACCAGTCGCGCGCACTGTGGGCGTTGGTCATGGTTTCCTGGGTGGTGAAGGTCTTCGATGCGACCAGGAACAGGGTGGTTTCCGGGCTGAGATCTTTCAGCGTTTTGGCGATGTGGGTGCCGTCTACGTTAGAGACAAAATGCATGTTCAGATGGTTTTTGTACGGGCGGAGCGCTTCCGTCACCATAAACGGGCCAAGATCGGAGCCGCCGATACCGATGTTCACTACGTCGGTGATCGCTTTACCGGTATAGCCTTTCCATTCGCCGCTGATGATGCGCTCTGAGAAGCCTTTCATCTTGTCCAGCACAGCGTTGACCTCTGGCATCACATCTTTGCCATCCACCAGAATCGGCGTGTTACTCCGGTTACGCAGTGCGACGTGCAGCACCGCACGATCTTCGGTACGGTTAATCTTCTCACCCGAGAACATAGACTTAATGGCACCGCTGAGATCGGTCTCTTTAGCCAGCGCCTGTAACTTATCGAGGGTTTCCTGGGTGATGCGGTTTTTGGAGAAATCCACCAGCATCTGATCATCAAAGGTGGCAGAGAATTTGGCAAAACGATCGGCATCCTGGGCGAACAGATCGGCAATTTCTACCGATTTCATCTGCTCAAAATGCTGTTGCAGCGCTTTCCAGGCTGCGGTTTGTGTCGGATTGATATTTTTCATGGCAACACTCTTGTTGATATTAAGAACCGTCATTCCATCGGAGGCACATCATGCCCGTTTAGCGTTTCAGTATGACCACACTTGTAACTGAAAGGAAAAATTTTGTCAGCGCACGCCGCGCAGACGAGGTAAACGCTGCGGTCTGTCGTCAGCATTCACTGGCGCGAACAGCCTGAGGATGGCAGCAGTATCACGCGCTAAAGTGTGACGCGAAAGTCTGCGCAAAACGTTGTGCCGTGTCAGGGATTGTTGCAGGGGCTGAACCCATTAAGCACTGTAGCCGCTGCGGCGCAGGGCAATTTGTTTTCTGATGCGGCTCTGCGGCCATCGCTGACATTGACAGCAGGTCCAGAAAAGGCTAGATCTATGCGCCTACTTGCGCACCTGTGTGCAAGCCAGAAGAGGCGCGTCGCCCAGGCAGTGTGTTGGAGGAACCGTATCCGGTGAAAACACATCATGGGGAGCGACGCCGAGGTGGGTCAGCACGCGGTGTGCTGCCTGTCGGCTACAGGGGCTGAATCCTCTGGGTTGTCACCAGAAACGTCTGCAGTCGACGTTTTGCAAGGTGGGGCGCTTCTGGGTGACTCGTCTATCCGATCTTGTCCGCCCGTTTCTGCTCTTTCCTTGTGCCTGGCTGAAAGCATGTTTCTCGACCCTTTCATCGGCGAGAACAAGATAACCTGACACGAGGTCCTACATGTCTCAAACTCTGATAGTGGCAAAATTTGGCGGCACCAGCGTAGCCGATTTTGAAGCGATGAACCGCAGCGCCGATGTGGTGTTGCAGGACGCCAGCACGCGTCTGGTAGTGCTCTCTGCCTCGGCAGGCATTACCAATCTTCTGGTTGCGCTGGCTGAAGGCCAGCAGGCACCCCAGCGCGCTGCTCTGCTTGATGATATCCGCCGTATCCAGTACGCCATTGTCGATCGCCTGCAGCGTCCGGACGTGATCCGCGATGAAATTGATCGGATGATCGACAATATCAGCATGCTCTCAGAAGCGGCGTCACTCGCCACCTCAAATGCCCTGACCGATGAACTGGTCAGCCACGGCGAGCTGATGTCTTCACTGCTGTTTGTTGAAATTCTGCGTGAACGTCAGGTGAATGCAGAGTGGTTTGATGTTCGCAAAGTGATGCGCACCGACGATCATTTTGGCCGGGCAGTCCCGGATGTTCAGGTGCTGGCGGAGCAGGCGACGGCGCAGTTACACCCACGTATCGCGCAGGCGCTGGTGATAACTCAGGGCTTCATTGGCAGCGAAAGCGAAGGGCGCACCACCACCTTAGGGCGTGGCGGCAGTGATTATACCGCCGCGCTGCTGGGCGAAGCGCTGAACGCGGCGCGCGTCGATATCTGGACGGATGTGCCGGGTATCTATACCACCGATCCACGCGTGGTGCCGACGGCGAAGCGTATTGATGAAATCACCTTTGAAGAAGCCGCTGAAATGGCGACGTTTGGTGCAAAAGTCCTGCATCCGGCGACGCTGCTGCCCGCCGTGCGCCGGGGTATTCCGGTCTTCGTCGGATCCAGCAAGGATCCGGCAGCGGGCGGCACCCGCGTCTGCAACGAAACCCGCAACCCGCCGCTGTTCCGGGCGCTGGCGTTACGCCGTAAGCAGACGCTGTTAACGCTGCACAGCCTTAACATGCTGCATACGTTTGGTTTCCTCGCCGAACTGTTTAACATTCTGGCGCGTCATAACGTCTCCGTTGACCTGATAACTACCTCCGAAGTCAGTGTGGCGCTGACGCTGGACACCACCGGCTCGACCTCAACCAGTGCCAGTCTGCTGACCCAGGCGTTGCTGACTGAACTCTCGTCGCTGTGCCGGGTAGAAGTGGAGGAAGATCTGGCGCTGGTGGCGATTATCGGCAATGAGCTGTCAAAAGCGTGTGGTGTTGGCAAAGAGGTGTTTGGTGTGCTCGATCCGTTCAACCTGCGGATGATTTGCTATGGTGCCAGCAGCTACAATCTCTGCTTCCTGGTGCCGGGCAATGATGCGGAAAGCGTAGTCCGTACGCTGCACCGCAATTTGTTCGAGTAAATTTATCTGCTGTTCAGGCCGCGTCTGCGCGGCCTGAACAGCGGCAAAAAAGGTCCAGTTCGTCCTGATCTCCCTGTGGTTTGCTTCTTCCAGACAGCTCCATCAATACAAAGGCTTATTGCCACTATTGCCAAATGGCAACCCCTTTCTTTGCGCATTTCGTGTACCGGCGTTGCGCTCCCTTTCCTCAGATTTATAATCCCGCCGCTGAATCCATTCACCTAAAGTTAGGAAATATCATGAAAAGGTTAGTCGCAGAGGCGCTGGGGACTTTTGTACTGGTCGCAGGCGGTTGTGGTAGTGCCGTACTGTCAGCGGCGTTCCCGGAACTGGGCATTGGCTTCATGGGCGTGGCGCTGGCTTTCGGGCTGAGCGTGCTGGTCATGGCGTATGCGGTCGGTCACATCTCAGGCGGTCACTTTAATCCGGCAGTTACCCTGGGATTAGTGGCAGGCGGACGTTTCTCCGCCTCGCAGGCCATTCCTTACATCATCGCGCAACTGGTGGGCGGCATTGCGGCTGGCGCGGTGCTTTATCTGATCGCCAGCGGTAAAGGCGACTTCAGCGCAGCGGCCAGCGGCTTTGCGGCGAACGGCTACGGTGAACACTCACCGGGTGGCTTCAGTTTGCAGGCAGGCATGATCACTGAGGTAGTGATGACGGCTATCTTCCTGATTGTGATCATGGGCGCTACCAGCGAACGCGCGCCAAAAGGCTTTGCCCCGATTGCGATTGGCCTGGCGTTAACCCTGATCCACCTGATCAGCATTCCGGTGACTAACACCTCTGTTAACCCGGCACGCAGCACCGCAGCAGCCCTCTTCCAGGGTGACTGGGCGATCTCTCAGCTGTGGATGTTCTGGTTGATGCCGATTATCGGTGCCGTGGTTGGTGGTTTGATCTACCGCGGTTTAGAGGAAAAAGCAGCGTAATTTCGTCGATATTCAGCGGATCGGCAGCAGTCGATCCGCATTTTCCTGTCTCGCCCCATCTTCGCCTTACGCCATGATAATGAAATGTTATGATCCCGCCTTCGTCACGGCAGTCGTTCCTGCATGATGACGCTCTATGGCAAATCTGCACTAAACATAACATTCTTATAAGGAAGTCTGGCTATGCTCGCCACGTTAACCCGCCTGTTCCCGCTCTGGGCCGTGCTGCTGTCTGTCGCCGCCTATTACTCTCCAGGTACCTTTCTCGGCATCGGACCCTGGGTCACTTATCTGCTGATGCTGATTATGTTCGGCATGGGTGTCACCCTGAATATCGACGATTTCAAACGGGTGCTGACCCGGCCTGCGCCGGTGATTGCCGGCACCTTTCTGCACTATCTGGTGATGCCGTTAGCCGCCTGGGGGCTGGCAAAACTGTTCCATATGCCGCCCGATCTGGCCGCCGGTATGATTCTGGTCGGCTCAGTTGCCAGCGGCACCGCCAGCAACGTCATGATCTATCTGGCGAAAGGGGATGTGGCGCTGTCGGTAACCATTTCTTCCGTCTCCGCGCTGGTGGGCGTGTTCGCCACGCCGCTGTTAACCCGCTTTTATGTGGATACCCACATTCAGGTTGATGTGGTGGGCATGCTGCTGAGCATCGTGAAGATCGTCGTGATCCCGATTAGTCTTGGACTGATCATTCATCACAGCATGAACAGCGTGGTTCGCCGGGTGGAGCCGTGGCTGCCTGCGTTTTCGATGGTCTGCATTCTGCTGATCATCAGCGCGGTGGTGGCAGGCAGTCAGAGCTTTATCGGATCGGTGGGTTTGATGGTGATCGCGGCGGTGATCCTGCATAACGCGATTGGCCTGCTTGGCGGCTACTGGGGCGGCAAACTGTTTGGCTTTGATGAGTCAACCTGCCGTACGCTGGCACTGGAGGTCGGCATGCAGAACTCCGGTCTGGCGGCGACGCTGGGCAAACTCTACTTCTCGCCGCTGGCGGCATTGCCGGGCGCACTCTTCTCGGTGTGGCACAACCTGTCAGGTTCACTGCTGGCGGGTTACTGGTCCGGAAAGCCGATTAAGAAGAAGTAACCGTGGCGGCGCATTATTGCGATGCGCCGCTTCTCACTGCTGTTACGCCGGACGATTGCTCCGGCGTAACTGTCTGTTCACACGCTTTATTCATAATCCCGTTCATCGTCGGGCTGGTCCAGCACGGTATAGGCCACGCTGCAGAAGAGGGAATTCAGGCGCTTCATATCGCCGAGTAAACCAAGGTGCAGCGAGCTGGTCTCAATGCTCTGCACGTTCTGCTGATGCAGGCGATCAACGTGGGCATGAGAGTAGCGGCGAATCATCAGGCGGAAGCGATGTTTCGCGCGGCGCAGTCGCCTGGCGCTGGTGACATCGTGCGACAGAAATACCGACAGGCTCATTCTGAGGTTGGCGATTAACAGCTCCTGCAACTCCTGCAGCTCCTTTAAGCCCTCTGCAGAAAACGCACGGCCCGCTGCCAGCGACTTGTCAGCGACATCGCCGCTCATCCGCTCAATAATGTCACCGGCCTGCTCCAGATTCAGCGACATCTCAATGATTTCACCCCAGCGGCGCGAATCCTCTTCCGGCAAATCCTCTTTGGGCATCCGCGCCAGATAGAGTTTGATGGCGGTATAAAGCACATCGACATCATCATCAAGCCGCCGCACCGTGCGCTCCTCGCGGGACTCACCATGTATGACTTTATTAAACGCTTCCAGCATCTGTTCCAGCACGTCACCCATGCGCAGCGCTTCGCGGGCGGCATTCACCAGCGCCAGCGCCGGGGTATCCAGCGCGCTGCGATCGAGGTGCTTTGGCTTAAGCTGCAGCGCGTTGTCGACGTCGTCGGCAATGAGTCGACGGCAGAGGCGCGCCATCAGGTCAGCAAACGGCACCATCGCCACACAGCGGATCAGGTTGTAAAACACATGGAAGAAAATCACTAACTCTTCATCGTTGACCGGCAGCTTATCGAGCCAGGTCGCCACAATATCGACAAACGGCAGGATCAGGACGCAGCCAATGAACTTGAACAGCAGGCTGCCGAGCGCTACGCGCTTACCGGCAGCATTCGAGCTGCTGGCGTTGATCATCGCCAGCAGACCGCTACCGAGATTGGCACCGATCACCAGACAGAGCGCGACCTTGAACGAAATCACGCCGGTTGCAGTCAGTGTCGCGGTGATCAGCACCGCGGCCAGACTGGAGTAACTGATAATGGCAAACACTGCGCCCAGCAGCGCATCGAGCATCACGTCGCCCGTCAGGCTGGAGAAGAGCACCTGCACACCCGCGGCCTGAGTAATCGGACGCGCCGCTTCGACAATCAGCTGCAGCGCCAGCAGTATCAGGCCCAGGCCGATACTGGCGCGGCCTAACTGACCGGCACGGGTCTGTTTGCGGCTGAGGAAGAACACCACGCCAAAGAAGATAAACAGCGGTGAGAGCCAGGAGAGATCAAAGGTCAGAATACGGGCCATGATAGCGGTACCGACATCCGCGCCCAGAATCACCACCAGTGCGGGCGTCAGGCTGACCAGATTCTGCGCCACAAACGAGGTGACCAGCAATGTCGTAGCGTTGCTGCTCTGCACCAGCGTGGTTACGCCGATACCTGCCAGAAACGCCATCGGTTTTTTTTCGATGCTGCGGCTCAGCACGCGGCGCAGATCGGCACCGTAGACCCGCATGATGCCGGTTCGCACGATATGCGTGCCCCAGACCAGCAGGGCCACTGCAGAAAGTAAATTAAGCAGGGTTAACACGGGGTATCGCTCCTCGTTTGTCAGGCTTCAAACAGCACAGACTGCCAGCCTGACAGCGAGAGCAATCTGTGAAGGGGATTGCCGTGCTATGCGTGATTTTTTCCTGTGTTTTAAGCCACCTGGCGCAAAGTCGACAGCTCTAATTGTAGACCAATCTTCCTGCCAGCGGGATGCAAATCCGCCGCCGATCGGTTAAGCACATCGACCGAAAGCTCCACGTCATGCGCCCGGATACGGTAGCGGATGACGTTGCCCAGCAGGCTGTGGCTGAGGATTTCCGCAGGAATACCCTGGCCTGGCACGGTAAACAGCATCGATTCCGGGCGAATAGCCACCTGACTGTGGAAAGGCTGGCCGGTCAGCCGCGTCGCCTGCTCGGCACTCAGCAGGTTGTAATTGCCAATAAATCCGGCGGCAAAGAGATCGACCGGCTGTGTATAGAGCGCTTCGGCATCGCCGTTCTGCACGATTTTGCCCCGGTTCATTAGCACGATGCGATCGGAGAGCGTCAGCGCCTCCTCCTGATCGTGGGTCACGAAGAGGGTGGTGAGATTCAGCTCGCGCTGAATGCGCCGGATTTGATCGCGCAGATGGCGACGGATACGTGCATCCAGCGCCGACAGCGGCTCATCCAGCAGCAGCAACCGCGGACGCGTGACCAGTGAACGCGCCAGCGCCACGCGCTGACACTGGCCGCCTGACAGCTGATGCGGATAACGGCGCGCATACTCACTAAGTTCAACCAGCTCCAGCACCTCCACTACCCGCTGGCGGATCTGCGCCTCGGGCAGTTTCTGCATCTTCAGGCCAAACGCGACGTTCTTCTCTACCGTCATGTTGGGAAACAGCGCATAGCTCTGGAACACCATGCCGATGGCGCGCTTCTGCGGAGCCAGCGGCACGATATCCTTGCCCTCCAGTCTGATTTCACCGCTGTCGACATCGGTTAATCCCGCCAGACAGCGCAGCAGCGTCGATTTGCCGCAGCCGCTGGGGCCGAGCAGGGTGACAAATTCCCCTTCAGCGGCGCTAAAATCGATCTGCTCAAAAATCGGCGTCGGTCCATAGGACTTGTTCAGCTCTCTGACCTCAAGATAACTCATATTCAGCCTCGTTCGGGATTCAGGGCGTTAGCCAGCCAGGTGACCAGCAACACCACAAAGAAGTAGGAGATCACCAGTGCGCTGGTGAAGTGACCGCTGCCGTTGCGCATGTTGAAGAGGTAAACCTGCAGGGTTTCATAACGGTTGCCGACCAGCAGGTTAGCGAAGACAAATTCGCCAATCAGAAAGGAGAACGAGAGCAGCACGGCAATCAGCATCCCTTTACGCAGGTTAGGCAGCACTACCCACAGCGCTGCCTGCCAGGTGCTGGCACCCAGCAGCTGTGCAGCATCAATCAGCTCTTTAAGGTTGATTGCCTGCATATTGTTCGCCAGCGCTCGATAAATAAACGGCAATGCGATGGTGAAATAGCAGCCGATTAAGATCCACGGCGTGCCGGTCAGCATCAGCGGTGACGAAGAGTAGAGCTGGAGTAATCCCACGGATGACACCACCGGCGGCACGGCAAAAGGCATCAGGATCAGGATGTTCATCACCGAATCGAGTCGGGGAAAATAGTAAGCGATTACAAACATAGCAGGCAGCACCAGCATCAGCGAGAACAGCAGCGCACCAAAGCAAATCAGCAGCGAATGACCCAGCGCCGTCAGAAAACGCGGGTCGCTCCAGAGCTGAATGAACCATTTCAGGCTATAGCCTTGCGGCAGAATGGTATTACTCCAGTCGGACGAGATCGCATAGAGCAGCGTGGCCAGCAACGGCAGCGCCAGCAGGGTAAAAAGTAACCCGACCATGATCCGGTGATAGAGGTGCTCAGCACGTGACATGACGGCTCCTTTCATGGCTGTTTCGCATTGAGATAGCTGCGGCGTACCAGATACTGCTGCACCAGGGTGATGAGCGTCATAATGGCCACCAGCAGCATCGCCAGCGCGCTGCCGGTGTTGGGATCGAGCGAAATATCACCCGAGACCAGCGCGGCGATGCGCACCGGTACCACGTTGAAATTACCGGTGGTCAGGGCGTAAATCGTGGCGTAAGCGCCCAGCGCATTTGCCAGCAGGATGACAAAAGTACCGAGCAGGGCCGGGAACAGAATCGGCAAACCGATATGCCACCAGTAGCGCCAGCGGCTGGCACCCAGCAGCGCAGCGGACTCCTGCCACTCCTTTTTCAGCCCGTCGAACGCCGGATAGAGCAGCAGCACGCCCAGCGGGATCTGGAACCAGGTGTAAACCAGCACCATGCCGTTGCGCGAGAAGAGTCGGAAGCTCTCAATCACGCCATAATGGCGCAGCAGCAGCGTCAGACAGCCGTTCAGCCCCAGTAGAATCACAAAGGCAAACGCCAGCGGAACACCGGCAAAATTGCTGGTCATGTTGGTAAAGGAGATAAGAAAACGCTGCAGTCGTCCGCTGCCGAGCTGATGCAGCGAATAGCCGGTGATGAGCGCAATCAGCAGTCCCCAGACGCTGGACCAGAGCGAGATATCCAGTGAGAAGCGGAATGCCTGCGGGTAGAAAGGCGAGGTGAGAATGTCCTGATAGTTATCCCAGCCCCACTGGCTGTTCATCTCACTCCAGAAGCTGTTGATGGCGATCCACAACAGCGGGGCCAGTTGAAAGGCGACCCAGAACAGAGTGAATGGCAACAGCAGCAGCAGTGCGAACCCTTTTCCCTTCATCTTTGCGGCTCCGCCAGCAGGCCGCGACAGACCGGCTTGTCATGGGCCACTTCCAGCAGTTCACACAGCGTGCCGCACAGGTCGGTTTGCTGCGGCGCGAGGTCAGGCTGCAGCGAGAAAGCCCGGCCAAAGACAAACAGCGGCACCGTGGTCTCTTCCGGCAGAATCCCGCCGTGGGAGCGATCGTCATTCATGCCATGATCGGCCGTTACCATCACCTGATAGCCTCCGGCCAGCCACAGCGGCATCCACTGCGACAGCAGGCCGTCGGCAATGCGCGCCCGGTTGCGGTACTGCGGCGAGGAGAGCCCCGACTTATGACCGGCATCGTCGATATTCATCGGGTGGATCAGCAGAAAATCGGGATCGTGACGCAGCCGCAGGCTCTCTGCATCTTCAAACAGATGCGAGTCAGGATAGCTATCGTCAGAATAAAAATGCCCATACTGAATCGGCAGGTCCGGCGCGTCGGTGTGACGATCGCGCGCCGGAACGAACGGGGTGCGGTTATAAAGCTCACTCACCCAGTGGTAGGCCGCCGCCGCCGTTGTCAGTCCCGCCGCGCGCGCAAAGTGGAACACGCTGCGCTCGCGACTTAACCGGCTGACGCCGTTATGAATAATACCGCTTCTGACCGGCGGAACCCCGGTCAGAATGCACTCATAAAGCGGGCGCGACAGCGACGGTAACTCACAGGTCATTCGGTAATAGGACCCGTTGCCCTGCGAACATTCGGCATGCAGGTAACCCATTGCATGTTGTGCGACCTGATTGCTCAGCCCGTCCAGTACCACCAGGATGGTCTTCATTCCGTTCTCCCTGCCGCGAACTACTGCTGCATGTTAATGATGACGTTTTCCTGCCACAGGCGCGGCAGCATTTTCGACGATTTATCCCAGGCAGCCTGATCCTTAACCGGACGGGCATTTTTATATTCGGACTGCGGCAGCAGGCGAGCCTGAACGTCCGCTGGCAGCGTCAGATGCTCGGCACGAATCGGGCGCGCATAGCCTTTCGCCAGATTGATCTGGCCCTGGTCTGAGAAGATATATTCACGCGTCAGTTTTGCGGCGTCAGGATGTTTCGCATATTTGTTAATAAGGGTGGTGTAGCCGGAGGTGACTGAGCCATCAGACGGGATTACCACTTCGTAGCGGTTTTTGTCGATCTGGTCACGGTAGTTCAGAGCGTTGAAGTCCCACACCACCGCCATCTGTACTTCGCCTTTTTCGATGTTAGCGATCACCGGATCGGTCACGCCAAGACGACCCTGCTTAGCCAGATCGGCAAAGAACGCCAGCGCCGGTTTCAGGTTCTTCTCATCACCGCCTAAAGCGTAGTTGGCAGCCAGTACGCCATTAGCCGCCTGAGCAGCTACGCCGACGTCACCGATAGTAACCACATACTTACCTTTTTTCAGATCGGCCCAGCTGTGGGGGATATCTTTCACCTGCTGCTTGTCGATCAGAAAGGCAATGGTGCCGGTATAGGCCAGTGCCCAGTGACCCTCTTTATCTTTAGCCCAGGCCGGAATCTGATCCCAGTGAGTGGGTTTATAGGGCTGGGTCACACCTTTAGCGACAGCGATCGGGCCAAAGGCGGCGCCCACGTCACCGATATCAGCACTGGCGTTCGCTTTCTCTGCATCGAATTTCGCCAGCTCCTGCGCCGATGACATATCGGTATCGCTGTGCTTAAGGCCATATTTGCTGCTGATGTCGTTCCAGGTATCTTTCCAGTTGGCCCAGCTATCCGGCATCCCGACGCTGTTGACCTGACCTTCACTGCGCGCGGCTTTTTCCAGCGCAGCGAGGTCGTTATCGGCGGCCTGCGCAACGGGCAGGGTGAGAACTACAGCACTGGCTACTACAGAGGCGATAAACGCTTTCATCTCAGTTGCTCCGGGTGTAAGTTGATGGGCCTGGCTGGTCTAGTCCAGCAAGAACCGAGCCAATGTAGCCCCTGTATATGAACGATTTATGACAAGGCGGCGCGGTGCGGGGAAGGGGCGACAAAAGAGGCGACCCGTTCGCCTGCCACAGGCGCATTTACCTGAACAGTAAGAGTGCGGAGTCGCACCAAAATGAGGCTACTGTTGTGGAGTCGATAGCACTCAAAACGGCGGATGCGATAGCCAGCGCACTGCTGACGCGCATTCAGGCGGGGGAGTTCAGCGGCGGGCGGCTGCCGGCGGAGCGTGCCTTAAGCGAGGCGTTCAGCACCACCCGGATTACCTTGCGGGAAGCACTGGGCAAGCTGGAAGCCCAGGGAATGATCTACCGGGAACTGCGCCGCGGCTGGTTTATCGCGCCACCACGTCTGATTTACAATCCGCTGCATCACAGCCACTTTCATGCCATGGCGAGGGAGCAGGGACGGCAGGCGACCACTGAGGTGATCGCCGCTGAGCAGGTTGCGGCGCACGACAGCGTCGCGACCGCGCTGCGGCTGGCACCCGGTTCGGCGGTTTACTGCATCCGCCGCCTGCGCCGCATCGACGGGCGCGCCGTACTCTATGTAGAACACTACCTTAATCCGCGTTTCTTCCCTGGCCTGCTCGATGAAGATCTGACCCGCTCCCTGACCGATCTCTATGACCAGCGCTACGGTATTCGCTACGGCGGCGCGCGCTTCACCATTCTGCCTGGCCCGTTGCCGGAGATTGCCGCACCTACGCTGAATGTGGCGCCGGGCAGTCCCGGTCTGCTCATCACCCGTATCAACCGCAATCAGCTAAAAGAGGTGATTGATTGCGACTGTGAATACTGGCGGTACGACGCGCTCTGTGTGGATGTAGAAGCTTAGGGTTATTGTGATTTGCATCACACTGACGCATGATATCGCGCGCTGATAACTCCTTTTCAAAAGGCGCAACATGAGTGACAAAAATCCTTTGGCCCGCCACCTTGCAACGGTATTGCAATGGGTGCTGAATCTGGGTCTGCTGAGTCTGGCGATCATCCTGATCGTCTTTTTAGGCAAAGAAACTATCCATCTGGCAAACGTTCTGTTTAACACCGGTGAGCAGGCCTCTTCTTACCTGCTGATTGAGGGAATTGTTATCTATTTCCTCTACTTCGAATTTATTGCCCTGATTGTTAAGTACTTTCAGTCGGGCTATCACTTTCCGCTGCGCTACTTTGTCTATATCGGTATCACGGCCATCATCCGCCTGATTATCGTCGACCATAAAAATCCCTTCGATACCCTCTGCTACTCAGCGGCGATTCTGATTCTGGTGGTCACGCTGTGGCTGGCCAACAGTAACCGGCTGAAACGCGAGTAATCCACCTGCCGTCTGACACGACGGCAGGTGTTCGCATCGCCGCTCTGCGCTAAACTAGCGTCCTGAAAATTATCGGGAGTGGTGCCATGTCGCAAGACGCACTCAGCTTATTACGTTCGCTCAACTGGCTTTCTCCGTCGCAGGCCACCCTTGCGCCGCCTTTGCTCGACTGGCTGATGGAGGAGGATTCGATGACGCGCCGCTTTGAACAGCACTGTCAGCGGGTCACGGTTCAGCCGCTGCGTGAAGGCTTTATTGACGCCAGCGAGCTGGGTGAGGAAAGGGCGTTGTTGCCAGACGATGAACGCTTCTGGCTGCGCGAAGTGCTGCTGTCCGGCGACGATCAGCCCTGGCTGGCGGGTCGCACGCTGGTGCCGGAAAGCACCCTCAATGGGCCGGAGGCGATGCTGCAACAGCTCGGCACCCGTCCTCTGGGGCGCTATCTTTTTTCGTCGTCGACGCTGACCCGCGATTTTATTGAGCCGGGGCAGGTGGACGGATTATGGGGACGGCGTTCCCGCCTGCGTCTCTCTGGCAAACCGCTGCTGCTGACTGAACTGTTTTTACCGGCATCGCCGCTCTATCGCGATCTGGTCTGAGGATTTTGTGGTGCAAACGAGCTTAAGTATGAATAAATGGCGGGCCTACGCTCGCCTGATGCGTATCGACAAACCGATTGGGACGCTGCTGCTGATGTGGCCCACGCTCTGGGCATTATGGCTGGCTGACATGGCGATCCCGCCGCTGCCGGTGCTGGTGGTATTCGTTGCCGGAGTGTTTGTGATGCGCGCGGCCGGTTGTGTGATTAATGACTACGCCGACCGTAAAGTAGACGGTCATGTCGAACGTACGAAGCACCGGCCACTGGCCAGCGGCGCGGTGAGTGCCAAAGAGGCGAAGTTGCTGTTCGTGATCCTGGCGCTGATAGCTTTTGCGCTGGTGCTGACCATGAACCTGATGACGATAATGCTCTCCGTCGTGGGGCTGGCGCTGGCCTGGGTCTATCCCTTTATGAAGCGTTACACCCATCTGCCGCAGGTGGTGCTGGGGGCCGCATTTGGTTGGGCGATTCCTATGGCATGGTCCGCAGTTAGTGAGTCCTTACCTCTGGTATGCTGGCTGGTGTTTATTGCCAACATCTGCTGGACGGTCGCTTACGACACGCAGTATGCGATGGTCGATCGGGACGATGACCTGAAGATTGGCGTGAAGTCGACGGCGATTTTATTTGGCCGTTTCGACAAGCTGATTATTGGGCTGCTGCAACTGGCAACTCTGTTGCTGATGGCGCTGGTGGGCATGATGCTGCATCTGAATGGCGCCTTCTACTGGACGCTGCTGCTTGCGGCTGCGCTGTTTGTTTACCAGCAGAAGCTGATCGCCGGGCGTGAACGCCAGCCCTGTTTCCAGGCTTTCCTGAATAACAATTATGTCGGGATGGTTCTGTTCCTTGGCGTACTGATGAATACGCCGCCGTTCAGTCAGCTGTTCTGATAGAGAGTTTTGGGCGAAAAAAGGCTGATTTAGCGGCGAAATCGAGCGTGCGCAGGAAACACGGTCAGATCGGAAAGACGCAAAAGCCGCCATCCCTGGCATGCTCGGCCCGCGCGATTACGCACCTCATCCCTGAGGTGCGCCTGTAGCCGGGCCAACGCGTTGCGTTGTTCAAAAACGCTCCCGGCGTTTTTAGTACGCACCTCATCCCTGAGGTGCGCCCGTTGCCGGGCCAACGCGTTGCGTTGTTCAAAAACGCCTGGCGTTTTTAGTACGCACCCCATCCCTGAGGTGCGCCCGTAGCCGGGCCAACGCTCTGCGTTGTTCAAAAACGCCTGGCGTTTTTTTCCGGGCGGCGGGACGCTTTCCTCTTCTGACCCTGTTCTCAGCGTGTTGAGCTTATTCATTGCTTCCAGAATTCTTCTGCTCCGAAGTTTTGGGCATAAAAAAAGGCGACCTCATGAGGTCGCCTTTTTACTGTGCGCAGGGGTCAGTCGTGCGCCACCGCGGTTTCAATCGTCATGCGGACATCACTGGTGACCAGGTCAGCCAGGATGTGCCAGGTCGCCAGCGTCTGTGCGACATTGGCATCCCCGCTGTCGCTGATATACCCTTCATCGCGTAGCGTCAGTACCAGCGAGGTAAAGACCGCTTTGTCGAAGAACTCCGGCGCATTGATCCCGTGCAGCACCGACAGACGCTGTGCCAGCGTCCGGCTCTCTTTCTCCAGCGTGCCGCGGTTAATCGTCGGCTTGGCGCTGAGAATGGAGAACGTAATGGCGTAGCGCTGCAGCGTTTCACGCACACCGGCAGCCAGCAGTTGCAGCGTGCGATAGCGCGCTGAGGAAAAGCGCAATTCGCCGGCTTCGAACGTAATCAGGCCCTGACGCGCCAGCTCCTGACTCAGTTCGGTCAACAGTTGCGGCAGCTCATCGGTCTGCCAGCGCAGGAACAGCTCACTCTTCAGCATCGGGTAGATCAGGCTTACCTGACGCAGCAGTTCTGCTTCGCTCAGCGTCTGATGCTGCTGAACAATGGCGGCAATCAGCGACGGCATCACCAGCATGTGATGAATATTGTTGCGATAGTAGGTCATCAGCACCGCCTGCTCACGCGGCAGAATGATGATGTCGCCAATGCTGTCCTTTTCGCTCTCAAACTTATTCATACCCATGGCGTGATCCAGCAGCGCTTCCGCGGAGAGATCGGGTACGGTCGCATTTGGCGAGTAAGGCACGTTGCGCAGCAACTGGGTATAGCACTCCAGTTGTTCAATCAGCTGTTCACGGGTGAGTGAGCGCTGACGCGACGCCAGCAGGGCGGTGACACAGAGGTTCATGGCGTTAGCCGCGCCCGCTTCATTGATACGCACCATCAGGCTGGCAGCAATATCGTTGACGGTTGGGGTTAACCAGCTGGGACGCTGCGGCTCAATCGGATCGATGGCATCGCGCCATTCCGGTACCCGCTTGTTGAGATAGTTGACCAGCGGCAGGGGTTCGCCAAAGTTCACGTAACCCTGACCGAGATTGCGCAGCTTGCGTAAGCCGCGCACCATCTGCATGAAGCCCTCTTTCTCTTTGGCTGCGCCGCGCAGTTCTTTGGCGTACGTACCCACTTCCATCACGTGTTCATAACCGATGTAGATCGGCACCAGCGTGATCGGGCGATTGCCGCCGCGCAGCATCGCCTGCAGCGTCATAGCTAAAGTGCCGGTTTTCGGGTCCAGCAGGCGACCGGTACGAGAACGGCCACCTTCAACAAAGTATTCAACTGAATAACCGCGGGTGAACAGCTCGCCGAGATATTCGCGGAACACCGTGGCGTAGAGCTTGTTGCCTTTAAAGGTACGACGAATAAAGAACGCGCCCAGACGACGGAAAATCGGGCCGGCTGGCCAGAAGTTGAGATTGATACCGGCAGCAATGTGTGGCGGCACCAGGCCCTGATGATAGAGCACATAGGAGAGCAGCAGATAATCCATGTGGCTGCGATGGCACGGCACATAGACAATCTCGTGGCCATCCTGCGCCAGCTGACGAACTTTTTCGCCGCCATTGACGTTGATGCCCTGATAGAGACGACTCCAGAGCCAGCCCATCACGCGGTCGGTGACGCGAATCGCTTCATAAGAGAAGTTGGCGGCAATTTCTTCCATCATCTCAACGGCATTCTGCTGCGCTTTCTCATGGGAGATTTTTTTGCTGCGTGCTTCATCTTCGACGGCTTTTTCAATCGCTTTGGATTGCAGCAGACGGTTGAACAGATCCTGACGCGCCGGTAAACGCGGGCCAATCGCCGCCAGCCGCTGACGGGCAAAATGGATGCGCGCCACGCGAGCCAGCTTCTGGGCGATCGACTTATCCGTACCGTGCTCCGTGGCCATACGGCGCAGTGAGACGGTCGGCGAGAAGCGAACAAAGCTGTCGCGTCCGTGCCAGATTACCGCAAAGAACTTCTGTACACCGTTCAGCACACGCAGGTGTGGCGTGGCTTCGCCCTGGACTTCACGTCCTGGTGCGCGGCCAAACATTACCGTGACCGGCAGCATCTGGATATCGAGCTTAGGATTATTGCGATGCAGATCGAGGTAATCGTGAAAGATTTTCACCGATTCGACGCTGGGCACAAAGTAGGGGAATACGCGCGGGCCATCGTGGATAAATACGTGGCGCGGCAGCAGTGAACCATCAATCTCCAGCGGAGAGAGCGGATCAGGCAGATGATGCCGCAGACACTGCGCGCGTAAAGTCAGTAAGTCGGCCTTCGAATCGTAAGGCAAAACATACATAATAGGTCGGGTCGGATCCAGACCAT
Organism: Pantoea sp. XY16; assembly: GCF_025153065.1. Lineage (NCBI taxonomy): Bacteria > Pseudomonadati > Pseudomonadota > Gammaproteobacteria > Enterobacterales > Erwiniaceae > Pantoea > Pantoea sp. XY16. Next base: position 280,762 of record NZ_JANZNP010000007.1, on the reverse strand, counting down.
GTTCAGACACAGGATCGGCCGGAATGGCCTTACTTTTTACCAAAAACGACAGTGGTAAATTAAGCAATTTGTAATAGAGTTTACGCCAACCTGACATAGACAACATGAAGCCTCTTGTTAGCAAAGCGCCGCAAGCATACCAGAAAGTGCAGCGAAGATCTGTGGTGGTGCCAATTGCACGCAGCCCAGACATTGACGTCAATCCGATAAAAGGGTTCCCACATCATGGCAAATAATGCCACCGGACTTATCAGAATAATTAAAGCCGCAGGTTACTCCTGGCAGGGACTGCGTGCCGCCTGGCAACATGAAGCGGCGTTTCGTCAGGAAGCCCTGGCTGCGCTGGTCGCCATTATTATCGCCTGCTGGCTGGATGTCGATGTGGTCTCACGCATCCTGATGATTGGGTCGGTGGTGCTGGTGGTCATTGTCGAAATCCTTAATAGCGCCATTGAATCCGTGGTCGACCGCATCGGTCAGGAGCATCATCCGCTGGCGGGCCGGGCCAAAGATATGGGATCTGCGGCAGTACTGATCAGCATCTTACTGGCACTCTTTGTCTGGATCGCGCTGCTCTGGACACATTTGCGATAAGCGTTCCATATCGCGCCGGAAGCCGCGTTTTGCCTGACAATCGGTTTCCATTTCGCCAATACCTGTATATACTCACAGCGACTGTATAAACAACCAGGGGGCGGGATGAAAGCATTAACCAGCAGGCAGCAGCAGGTCTATGACCTGATTCGCGACCATATTTCTTCAACAGGCATGCCGCCTACGCGCGCAGAGATTGCTGCACAACTGGGCTTCCGCTCACCGAATGCGGCAGAAGAGCACCTGAAAGCGCTGGCGCGTAAAGGCGTCATTGAGATCGTTTCCGGTGCATCGCGCGGCATTCGCCTGCTAATGGAAGAAGAAGCCTCAGAAGGCATACCGTTGATTGGCCGGGTTGCTGCCGGTGAGCCAATCATGGCGCAGGAACATATCGAAACCCACTATAAAGTGGATCCGGGCCTGTTTAAGCCCTCTGCCGACTTCCTGCTGCGCGTCAGCGGAATGTCGATGAAAGATATCGGGATTATGGATGGCGACCTGCTCGCGGTACATAAAACCCAGGATGTGCGCAATGGCCAGGTTGTCGTTGCCCGCATTGATGATGAAGTCACCGTTAAGCGCTGGAAAAAGCAGGGTGCTATCGTGCATCTGCTGCCTGAAAACAGCGATTTCGACCCGATTGTTGTCGATACCCGTGCACAGTCTCTGACCATTGAAGGTCTGGCGGTTGGCGTGGTGCGTAACGGCGAGTGGCTCTGATTCTGAGGGCTGCGTGCATTCGCTTTCTCTGATGCTATTCTGTCTGCCCTAATTTTGTCGCTGCCTGTTTTGCGCAGCGACACTGAGCACGGAACGGCGAATGCGCTTTATCACGGCAACGGATAAAAATCTCTGGCGGCTTGCGCTGCCGATGATCCTTTCAAATATCACCGTTCCCTTACTGGGCGTGGTCGATACTGCAGTTATTGGTCATCTCGACAGCCCTGTCTATCTTGGCGGGGTTGCGGTCGGGACCACTGTGACCAGTTTCCTCTTTATGCTGCTGCTTTTTCTTCGAATGAGTACGACTGGCCTGACGGCGCAGGCGTTTGGTGCCGGTGATAAAATGGCGCTGGCACGTGCGCTGACCCAGCCGCTGATGATTGCGCTGCTGGCAGGTGTACTGTTCATCGCTTTACGTTATCCGATTATTCAGCTGGCGACCCATCTGGTTGGCGGTAATCCCGCGGTACTGGAACAGGCGGCGCTGTTTATTCAGATTCGCTGGCTCAGTGCACCCGCCACGCTGGCAAACCTGGTCATTCTGGGCTGGCTGCTGGGCGTGCAGTATGCGCGCGCGCCAGTGATCCTGCTGGTGGTAGGCAATCTGGTTAACATCGGGCTCGATCTCTGGCTGGTGATGGGACTGCACTGGGGTGTCGCGGGGGCGGCAACCGCCACGGCGCTGGCGGAGTACATCACGCTGGGTGTCGGCGGTATCATGGTCTGGCGAGTCCTGAAGCTGCGCGGTATTACGTTAAGCCTGCTGAAGCAGAGCTGGCGCGGTGACAGCGGCCGGCTGCTGCGGCTGAACCGGGACATCATGCTGCGCTCATTGATGCTGCAACTCTGTTTCGCCTCGCTGACCGTGCTGGGCGCGCGGCTGGGCCCGGATGTGGTGGCGGTTAACGCGGTATTGCTGATGTTCATTACGTTCACGGCCTATGCGCTGGATGGCTTTGCCTACGCAGTTGAAGCTTTTGCCGGCGAGGCCCATGGTGCAAAAGATGGCGGCAAACTGCTGCGTGTCTGGCACTCTGCCTGTCGGCAGGCGGTGGTGGTAGCGCTGTTCTTTTCCCTGACCTATGCCATTGCTGGCCCGCAGATTGTTACCCTGTTGACCTCTCTTCCTTCGCTGCAACAAAGTGCTGACCGCTATCTGGTCTGGCAGATCGTTATGCCGCTGATCGGCGTCTGGTGTTATCTGCTGGATGGGATGTTCATCGGCGCAACACGCGGACGTGAGATGCGTAACAGCATGGTGGTGGCAGCAGCAGGCTACTTTCTGATGCTGCTCAGCGTACCGGCGCTGGGTAATCACGGACTGTGGCTGGCGGTAACGGTTTTCCTGGCGCTGCGCGGCCTGTCGCTGTGGCTCATCTGGCGTAAGCACTGGCGTCAGAACAGCTGGTTTGATGCCTGAGTCAGTCGTGGCTGCACGCAAGCCGATACAGATTATTCTGTATTATTCCAAGGTTAATAAATTGGCTACTATAATTAACTCTATGCAGCGCAGTTAACCAGCGCTTTATATCGTTATTTTGTTAAGTAACAAGATAATCATTAAACCCCGAGGATTGGAGGTCTGCCATGAATAAAGATGAAGCCAGCGGCAACTGGAAGCAGTTCAAAGGCAAAATGAAAGAGAAATGGGGCAAGCTGACCGATGACGACATGCAGGTTATCGAAGGTAAACGCGATCAGCTGGTCGGCAAAATCCAGGAACGTTATGGCTATGCGAAAGATGAAGCAGAGCGTGAAGTAACCGACTGGGAAGGTCAGAACAAAGATCACCGCTGGTAATCTGATACCAGGCTGATAATCAGCTAAAAGCTTTCCGGCGCGCCCGCCCCGGAACGGCACAGGGACGGAACAGCACAAGGATGTGCAGATTACCCGCGTTTGCCCCGCTTTTTACCCTCATCCTGATGGTCATGCTCGCAGCTTTCATGGTGCGTACAGGCTTCGACCGCAGCACAATTTTTACATAAACCATGCGCTTCAATCACGCTATGACGTAAAGCGAACTGTGCTTCACCCGCCAGCGTTGCGATAATCTTCTCCACGCCCTGCGCCTGTTTCTCCGTTACCGCAGCACAGCGGTCACAGACCAGCATCACCGATGTATGTGCCGGTGCCTCAAAATGGTGGCACATGACGTAGCTGTTGTTGGATTCCACCCGATGAATGAAACCCTGCTCCAGCAGGAAATCCAGCGCACGATAGACCGTGGGCGGCTTAGCCTGTGGTTCGCTGATGCGGAGCTGATCCAGCAGATCGTAAGCGCTGATCGAGCCAGGCTGTTCGGCCATCAGGCGCAACACCTCAGCACGCTGCGAAGTCAGACGTACACCGCGCTGCAGGCATATCTTTTCAGCCTGAATCAAAATTTGCTGCGACGTCATGTTTGTCATGAAAAATTCTCCGCTGGATAAGTGATGTTATTTTATCACACATAGTTTTTCGGCGCTGATGTTCGTTTTCGCCTGGTAAAACAGCATTATTTGCCTGATAAAGCAGCATTTTAAGCATTTCAGCCGCTATCTATCTCAAATCTGACGAGAAATCAGATCCATTTTCAATCGACCTGAAGCGGAATTTGTTGGTATTTTGCTTTGCATCTCACTGAGTTAAGAAGTAATGTTCAGAAAGACTTAAGGAAAGTCTGGCATTATTTGAAATACCCCGACGCAGTTTGAACAATTACAACGGTTTTTTGATTGGAAAACGTCCAATCCTTTGAATTAAGACACTGTTTCCTTTGAATTCACAGCAATAACGCGTTAGCCAGGGTTCACAATAGGGCTAACAAACTATTCAGTCGTTGAATGTTTCAATGACAATTTCTCAGGTGATGGCAGGCAAATGGTGAAAAAATCCGCTCAACGTTCAGCGCTGAAGTATTCCGCTGCAGCGACCGCGCTTTTCCTTTCTTCTTCCGCCATGGCGGCAGGGACCTGGTATGATGCACGTAATGACGCCATGGGCGGGACCGGCGTAGCATCTTCTGTTTATGGCTCAGCAGTGCTGGCGAACCCGGCATTAATGACGCGTGCTAAATCTGACGATAACGTCAGCATTATTTTCCCTTCAGCGGGAATTCAGGTGACTGACAAAGATAAGCTGATCGATAAAGTCGATGATATTACGGACACCGTAGATCGCTATCGTGACGTGATTGGTAATCTGACTTTTGCAGATTATCTGCGTGGCTACCCTGAACTGCGTGCTGCCTCCGGCGATGTTGCTGACAAGCTCAGCGATTTGCGCGGTAACAAAGCTCACGGCAGTGCAGGCGTGGCCGTGGCCGTCACGATCCCCAATGAGACTCTGCCTTTTGCGTTTATTACCAAAGCCTACGGTACGGCGCACGTCCGTGCCAACGTGGTCCAGGGTGATATCGACTACCTGCGCGGTGTCGCTAACGGAACGGTGCTGCCACGTCCGGGCGATCAAAATAACCTTCGTTCCAGTGCGAATGGCTTAGCGGCACTGACCATTGATTATGGTGTGGCGGTGGCGCATGAGTTCACTATCGCCGGTCAGCCGGTCTCAGTGGGCGTGACGCCGAAAGTGCAGAAAACCTCGCTCTATAACTATACTGCCAGCATCTATAACTATGACAAGAACGACATCAACAATAGCCAGTATCGCAGCACCGACACCGGCTTTAACGTTGATGCCGGTCTGGCAACCACCTTTGCTGAAAACTGGACGCTGGGTGTGACCGGACAGAACCTGGTTTCGCGTGATCTGCAGACCAAAGAGGTCAACGGGTTCCGTGATACCTACCAGATTCGCCCGCTGGTCACCACCGGCCTGTCCTGGGATAAAGGTCCGTTTACCGTGACCGGCGATGTGGATCTGACGGAAACCAAACGCTTCAAAACGCAGGATAACAGCCAGTATGCGGCAGTGGGCGCGGAATACCGCGTGCTTGACTGGCTGCAGCTGCGTGCCGGTTATCGTGCGGACATGCGGTCTAACGACGAAAATGTTGCCACCGCAGGTTTTGGTCTGTCACCGTTTAACAAAGCTGTCCATCTGGATCTGGCCGGCTCTGTGGGGGCTAACAATACCTGGGGCGCGATGATGCAGCTGGGCTTTAACTTCTAAGCACGTTATTCAGGCTGTTCGGGGGCGGGCGATGCACTATCGCCCGCCCTTGTGTTATCCTTGCACAGAATTCCATCACCCTTAATTACCGGATTGTCTGCGCTTCATGCCTAATTTCTCTTCGCAACGTTTCTCTATCGCCCCCATGCTCGACTGGACCGATCGCCACTGTCGCTATTTTCATCGTCAGCTGACCGGCGACACGCTGCTCTACACCGAAATGGTGACCACGGGCGCGATCATTCATGGCAAAGGGGATTACCTGGCTTACAGCGAGGCGGAACATCCGGTCGCGTTGCAGCTTGGCGGTAGCGATCCGGCGGCGCTGGCGCAGTGTGCGAAGCTGGCAGAGCAGCGTGGCTACGATGAAGTGAACCTGAATGTCGGCTGTCCTTCGGATCGGGTTCAGAATGGCCGATTCGGTGCCTGCCTGATGGCCGAGGCGAATCTGGTCGCGGATGCGATTAAAGCGATGCGCGACGTGGTATCGATTCCGGTGACGGTGAAAACCCGCATCGGGATTGATGAGCTGGACAGCTATGAATTCCTGACCGACTTTATCGGCACGGTGGCCGGTCGCGGTGAATGCGAGACATTTATTATCCATGCGCGCAAAGCCTGGCTCTCTGGCCTCAGCCCCAAAGAGAATCGCGAAATTCCACCGCTGGATTATCCCCGCGTCTGGCAGCTGAAACGCGATTTTCCGCATCTGACGATCGCGCTCAATGGTGGTGTGAAAACGCTGGAAGAGGCACTGGCTCATCTGCAGCACCTTGACGGCGTAATGATGGGACGTGAGGCCTATCAAAACCCCGGCATTCTGGCGCAGGTCGATCAGACGCTGTTTGGTCGTCAGCATCCGGCGGCTAACCCGGTGGACGTAGTGCGCGCTATGTATCCCTATATTGAAGCGGAGCTGGCGAAGGGCACGTATCTGGGACACGTCACACGCCATATGCTGGGATTATTCCAGGGAATTCCGGGCGCTCGCCAGTGGCGACGTCACCTGAGTGAAAACGCCCACAAGCCGGGCGCTGATGTTCGCGTACTGGAAGCGGCGCTGGCGCTGGTTGCGGATAAGGTCCCGCAGGAAGTCTGATGTCTGCCCTGAACAGGAAAGCCAGCTTTTAAAGCTGGTTTTTTTTACGCCATAATGTGGTTTTTATCACCAGGTTACGACACTTTTTTAATCCTTATTAGCGTTAAATCAATAAGTTATCGGTTGGCACGTTTCTTGTAATAGTTATAACAATCAATCTCAAAAAGGAGCGCTGACGTGGAAATTTTATTCGTATTGGGTTTTTTCCTGATGCTATTACTGACCGGCGTTTCACTGCTGGGCGTGCTGGCGGCACTGGTGGTCGCAACCATCGTGATGTTTGTCGGTGGACTGTTTGCAATTGTTATTAAAGTGTTGCCGTGGCTGGTGCTGGCGGTGATTGCTGTGTGGCTGCATCGTGCCCTTTTTGGCGACAGCGAGGCGCGAGCGCGCCGTAAGCTGAGGCGTAAGATCAGCAGGTTAGACCGCAAAGGCTGGCGCTAAATGCGGTAGCGATCACAGTGTGAAAGATTGCTCGGCACTGATCTGCAATTAAACATATTTTTTACTTATGTTTTCTGGCAGGATGCCTGTCGTCAAATCGATGTGCCATCGACTCGACACGAATTCATCGCCGCTGTCCCTACACCAGCGCGAACAAAAAATAAAAAAAAGAAGAGGGCTTCCCAGGGGAAGCCCTTTTTGTTGCTTACCGGGCGCTGACTGTTACGGAATTAACAGACAGGATCCCTGCGTGGCCCGGCTCTCCAGCATCTGGTGCGCCTTACTGGCCTCTTTCAATGCAAACTTCTGCTGCTCTGGTACATCAATCTTAATGGCGCCGCTCGCCAGCAGCGAGAACAGCTCGGCACTGGCGGTTTCCAGCTCCTGCCGATTGGTGATATAACCAAACAGTGAAGGGCGGGTCACAAAGAGCGAGCCTTTCTTATTCAGAATGCCCAGATCAATCCCGGTCACCGGACCCGACGCATTACCAAAACTGACCATCAGACCGTGACGACGCAGCGAGTCCAGCGACGCTTCCCAGGTGTCTTTGCCCACCGAGTCATACACGACGCCCACTTTTTTTCCGTCGGTCAGTTCGCTGACGCGCTGTGCAATATTCTCTTCGCGGTAGTTAATGGTCGCCCAGGCACCGGCGTTCTTCGCCATCGTGGCTTTTTCTTCGGAACCCACCGTACCGATTAAATGTGCACCCAGCGCTTTTGCCCACTGGCAAGCGATAAGCCCGACGCCGCCCGCGGCCGCATGAAACAGAAAGGTCTCACCGGCGCTGATTTTATAGGTCTGGCGCAGCAGATATTGCGTGGTCAGCCCTTTCAGGTAGCTGGCTGCGCCCTGCTCAAAGCCGATCGCCTCCGGGAGATGCATCAGGCGATCTTCCGCCACGTTATGCACTTCGCTATAGGCCCCCATCGACGCCAGACAGTAGACCACGCGATCGCCGGGCTTAAATAATGTCACGCCACGTCCAACCCGCGACACGACGCCCGCGGCTTCCGTTCCCAGGCCAGAAGGAAAAGCGGTAACCGGATAGAGCCCGCTGCGAACATAGGTATCGATGTAATTAATCCCGATAGCGCGATGCTCTACCTGCACGTCATGTTCAGCCGGGTCAGCGGGTTCAAAATCTGTCCACTCTAAGACGTCCGGGCCGCCATGCGCGCTGAACTGAATACGCTTTGCCATTCTGACTCCTGTGATTGTTTCATCATGAGGGTGAGGCGCGCACCTCAACTAAGGTATACTTGCGCGTCCCCACAGAAGATCGGTAATGCATTCACTATGGCAGGAAATAAACCCACCAACAAATCGAACGAAACGCAGGATCGCCAGCTCGCAGGCGTGAAAATGCCCCCGCATTCTCTGGAAGCGGAGCAGTCGGTGCTCGGTGGGTTAATGCTGGATAACGAGCGCTGGGATAACGTCTCTGAGCGCGTCGTCGCGAATGATTTTTTCAACCGCTCGCATCGGCTGATTTTTTCCGAGATGCAGCGGCTGCTTGAAAACAGCAAACCTATCGACCTGATTACGCTCTCTGAATCGCTGGAAACCCGGGGCGAACTGGAGATGGCAGGCGGCTTCGCCTATCTGGCTGAACTGGCGAAAAATACACCGAGTGCGGCGAATATCGGTGCTTATGCCGACATCGTGCGTGAACGTGCGGTGGTGCGTGAGATGATCGCCGTCGCCAACCAGATTGCCGATGCCGGTTACGATCCGCAGGGACGTAACAGCGAGGAGCTGCTCGACTTCGCAGAGTCGAACGTCTTTAAAATCGCGGAAGCGCGCGCAGATAAAGATGCTGGCCCGAAAAACATTGAGCAGATTCTGGAATCGACCGTCTCCCGTATCGAATCGCTCTATCAGACCCCGCACGATGGCGTCACCGGCGTCGATACCGGCTATCAGGATCTGAATAAAAAGACCGCGGGCCTGCAGGGTTCTGACCTGATTATTGTCGCCGCACGTCCGTCAATGGGTAAAACCACCTTCGCGATGAACCTGTGCGAAAACGCCGCCATGCTGCAGGAGAAGCCGGTGCTGATCTTCAGTCTGGAGATGCCCAGCGAGCAGATCATGATGCGTATGCTTGCGTCACTTTCCCGCGTCGATCAGACGCGCATCCGAACGGGACAGCTGGATGATGAAGACTGGGCGCGTATCTCCGGCACCATGGGCATCCTGCTGGAGAAGAAGAACATGTACATCGATGACTCTTCTGGCCTGACGCCTACCGAAGTGCGCTCGCGCGCCCGACGTATCTACCGTGAAAACGGTGGCTTAAGTATGATCATGATCGACTATTTGCAGCTGATGCGCGTACCGTCATTGTCGGACAACCGTACGCTGGAGATTGCGGAGATCTCCCGCTCGCTGAAAGCGCTGGCGAAAGAGCTGAATGTGCCGGTGGTGGCGCTGTCGCAGCTTAACCGCTCACTGGAGCAGCGTGCTGACAAGCGTCCGGTCAACTCGGATCTGCGTGAATCGGGTTCGATCGAGCAGGATGCGGATTTGATCATGTTTATCTATCGGGATGAGGTTTACCACGAAAACAGCGATCTCAAAGGAATCGCGGAGATCATCCTGGGTAAACAGCGTAATGGCCCCATCGGTACAGTGCGCCTGACCTTTAACGGTCAGTGGTCGCGCTTTGATAACTACGCGGGTCCGCAATACGACGACGAATAATCCCGCTTTGTGCTGTCATGCACGATCTGTGCATGACAGCCCCCATCATCATAAAATAGTGTTGGACAACCTCTCGGGTTATCGGGTTATCTGTAACAAAGCGACGCCTGGCACCGATGTGGAAACGGAATGACTCACGTAGACGATTACGACCTTAAAATCCTGACTTTATTACAAGCTAACGGCCGTCTGACCAATCAGGAACTCAGCGATCTGGTCGGCCTTTCTGCCTCACAATGTTCGCGCCGCCGTATTAATCTGGAACAGGCTAACCTCATCCTGGGTTATCACGCCCGGCTGTCACCCGATGCCATCGGGCTTGGCATGGTGGGATTGATTGAGGTGCGCTTAATCAACCACACCGCTGAATATGTTGAGAGCTTTCACCGGATGGTGGAGCAGGAGCAGGCGATCGTGGATGCCTATAAAACCACGGGCGATGCAGACTATCTGCTCAAAGTGGCAGTAGCCGATCTTAATTCCCTCAGTGCGTTAATCAGCCAGTTAGTCGCGGGCCACCAGAGCGTTTCCCATGTGAAAACCTCAGTGGTGCTGGGAAGAATGAAAGAGAACGGGCTGATGATGCTGCCTGAGCAAAAGACGCGCTAAAAGGGTGCGCGCTGTGCGGTTTTGGTGCACACTTGCGGTAATAAATGCAATTAACGCGCATCAAAACGGAGCCAGACGCATAGATTGACGGTATCAGTCTAAATCTATGCATAAAGTTATGTTTAAAGCGCCTTAGATATCAACGGGATATCGCTGGCATCCGCTTTACAGCTGTTCAGTGCTGTGACGATGGTGCGTTTTTTGCATCGGAACCGCATCATTTGCACTGAGAAAACCCCCATGGATAACATCGCAGAACCTACCCGCGTCCCGCATTCGCGCATTGAAGATGCGCTGGCGATGGTGCTCGGCACTCTAATGGTCTCGTTCGGCGTCATTATGCTAAAACAGGCCGGTGCGCTGACGGGCAGCACCGCAGGTATCGCTTTTCTGATTAGCTATCTCTCGCCGCTCTCATTCGGCAGCGCATTCTTCCTGATCAACATCCCTTTCTACTGGCTGGCGGTAAAACGCATGGGCTGGGAATTTACCCTGAAAACCTTCTGCGCCGTCGGGCTGGTGTCGCTGTTCACTCAACTGCACCCGCTGTTCGTCCACTTTTCTGACCTTAATCCCTTCTATGGGACACTGTTCGGTAACGTCATCATGGGAATCGGGTTTATAGTGTTATTTCGTCATAAGGCGAGCCTGGGCGGCATCAATATTCTGGCGCTGTGGCTACAGGATCGCTTTGGGATCCGCGCGGGTAAACTGCAGATGGCAGTCGATACCTGCGTCGTGCTGGCGTCACTGTTTGTGGTGAGTGGCCCCATCCTGCTCGCGTCGATTGCGGGTGCGGTGATCCTGAACCTGATTATTGCAATGAACCACCGTCCGGGACGCTATCGGGTTTAATCCGCCGCTTACCTCTGGACCAATCATGGAGACCTACACCGTGTTTCAAAACGTTGATGCCTATGCGGGCGATCCGATTCTGTCGTTGATGGAAGCGTTCAAACAAGACCCACGTGAACACAAAGTTAACCTGAGCATCGGGCTCTATTACGACGAACAGAACATCATCCCGCAGCTGAAGGCTGTAGCGGCTGCTGAAGAGCAGCTTTATGCTGAGCCGCATCAGGCATCGCTCTATCTGCCAATGGAAGGGCTGAACAGCTACCGCAGTGCGATTGCACCGCTGCTGTTTGGTGCCGATCATCCGGTGTTAAAGGCGGGCCGTATTGCGTCGATTCAGACTCTTGGCGGTTCTGGCGCGTTGAAAGTGGGTGCGGATTTCCTTAAGCGCTACTTCCCGCAGTCTGCCGTCTGGGTCAGCGATCCGACCTGGGAAAACCACGTCGCGATTTTTAATGGCGCAGGTTTTGACGTCAATACCTATCCCTGGTATGACGCAGAAACTCACGGTGTGCGGTTTGATGCCTTTATCAGCACCCTGAAAACCCTGCCTGCGCAGAGCATCGTGTTGCTGCATCCCTGCTGTCATAACCCGACCGGCGCTGACCTGACGGATGCGCAGTGGGATCAGACCGTTGAGGTGCTGAAAGCACAGCAGCTGATTCCTTTCCTGGATATCGCCTATCAGGGCTTTGGTGCCGGTATGGAGCAGGATGCGTATGCACTGCGCGCGGTCGCGGCGGCGGGTCTGCCTGCGCTGGTCAGCAACTCCTTCTCCAAAATCTTCTCGCTCTATGGCGAGCGCGTAGGCGGTCTCTCTATCGTGTGCGACAGTGCCGAAGAGTCAGCACGTGTGCTGGGCCAGTTAAAAGCAACCGTTCGCCGTAACTACTCCAGCCCGCCGAATTTCGGTGCGCAGGTTGTCGCACGCGTCCTCAACGACGAGGCGCTGAAGGCCAGCTGGCTGGCTGAAGTGGAGGCGATGCGTCTGCGCATTCTCGCGATGCGCCAGTCGCTGGTGGACGTACTGAGCACCGCGCTGCCAGGTAAAAACTTCGACTATCTGCTGAAGCAGCGTGGCATGTTCAGTTATACCGGTCTGAGTGCGCAGCAGGTTGATCGCCTGCGTAACGAATTTGGCATCTATCTGGTGGGCAGCGGTCGCATGTGTGTGGCCGGTCTGAACAGCAAAAATGTGCATCAGGTAGCGGAAGCGTTTGCCGCCGTGATGTAACAGCAGCCAGGTTGTAAACAAGACCGCCAGCGTTTTCTCTGGCGGTTTTTTTATGGGTCAGGGTTTACCTTTCGGCGACATGCTGCACACTTAAATGGGATAACCGTTTCAGGAATAAGCTATGTGGCATCAACAAACTATTACGCTGAGCGCGAAGTCGCGTGGGTTTCATCTGGTCACCGATGAGATCGTCAACTCGCTCTCCGGACTGCGTGATATCAAAACCGGTCTGCTGCATCTGCTGTTGCAGCACACTTCGGCGTCGTTAACCTTAAATGAGAATTGCGACCCGACGGTGCGCAGCGACATGGAGCAGCATTTCATGCGGTACGTGCCCGAGAATGCGCCTTATCAGCACGATTACGAAGGGCGTGATGATATGCCGGCGCACATCAAATCGTCGATCTTAGGGGTTTCGTTGTTATTACCGGTTCAGCGGGGACGTCTGGTGCTGGGCACCTGGCAGGGGATCTGGCTGGGCGAGCATCGCATTGAGGGCGGTGCCAGGCGGATTGTCGCCACGTTACAAGGGGAATCGTAATGAATAACTCAGATTTACTGACCTATTGCATGAGCAAGCCGGGCGCGGAGCAGAGCGTCCACAGTGACTGGAAAGCCACGCAGATTAAAAGCAACGGCGTGCTGTTTGCGATGGTACATGAGGCGAAAGGGCGGCCCGCGGTCTCGCTGAAATCGACGCCTGCGCTGGCCGAATTACTGCGCGAAGAGCACAGCGATATTATTCCCAGCGAGCATCTGAATAAGTCTCACTGGAGCACGCTGTTCCTCGACGGTTCGCTGAAAGATTCGCAGATCTACTATCTGGTCGATGCCTCATACCAGCAGGCGGCTACCCGTTAAACGGCAATAAAAAACCCTCTTACCTGAGCAAGAGGGTTTCAGATCAAGCAGCTTACGCGGCAGACTGAGCGCGCAGCGTGTTGATATCGATAACAAAGCGATACTTCACATCGCTTTTGAGCATGCGCTCATAGGCTTCGTTGATCTGGTCCATCGCGATCAGCTCAATGTCTGACGTAATCCCGTGCTCGCCACAGAAATCGAGCATCTCCTGGGTTTCCGCGATGCCGCCAATCAGTGAACCGGCGATGCTGCGACGTTTGAAGATCAGGTTAAAGACCTGCGGTGCCGGATGGTCGTGCTCCGGTGCACCGACCAGCGTCATGTTGCCATCCAGTTTCAGCAGGGTGATGAACGGGTTGAGATCGTGCTGAGCCGCCACGGTGTTCAGGATGAAGTCAAAGCTGTTCGCGTGCTGCGCCATCTGCTCCGGATCTTTGGAGATCACGACTTCATCGGCACCCAGACGTTTGCCATCTTCAATTTTGGATGGCGAGGTGGTGAACAGCACCACATGCGCGCCCATGGCATGCGCAATCTTCACGCCCATATGGCCCAGGCCGCCTAAGCCTACGATACCCACTTTCTTGCCAGGACCGACATTCCAGTGACGCAGCGGCGAATAGGTGGTGATACCGGCACACAGCAGCGGTGCAACGCCCGCCAGCTCCAGGTTCTCCGGAATCCGCAGCACAAAGCTCTCATCAACCACCATCGACGTTGAGTAACCGCCGTAGGTAATAGCGCCGGTTTCGCGATCTTCGCCGTTATAGGTGCCCACAAAGCCGTTTTCGCAATACTGCTCCAGACCCTGCTGACAGCTTGGACAGCTGCGGCAGGAATCAACCATGCAGCCGACGCCAACCAGATCGCCGACTTTGTATTTCTGCGTCTGTGGACCAACAGCAGTCACGCGACCCACAATTTCATGTCCCGGAACCACGGGGAAAATGGTGTTTTTCCACTCATTACGGGCCTGATGCAGGTCTGAGTGGCAAACGCCACAGAACAGCACCTCAAGCTGAACGTCATGGGCGCGCAGCTCACGCGGCTTAAAATCGAACGGTGCCAGTTTGGATTTTGCATCCTGAGCAGCATACGCATGCGTAATATTCATGGTGTCTCCAGTTTCGATGTGTCGTGAGTGTTTTATGATGATGTGCAGCAGCGTGGATGTGCTGCGAAAACAGGGCGACGCCAGGGGCGTGCCAAAGAGGAACCGTTTAAGGATAGTCAGCGTAGTGAGAAGCGTATATGCCTATACATGTCTGAATCTTGCCTGATTCTGCATTTTTCTGGCTGAATCGGCAGGGGTAAAAAAAGGCCCGCACGCGGCGGGCCTGAAAGAATTACTTCTGTAACAGGGGCTTCAGGAAGCGCGCGGTGTGGGATTTCTCACACTCCGCCACGGTTTCTGGCGTACCAGCAACCAGGATTTCACCGCCGCCGCTGCCGCCTTCCGGACCGAGATCGACAATCCAGTCTGCGGTTTTGACCACATCAAGGTTGTGCTCAATTACCACGATGGTGTTGCCCTGATCGCGCAACTTATGCAGCACTTCCAGCAGCTGCTGGATATCGGCAAAGTGCAGGCCGGTGGTCGGCTCATCCAGAATGTAGAGCGTCTGACCCGTGCCACGCTTCGACAGCTCACGCGCCAGCTTCACACGCTGGGCTTCACCGCCGGACAGGGTGGTGGCGGACTGACCGAGGCGGATGTAGGTGAGACCTACATCGATCAGCGTCTGCAGCTTACGCGCCAGCGCTGGTACGGCATCGAAGAACTCACGGGCCTCTTCGATGGTCATCTCCAGCACTTCGTGGATGCTCTTGCCTTTGTACTTCACTTCCAGCGTTTCACGGTTATAGCGTTTGCCTTTGCACTGGTCACACGGCACATAAATGTCCGGCAGAAAGTGCATCTCGACTTTCAACACGCCATCGCCCTGACAGGCTTCACAGCGTCCGCCCCGCACGTTGAAGCTGAAGCGACCCGGATTGTAACCGCGCGAACGCGCTTCCGGCACGCCCGCAAAGAGTTCACGCACCGGGGTAAAGATACCGGTGTAGGTGGCCGGGTTGGAGCGCGGTGTACGACCAATCGGGCTCTGATCGATGTCGATCACTTTGTCGAAGTGCTCCAGGCCTGCCACGTCACGGTAAGGTGCCGGTTCGGCGATGGTCGCACCGTTCAGCGCCCGCTGAGCAATCGGGAACAGCGTATCGTTGATCAGGGTCGATTTACCTGAACCGGACACACCGGTAATACAGGTGAACAGTCCGACCGGCAGCGTCAGCGTGACATCCTTAAGGTTGTTGCCGCGTGCGCCGGTAATCTTCAGCACTTTGGCCGGATCGCCTTTGACGCGCTCCTCTGGCACCACAATGCCACGCTTGCCGCTCAGGAACTGGCCGGTCAGGGATTCTTCCTGCGCCATAATCTGATCAACGGTGCCTTCCGCGACGACCTGGCCGCCGTGTACGCCTGCACCCGGACCGATGTCGATCACATGGTCTGCGGCACGAATCGCATCTTCATCATGCTCAACCACGATCACGGTGTTACCGAGGTCGCGCAGATGAATCAGGGTGCCGAGCAGCCGTTCGTTGTCACGCTGGTGCAGGCCAATAGAAGGCTCATCCAGCACATACATCACACCGACCAGACCCGCACCGATCTGGCTGGCCAGACGGATACGCTGTGCTTCACCCCCGGACAGGGTCTCAGCGGAACGTGACATTGAGAGATAGTTCAGGCCGACGTTGACCAGGAAGCTCAGGCGATCGCCAATCTCTTTCAAAATTTTCTCGGCAATCTGCGCGCGCTGGCCGCTGAGTTTCATGTTTTCAAAGAAGGACATCGCATGACCGATGCTCATCTCAGAGATAGTCGGCAGCGTGGTGTTCTCCACGAAGACGTGGCGCGCTTCACGACGCAGACGGGTGCCTTCACAGCTGGCACAGGCGCGGTTGCTGATAAACTTCGCCAGCTCTTCGCGAACCGCAGAGGATTCCGTCTCTTTATAGCGGCGTTCCATGTTATTGAGCACGCCTTCAAACGGATGACGGCGAACCGAGGTATCGCCGCGATCGTTGATGTACTTAAATTCGATGCTCTCTTTGCCTGACCCATACAGAATCACCTTCTGCACGTTGTCTGGCAGGCTGCCGAATGACGCTTCGATATCAAAATCGAGGTGTTCCGCCAGCGAACGCAGCATCTGGAAATAGTAAAAGTTACGGCGATCCCAGCCGCGGATAGCACCGCCCGCCAGCGAAAGTTCAGGATTCTGCACGACGCGGTCAGGATCAAAATATTGCTGTACGCCCAGGCCGTCACAGGTTGGACAGGCGCCCGCCGGGTTGTTAAACGAGAACAGACGCGGTTCCAGCTCACTCATGCTGTAACCGCAGATGGGGCAGGCGAAGTTAGCCGAGAAGAGCAGCTCTTCTGCGTCGCTGTCATCCATGTCCGCCACGATAGCCGTGCCGCCGGAAAGTTCCAGCGTGGTTTCAAACGACTCCGCCAGACGGGTTGCCAGGTCTTCACGCACTTTAAAGCGGTCAATCACCACTTCAATGGTGTGCTTCTTTTGCAGCTCAAGCTTTGGCGGATCGGAGAGGTCACACACTTCGCCATCAATACGCGCACGGATATAACCTTGCGTTGCCAGATTCTCCAGCGTTTTGGTGTGCTCACCCTTACGATCTTTCACTACCGGGGCCAGCAGCATCAGGCGACGACCTTCCGGCTGCGAGAGCACCTGATCCACCATCTGACTCACGGTCTGCGCCGCCAGCGGCACATCATGATCCGGACAACGCGGTTCGCCTACGCGGGCAAACAGCAGACGCAGATAATCGTGAATCTCAGTGATGGTTCCCACGGTCGAACGTGGGTTATGCGAGGTGGATTTCTGCTCAATGGAAATGGCGGGCGACAAACCTTCGATATGATCGACGTCCGGCTTCTCCATTAACGAAAGAAACTGGCGCGCATACGCAGAGAGCGACTCCACATAGCGGCGCTGACCTTCCGCATACAGCGTATCAAACGCCAGTGAGGATTTACCGGACCCTGACAGGCCGGTTACCACAATGAGTTTGTCGCGTGGGATGGTCAGGTTGATGTTTTTCAAATTATGGGTGCGGGCACCACGAACTTCGATCTTATCCATTCACCTTTCCCGGATTAGCTGCACTCACCGTGCCTTGCCGACACGGCCAGAATAAACGTGTCATTATGGCACAAAAAATAGACTGAATATATATCCAGTACTCTCAGGCCTGGAAGCGGAGAGGGATTAAAACTGGAACCCCGCTCGAAAGTGGGAAACAGTCCGCAGGACGTGTTAGAATTGATAGATTAGACTGTATGCATTAACTCATCGGGAGACAGCAACATGGCCAGTCGTGGCGTTAACAAAGTGATTCTTGTCGGGAATCTGGGTCAGGATCCGGAAGTACGTTACATGCCAAATGGTGGCGCGGTTGCCAACATTACGCTGGCTACGTCGGAAAGCTGGCGCGACAAGCAGACCGGTGAAAACAAAGAGATCACTGAATGGCACCGTGTGGTGCTGTTTGGCAAACTGGCTGAAGTCGCAGGCGAATACCTGAAAAAAGGGTCGCAGGTCTACATCGAAGGTCAGCTGCGTACCCGTAAATGGCAGGATCAGGGCGGCCAGGAACGTTACACCACCGAAGTCGTGGTCAACGTTGGCGGCACTATGCAGATGCTGGGTGGCCGTCAGCAGGGCGGCAACGCGGGTGCACCAGCAGGTGGCGGCGCGCAGGGCGGTGGCAACAACAATGGTTGGGGTCAGCCGCAGCAGCCGCAGGGTAACAACAATCAGTTCAGTGGTGGCGCGCAGTCCCGTCCACAGCAGCCACAGAGCGCGCCGGCCAGCAGCAACAACGAACCACCAATGGATTTCGACGACGATATTCCATTCTGATTCTGTTGGTCAGAGAGTGTAAAAAAGCCCGCTTATGCGGGCTTTTTTATGTGCGGCTTTCGCAGGCGGTTACGACCATTCCGCCACAATCTCGTCTGTGCGCAGCACACGCGGCACGTTGCCGGGAATCGACAATGAGGACCAGACCTCATTGTGCTGGTTTATCAACGCTTCAGCGCTGACCCAGTGACGATCGGCGGTGGTGTGCGCATCCGCAGCAACCGTAATGGCATAACCTGCACTGGCACCCACTTTTATGGTGGTATCCAGACAGTAGTCAGTGGCACAACCGCACACCACAAACTCTTCCACCGCCAGCTTCTTTAACAGTGCGGCCAGCTCAGTCTGCCAGAAGCTGTCGCAAGCGGTTTTTGTCACGTAATATGCGCCAGCAGGCTGAATCAGTTCCGGCAGCAGATTAAAAGCTTCATTTCCCTCGCACATCGCGCCTTCGCGGTGCTGGATAAAAATGGTGATATCGGCGCGTTCAGTCAGTCGGTTAATCTGCGCCACCCGACCCGCCTGGTCGAAGCGCGGCGAGATGAAGACCCCATTCTGCATATCGATAATCACTGCCACACGCTGTGCCATGCTTAACCCCATCCGTCTGAAAAAAGCAGTGTTACCCGCGGCGTTGCAGATAGCAATCTTTTGCATTTTAGCCCCGGTCGCAGGCATGCTTAGCAGACTGGTTAAATAAGGAGAGAGAAGTGGACGGTGTTCCGGCAAGTTTCCCCTGTGAGAAAGATCGCGCCCGGTTCCGGCAACTCGCAGAGCTGCCGGGTGTGGAACTCTATCAGGCCCACATCTCCCGCTATGCCTTTGAACCTCATACCCATGAAGCCTTTGGGATCGGCACCATTGAAGCGGGCGCACAGCGCTTTCGCTATCGCGGCACCGAATATACTGCGCCGGAGAACTCACTGGTCATGATGAACCCGGATGAGCTGCACACGGGTGAGTCAGCGTGCGAAGAGGGCTGGCGCTATCAGATGATCTACATTCAGCCGCAGCTGATGGATGAACTGACCGGCGACCGCGGCTGGTGGTTTAACGAGGCGCTGCTGACCGATCCGCGCGTGGCGCAGCCGCTCTCCCGCACGCTTGCCGCACTCTGGCAGGCAGAGTCTGAACTGGCGCGCCAGAGCCTGATTGCTGAGCTGCTGCTGCAAATCCGTCCGCTGGCGCGTATGTCCTCACAGCGCAGACCCGATGCCCGGCATCGTTTTGATCAGGTCAGAGATTTTTTGCGCGCAAACCTTGCAGAACCGGTGCGGCTGGAGGAGCTGGCCGCGCTGGCTTCACTGTCGCCGTGGCACTTCTTACGTGCTTTTCGGCAGCACTATCACGTTACGCCGCATCAGATGCTGATGGCTTTCCGGCTCTATGACGCCAAGCAAAGGCTGGCGCAAGGTGAGGCGGCCGCTAGCGTCGCGGCGGCGGTTGGATTGACCGATCAGGCTCATCTCACCCGCGCCTTTGCTCACCGTTATGGCATTACGCCGGGCCGCTATCAAAAGCAGGTTCGCCAGCCCTGATAACACCGCAATCTGCTACAAGCATTTCCCGCCGGAACCCGCCACACTCTGCCAAAAGTCTGTATAAGGAAGAAATCATGTTTGCGGGAATTATGTTTGCCGTCACCGCCGGGTTGCTGTGGGGGCTGATCTTTGTCGGGCCGCTGCTGGTGCCGGACTATCCTGGCGCCCTGCAATCGGCGGGACGTTACGTGGCGTTTGGGCTGATTGCGCTGCCGCTGGCCTGGCACAGCCGTCGTCGGCTGCGTCAGCTGTCACGCGCTGACTGGCTTGAGGCCGTGAAGCTCTCGCTGGTGGGAAACCTCTTCTACTATGCGTTTCTGGCGAACGCCATTCAGCGTACCGGCGGGCCGGTCTCCACCATGATTATCGGCACGCTGCCGGTGGTGATCGCCGTCACGGCTAACCTCTGTTATGGCCATCTTGAAGGACGGCTGCCGTGGCGGCGGCTGTTCCCGGCACTGGTCATGATGGCGGCTGGCTTGCTCTGCGTGAACGCAGCGGAGCTGCAGAGCCAGGGCGCCACGCTGGATCTCAGTCGTTATCTGACCGGTATCGTGCTGGCACTGCTGGCGGTAATCTGCTGGACCTGGTATCCGCTGCGTAATGCCCGCTGGCTGCGCACGCATCCTGAACTGCGCCCCTCAACCTGGGCTACCGCGCAGGGGCTGGTGACGCTGCCGATGGCACTGATCCTGTACGCGCTGGTCAGCGTTCAGCTCGCCTGGCAGCAGCCCGATTTTTCGCTGCCGTTCGGGCCGCGTCCCACGGTATTCATCGCATTGATGCTGACGATTGGCCTGCTCTGCTCCTGGCTTGGCACCTTATGCTGGAATGCTGCCAGCCAGCGTCTGCCCACCGTACTGATGGGGCCGCTGATCGTTTTCGAGATACTCTTTGGCCTGTTATGGACTTTTCTCTGGTATCAACGCTGGCCGCCGCAGCTCACCCTGACAGGCATTGTTTGTCTGATGGCGGGTGTGATCTGGGCAATGCGCATCAAACCGCACCCGCAGGTAGTTACGATTAAAGAGTAAACCGTAAAACTCACCTGAATGCCTTTACCGCGCGGACAACACACCGCGCGGCTTTTTAAGATTAAACCCTATCCTGATTTGCTCGCTCTTCGGCAGATTTATACCGCGAAATCGATTTCATGGTTCCGCACTGTTGTCCGGTATTCTCCGATAACCTCATTCATCCTTCCTTTGTCAGTAAAAAAACGGTCCTTTCTGGCACCTGAAAGTTGTCTGTTTCAGCTCTGGCAACCTTTCACTGGTCAGATATCGGTCATTAATCAGGAAAAATAGCGCAGCATTATGGACGTTACGCTTTTATCCGCTGCTGTTTATTGCGTTAGGGTCCTGAGAAAAGGGGACTAAAAACCACCATTAACTTCACTCAGTGATAAATGAGTAAGAGAATTCCGCCGCTGCGTTATTAATTAAAGATTAATCTCTGGCATCAATGATGTGCAATGAAGAGAGTGAAAAGATAGACCCATAACGTTAGTGATAAGGAGCAATAAACTATTTAACCCGGATTAATCCTGGAGAAAGTTAATGCAATAAAGCCATCATCGGGAATTAAAGCGCAACCGCAAAATTTGAGTCAGGGCCACCATTAACTCAAATGTACGGTGATTATTGTTTGTGCGATGTTTAAAGCGGCTTAATGGTGTTGAGAGGATTTAGTTCCGACGATTAGCAGGGCTAAACTAAAAAAGGGAAGGCCCAATCCCGCATAAAGGGGATTGGGAGGGGAAGATAAGGCGTGGAATGCGAGACTTTTGCTGTTGTGAATCAATTTTACCGCAAAAAAAGAAGCTTAGCTGTGAAGCCATTCATTAGTTATAAATGGAGCGGAAAAGGGGGCCGCAATTGTCCTGTTAAATGATCTTCATCTCTTCTGGTAAGAACAAATCTCAGCGTTAAGTCTAAAAAGCGCGGTAGCATTAGGTTTAGCGATTCTCCGTGCCTGACGGATAGTGGTATACGC
Source organism: Pantoea sp. XY16 (assembly GCF_025153065.1). Lineage (NCBI taxonomy): Bacteria > Pseudomonadati > Pseudomonadota > Gammaproteobacteria > Enterobacterales > Erwiniaceae > Pantoea > Pantoea sp. XY16. The sequence goes on along the minus strand of NZ_JANZNP010000007.1, from coordinate 259,027 downwards.
TGCGGCTGATATCTAATAAGCGGCAGCTGCGACGGGTGCCAATGTCAAAGGTGGTCTGCAGGAAATCTACAGCCTGTCGTTTTTCATTAGTCGTAAAGAAGTGCTTCAGAACGCTCTGCAGCATCTCTTTGTCCGAGTTGAGCGTCTGCAGTTCACGTGTGACATTCTGCAGTTTTTCTTCCAGCTCCTTGATTTTTCTGCCTTCTTCCGAAGACAACCCAGAAAACTTCTTTTTCCAGCTATAGAACGTGGCTTCAGAGATGCCTAACTCTTCACAAATCTCTCTGACTTTCACGCCCGATTCAGAAGCTTTAATGGCATTTGTGATTTGATCTTCGCTGTATCGTGACTTTCTCATAAATGCTCTTACCTTTCTTATCGATTAATGGATGAGAATGACTTTAATAATTTCTGGCACTGTAAGATTTTATTAAGGCAGTATTAAAGTGCGCGAATTGAATTGCGAAGCCTAAATTAAGATATTTAGAAGAAATATCATCATGGGATAAATCTTATTTTATTCTTATCCGGGGAGCGTGCCTTCCTGGAAGCGGGTTTTTGTTATAAATTCATCGCATCCAAAATACGAAAAAATTCTACGTACACTGGATATTTAGCTACGCCGACTTGATTAATATGCCGGTATAGCTCTTTAAGGTTGTTTTATTTTCAGCCTGAAATCGTTTCCATTTGAAGTGATTCGCGCCATTTATAATAAGAATTATCCTGAATTCACTCTCCGGATCATGATTTACATCTCAATTTTCGGACCAGCTTGGTCTGAAGTCATACATTTTCGCCAGGCCCACTGAGCGCTTATTAATTCGTTACAGGGATGTTGTACCGAAGCGGTTGTAGTTGAGTAATACTAAGGAAGAGTCGATGAAATTGAGCGTAATGTCTAATGCCGCCTGGATGATGTCTGAGAAGATCATCTCCGTTTTTGGCGTCATTTTTGTGACGTCTTACGTGGCTAAATCCTTTGGTCCAACGGTGTTTGGCCAGATGGCGTTTTCTACTTCACTTTTTGCAATGGTGCAAACCGTCGCAATCTTTGGCACCGAAACTATTCTGTTTAAGCGCGTCAGCAAAAATGCGTCGAAAGGTCTTCGACTGATGACCATCGCCCGTACGCTGCGCATGGTGCTATTGCTGGTCACTTCGGTGCCAGTCTTAATTTGGGTCTGGTACAACATGCAGGAAAACTTCCTGGCGTTTGCACTGGCCTCATTTGTTGCCTCGGTTTTTGTCACCCAGGACACCTTCAGCGTTTATAACAACGCGCGTCTTGCCTCGCGTCTTAACACTATCGCTAACGCTGTGGGCATGCTGCTGAGTTTCGGCATCAGCTTTACCGTGGCCTGGCTGCGTCTTAATCCGCTCTGGCTGACGCTGTCGATTGTTGCCGTGACACTGGTGCCTTACCTGATCAAGCGTCACAACTTCTATCAGGACCACCAGGATCAGATGCCACCGCGCGAAAAGCGCACCGCCTATCTGCGCTATCTGATGTATGCCGGTCTGCCGCTGGCGATCTCCAGCATCTTTATCTCGGTGCAGGTCAAAGCGGCGCAGATGTTTCTGGCAGGCACGGCGCCTGCGCGCGACCTCGGTCTCTTTGCGGCGGCGAATACTATTTCCGCCTCCTGGATTTTTATCCCGGTTGCGCTTATCACCTCCTGCTTCACTGAAATCTTCAGGGAGCGCGGCGAGGTCGCCATTAAGCTGGCTGCCCGGCTCAATGGCTACGTTATGGCGGTTTCATTGCTGATGCTGCTTGTCATTTCGCTTTACGGCGAGCAAATCATCATCGCGTTGTACGGACCGGAATACACACAGTCAGGAAGTCTCATTACGTTGCTGTCGATAGCGACCAGCTTTTCGGCAATGGGGACCGTAGCGTATCGCTACATGGTCAAAGAGGGAGGATTTAACTACTTGCTGAGGAAAATCATCTGCCTGATGGTCATCAGTCTGCCGCTCTCCTGGTGGTTGATCCAGGGTCACGGCATCATGGGGGCCGCGTGGAGCGTTTTCCTTTCAGAACTTTTGTCCCTGACCGTAATGAATTACTTCTTTAAAAACGGCGTCATTCAAAAGATTCAGGTTTCCTCACTCAACTACAAAACATACAAATGAGGTCAGATATGCTCAAGTTGAAAGAAGAACTCAGAAAAAGTGTGCAGTACTTTATCAAGAAGATGCCCTGGGCTTATCAGGACCGCATCTACTACTTCCATAAGTTCAGAAAGCTGCCCAATCTGCGTCAGCCAAAAGTGTTCAACGAGAAGGTGTTGTACCGTAAGTTTATCTTCGGCGATTACCAGAACTACGGTCGTCTGTCAGATAAGTACTCGGTACGCGAATTCATTGCTGAAAAAATCGGTAATGAGTACCTGATCCCGCTGGTACACGAAACCACTGACCCGACCACGCTGAACAGCCTGCCTTGCTGGAAGGGAACGGTGATCAAGCCGAACCACGCCTCCAACATGGTAGAAATACTGCTGGAAGAGCCGGACGCGTTGCGCAAGCAGCAGATCATTCATGACTGCTATCGCTGGCTGAAGACCGATTTCGCCAATGAAGCGCGCGAGATTCACTACCGCTACATCAAGCCACGCATCCTGGTTGAGAAGTACATTGGTGATGGCAAAAGCGCGCCGATCGATTACAAATTCCATATGTTCAACAAGCGTGATGGCAGGTTCGAATATGTGCTGCAGGTAATCTACAACCGCTGCCAGCCGCTGCTGTCGATGAACTTCTACGTGAATAACCTCAATGAGGCCTATCACAAGATTCGCGATACCGGGCTGGATGTGTCACCGATTATGCCGTCACTGGAACATGCGCTCGAACTGAGCAAGAAGCTGGCCAGCGATTTCGACTACGTGCGTGTGGATTGGTATATCCATGACGAGCATATCTACTTTGGCGAACTGACCTTCACCCCAGGTGCAGGGCTGGTTACCGGATTAGATCGTGGTTTAAACCAGATGATGGGAGATATGTGGATTCAGGACCGCCGCGGAACGCAGAGCCCGGGCGTTACAGTGCAGGATGTTAATATTCCTGCCATGTTGAAGAAAATTTAAGTTCACACAGCAATATAAAAAACCCCGCTAAGCGGGGTTTTTTATGCGTAAAAATCAGGGCATCGGCCAGTCAGCAGGCGCCTGGCTCATCGCATCGATAAAGGCGTGCTTTGAGATTTCCACGAAGTTATGTACGTTTTCCATGCTCAGGGTAATGCCCATCAGACCGGTAACAAACCAGCAGGTCATGCCTAAACCAATCCCGCCACACATAAAGGCCATCACGTGACGGCTATCCTGACGAAGTTTGGTTTTCAGGGTGCTGGCAAAAAACATCATGATTGCGCTCAGCAGTTCCCAACGCATAACAAGAAAACTGGCGGTTAACGTAGCCATCGGCCGGACCTCACTATCAGTAAGTATTCCTGACAATCTGCGGACATCACCGGCGACAAAAAAGTGTGTCAGGTAGGACTTTTTTGCCGTCAACCCAGGTTCAAAGTGTGACTTGGGTCACATTATATCACCCGATTTTAAATTTTGAACAAAATTTGACTCTTGTATGGTAGTGGTGTGCAGAAAAAATGAGCAGTAGAAGAAGAACGGCGGGGAAATCAGACAGATGCGCCCGGAGCGGGCGCAGCGAAGAATTAACGGACCGGGCAGCACTCGCCGGTCGTGCGCTGGGTAAAGCTGTTGATCGGATCGTTACAACCGAAACTCAGCAGGCGAGGGCGCTGAATCGCCTGGCGTCGCATGGTGTGGCGGTAAGCGGTCGGGGTCTGTGAAAACTGACGACGAAACACCCGTGAAAAAGTTTGCTGCGAGTCATAGCCATACTGCATCGCGATATCAAACACCGGACGCTGTGTCTGCGATAGCGCTTCTGCGGCCAGCGTCAGGCGGCGCTCACGAATATAGCCACCCAGCGTCTGTTTCGTCACGGAACGGAACATACGCTGCAGGTGCCATTTCGAATAGCCTGATTTTGCCGCAACCTCATCAATCGACAGGCTCTTATCGAGGTTCTGGTCAATCCAGTCCGTCAGGGAATGAATGATCTCTTCTTGCATCATGGCCTCATCCTTCTGGTGCTTAATAAGGGGTAATGGGAGTTTAGGGGTTTCAACGGAGAAGAAGTATAATTCCTCAAGTTAACTTTAGGTAAAGGGTCTGATGAAAAAAGAACGTAACTATCCAAAACCGGTCTTAACACCCGGGGAAGTGGCGCGCCGCAGCGGTGTGGCGGTCTCGGCGCTGCACTTTTATGAAACCAAAGGCCTCATTTTCAGCACCCGCAACAGCGGCAATCAGCGCCGATACAGCCGCGATGTGCTGCGACGCGTGGCGATCATCAAGATTGCTCAGCGCATTGGCATCCCGCTGGCGACGGTCAGTGACAGTCTCGACCACATTCCGCCAGATAAGCGCATGTCGACGACGGAATGGGATGCGCTGACTCAGCACTGGCGCGAAGAGCTGGATAAACGCATTGAAACTCTTACCCGCCTGCGCAATGACCTGGATGGCTGTATCGGTTGCGGCTGCCTGTCGATGCGCGACTGTCCGCTGCGTAATCCCGGCGACCGGCTGGGTCAGCAGGGCTCAGGTGCGGTGCTGCTTGACCCGGAGCAGGATGATAAACATCCGGCTGTGGAGTGACGTCTATACTTGGTGAAGGTCAACACACAGGGAATCATGATGATCACCGTTCACCATCTTGAGAAATCGCGCTCGCATCGGGTGCTGTGGCTGCTGGAAGAGCTGGAAGTGCCGTACCAGATTAAACGCTATCAACGCGAACCGACCATGCTGGCCCCGGAGGCGCTAAAAAAAGTACATCCACTGGGAAAATCGCCGGTCATTACTGACGGGAACCAGGTGGTAGCAGAATCGGGGGCCATTCTCGAATACCTTGAAGAGAAATATGATCACGAATTCAGGCTGAAAGTGAGTGATGAGGCGTCACGGTTACAGTGCCGCTACTGGCTGCACTACGCCGAAGGCTCGCTGATGCCGCTGCTGGTGATGAAACTGATCTTCGGTCAGATGGGCAAAGCGCCGGTGCCCTGGCTGCTGCGTCCGGTCGGCGCGGCATTTGGCAAAGGGGTGCAGAAGGCATTCCTGGATAAACAGCTAAAGCCGCACAGGCAGATGATCGAACAGCATCTGGCAGCCAATACGTGGTTTGCCGGTGAGCGTTTTACCATTGCGGATATCCAGATGAGCTTTCCGCTGCTGGCACTGGCGCGGCGTGGCGGACTGGATCGGATGCCTGCCACAGAGAAATGGTTGCAGACGGTGCAGCAGCGCGCCGCCTGGCAACGCGCGATTGCGCAGGGCGGCGAGCTTTCGTTGCCAGGTTAATCCTCTCTCCGCCGGCGCATCCTGTCTCATCCCGACTGCGCCGGTGCGAATCCTGCCTTTATATGACATTAACTTTATGGCCTCAGCGTTTCAGGCTGGCTTCCGTCGGGCGTCTGCCAGCCTCCTGCGCCCAATCTTTCTTTATGCCAAAGAATCTCCCTCTTAGAGTTGAAAACGTGGCGCTAAACGCCGGATAATCGCATGCCTTTTTATCTGGCTGCTTTTGAGGGCTAATTATCTGCGGCAAGGTAAACGTTTGCCTGATGGGTTAATCCCGACAGTGACGCCGTCTACCCGCTTATTCCAGGGACAGCGATGGTCGCAGAGCGATCCACACAACAAAAATTTTTGAGGCTCAACTATGTCAACTGAATCACGCCCGGCCAGTGGAAAACTGGACGCATGGTTCTCGATCTCGGCGCGCGGCAGCAGCGTGCGCCAGGAAATTCTGGCCGGACTCACTACCTTCCTGGCGATGGTCTACTCCGTCATCGTGGTACCGGGAATGCTGGGCAAAGCCGGTTTTTCCCCCTCCGCCGTGTTTGTCGCCACCTGTCTGGTCGCCAGCTTTGGTTCCATCCTTATGGGGCTGTGGGCCAATCTGCCGATGGCCATTGGCTGCGCCATCTCCCTGACCGCCTTTACCGCTTTCAGCCTGGTGCTGGGTCAGCACATCAGCGTGCCGGTCGCGCTGGGCGCAGTGTTCCTGATGGGCCTGCTGTTTACCCTGATCTCCGTGACCGGCATTCGTGCCTGGATTTTGCGTAACCTGCCGATGGGCGTGGCGCACGGCACCGGCGTCGGGATTGGCCTGTTTCTGCTGCTCATCGCCGCTGACGGCGTGGGTCTGGTGGTAAAAAATCCGGCTCCGGGCCTGCCGGTGGCGCTGGGTCACTTCACCACTTTCCCGGTGATGATGACACTGCTGGGACTGGCCGCGATTATCGGACTGGAGAAGCGCAGGGTACCGGGCGGCATCCTGCTGACGATTATCGCTATTTCGCTGCTCGGCCTGATCTTTGACCCGTCGGTGACATATCAGGGACTGTTTGCCCTGCCGAGCCTGCGTGACGCCAGCGGTCAGTCGTTGCTGTTCAGCCTCGACATTATGGGGGCGCTACAGCCTGTAGTACTGCCCAGCGTGCTGGCACTGGTGATGACGGCGGTTTTTGACGCCACCGGTACCATTCGTGCGGTCGCAGGGCAGGCCAATCTGCTGGATAAACAGGGCCAGATTATCAATGGCGGTCGTGCGCTGACCAGTGACTCCGTCAGCAGCCTGTTCGCGGGTCTGGTGGGCGCGTCACCGGCTGCGGTCTATATTGAATCGGCGGCAGGGACAGCGGCGGGGGGCAAAACCGGCCTGACCGCAATTGTGGTGGGCCTGCTGTTTCTCGCTATCCTGTTTATGTCGCCGCTGGCTTATCTGGTTCCGGCTTACGCTACCGCACCTGCACTGATGTATGTGGGTCTGCTGATGCTCAGTAATGTGGCAAAAGTGGACTTCAGTGATTTTGTCGATGCGATGTCTGGGCTACTCACGGCGGTGATTATCGTGCTCACCTGCAACATCGTCACCGGCATCATGATCGGTTTCGCCAGCCTCGTGGTGGGGCGTCTGTTCGCCGGTGAATGGCGTAAGCTCAACGTCGGTACCGTGATCATTGCCGTCGCGCTGGTGGCATTTTACGCCGGTGGCTGGGCAATCTGACTGTACAACCGGGCGTGCGGCTGCGCGTCCGGAATTTTTCACTTTTTTCCCGCCCGGCGCACGCGTAGCTGACAACCTTCAATGCAGTTTGTTTTACACTTTAGCGCTTAACCAATGATTGAAAGAAACGACGCCTAAGGAAAGCATGGAAATCTTTTTTACTATTCTCATCATGACGCTGGTCGTGTCGCTCTCTGGCGTCGCGGCCCGCATTCTCCCTTTTCAGATCCCGTTGCCGCTGGTGCAGATCGCCGTAGGTGCGATGCTGGCCTGGCCAACATTTGGTCTGCATGTCGACTTTGATCCGGAACTGTTTCTGGTGCTGTTCATCCCGCCGCTGCTGTTCGCAGATGGCTGGAAAACGCCGATCAGTGAGTTCCTGCATCATGGTCGAGAAATCATCGGCTTAGCGCTGGCGCTGGTGCTGATTACCGTGATCGGCATCGGCTATCTGATCTACTGGCTGGTGCCGGGGATCCCGCTAATCCCCGCCTTTGCGCTGGCGGCGGTGCTGTCGCCGACCGATGCCGTGGCACTCTCCGGCATTGTCGGTGAAGGTCGCATTCCCAAGAAGATTATGTCGATTGTGCAGGGTGAAGCCCTGATGAATGATGCTTCGGGCCTGGTATCACTGAAGTTTGCCGTCGCCGTCGCCATGGGCACCATGGTGTTTACCTGGGGCGGTGCCAGCGTTGAGTTCCTGAAAGTCGCGGTAGGCGGCCTGATTGCCGGTGTGGCGATCTGCTGGCTGTACGGTAAATCGCTGCGCCTGCTCAGCCGCTGGAGCGGGGATGACCCGGCGACACAGACCGTGCTGCTGCTGCTGCTGCCATTCGCCTCTTATCTGATTGCCGAACATCTGGGCGTCTCAGGCATCCTGGCAGCGGTCGCGGCCGGTATGACCATCACCCGTTCCGGCATTATTCGTCAGGCTCCGCTGGCGATGCGGCTGCGTGCCAACAGTGTCTGGCAGATGCTGGAGTTCGTGTTCAACGGCATGGTCTTCCTGATGCTGGGCCTGCAGCTGCCGGACATTCTGCAGACCTCGATCGACCAGGCGCAGGCCGACCCGAATGTGGAACTCTGGATGCTGTTCGCCGATATCGGGCTGGTCTATGCCGCGCTGATGATCGTGCGCTTTGGCTGGCTGTGGATTATGCAGCGCTTCAGCAAACGCCTGCTGAAGAAGAAGCCGCTGGAGTTTTCAAACTACTCGCTGCGTGAACTGCTGATCGCCTCGTTTGCCGGGGTACGCGGAGCAATCACCCTGGCCGGTGTGCTCTCTATCCCGCTGTTCCTGACCAACGGCGAGCCTTTCCCGGCGCGTTATGAGCTGGTGTTTATCGCCACAGGCGTGATTCTGTTCTCGCTGCTGGTAGGGGTAGTGATCCTGCCAATTCTGCTGCGCGGCATTGATAGTATCGACAAAGGTGCACATCGCCGTGAGCTGCAGAATGCCCGTGCGGTGATGGCTGGTGCAGCGATTGAGAGCCTGCACAAGATGGAAGAGCGGCTCGAGAATGAGTCAGAAGAGAACATCGATCCGGAACTGCTGAAAGAGGTCAGTCTGCGCGTGATTGGCAACTTACGTCGCCGCGCCGAAGGCAAGAATGATCTTGAACATGCATTGTTTGCTGAGAACCTTGAGCGTCGTTTCCGCCTGACCGGGCTGCGTGCCGAACGTGCAGAGGTCTATCATCTGCGCGCCACCCAGCAGATCTCCAATGAGACGATGCAGAAGTTGCTGCACGACCTGGATCTTCTGGAAACACTGCTGATCGAAAAAGAAGAGTAAGCCCTGGCTGGCACGCCTGTGGATTCATGCGGGCGTGCCAGCTTTTCACACCGACAGGCGCGGCGGTTCATCCGGCCAGTGTTCGCGACAACAGTTGATCCACGCCTGCGCACTGCGTGACAGATAACTCCCTTCCCGCCAGATCAATCCCAGACTCCATTTCAGCTCCGACGCCAGCGGCAGCCACAATAGCGACTGCTTATCCAGCCGCTGACAGATCGGCTCCGGCAGAATCGCCAGCCCCATCTCCGCCTGCACCATTGCCGCCAGAAAATCCCACTGACCGCTGCGCACTGCCACCGTTGGCGTCAGGCTGAGCCGTTGAAACGCCTGCATCAGCTGACGATTCAGTGAAAACTCCTCATTGAAAATCAGCAACGGGTGCTCTGCCAGCTCTGCCAGTCCTATCTGCTGGCGGCTGAGCCACGCCGGGCGGCGCGGCAGCAGCACGCAGAGCGGATGATGCATCAGGGGCAGGGTATTCAGCGGCAGCTCGGCATCGACCGGCAGCGCGGTCAGAGCGATATCCAGACTGCCCGCCAGCACCGCCTGCTGTACGGTCAGACCGCCGAATTCAGAGATTTTCAGCTTCACACCGGGATAGCGGCGGCGAAACGCGGAAATCGATCCGGCGATCTGCATACCGACCATCGGCGGAATACCCAGTCGCAGCTCACCGGTTTTGAGCTGGTTGATGTCACCAATCTCCGCCTCAAGCTGATGAAACTCCTGCAGGATTGCCAGGCCGCGCTGATAAACCGCCTGCCCGCTGTCGGTGAGGTGCAGGCGACGGCCATCCCGCAGGATCAGCGTACAGCCCAGTTCCTCCTCCAGCTGACGCAGCATTTTGCTGATGGTCGGCTGCGTCACAAACAGCTTTTGCGCCGCACGGGTAAAGCTCTGCTGGCGGACCACTTCAGTAAAGTAGCGCAGGGCGCGGACATCCATAACTATTCCTTTCAGGCATGATTGCGATAATTTTAATTCATTTTTTTCACCTTCTGTTGACGATTTATACTGTGACATCACTTTAATCGGGGGAGACAAGGTGATGGCGTTAGCGCTCACTCCACGCAGTATCCGTGCAGTGCAATGGCTCAGCCTGCCGCTTCAGCTGGGTTTCTATATCGGCCTGTTTATCGCCAGCGACCGGCTGGTGAGCTGGCTGAAGCTGCCGCTGCCCGCCAATATCGTCGGGATGCTGCTGCTGCTGACCTTAATCGTGACGCGGGTTGTGCCGCTGAACTGGGTAAAAGCCGGATCGCGCTGGCTGCTGGCCGAGATGCTGCTGTTCTTTATCCCGGCGGTGGTGGCGGTAGTAAATTATGGCGATCTGCTGCGCGTCGATGGCTGGCGTATCTGCGTAGTGATTGGCGTCAGTACGCTGCTGGTGCTGGCTTCCACCGCCTGGGTGGTGGACCGGCTCTATCAGTATGAAGTCGCGCGCGCCGCGCGTAAGCAGGATCCTCATGCGTGATTTTCTGCTCAGCCTGCTGTGTGTAGCGGTTACGCTGCTGGTGTATGCGCTGAATAAACGGCTTTACCGCCGCTGGCGTACGCTGCTGTTAATGCCGCTGGTGATGACGCCGCTGGTACTGGTGGCGCTGCTGCTGCTGACCCACATCAGCTGGCAGGATTACATTGCAGAAAACCACTGGCTGCTCTGGCTGCTGGGACCGGCGACGCTGGCGTTTGCGGTGCCGGTCTATGAGAACGTAGCGATTATAAAGCGCCACTGGCTCTCTCTGAGCGCGGGCGTTCTGACCGCCACGCTGGTCGCCGTCTGCAGTTCGGTCTGGCTGGCGCGGCTGCTAACCCTGCCGGAGTCAATCCAGCGCAGTCTGGCCGTGCGTTCCATTACTACGCCTTTTGCGCTGGCCGCAGCCGGGCCGATTGGCGGTCAGCCCGATCTGGTGGCGCTGTTTGTGGTCATCACTGGCGTGTTTGGCATGGCAGTGGGTGACGTGCTGTTTCTGCGCATCGCGATTAAGCAGGGGGTGGCGAAAGGAGCAGGCTTTGGTGCCGCGTCACACGGTGCCGGCACCGCTCGCGCTTATCAGCTTGGGCAGCAGGAGGGCGTCGTCGCCAGCCTGGTCATGATGCTCTCGGGGGTGGTGACCGTTATACTGGCCCCGGTGATTGGACACCTGATGTGGACAATATAGTCTACACTGCGTTGCGCAGAGACAGCTGCAATTCTGAACGCGACACGTATTTTTACGTAAAGTTTCCCGGATTTTGTTGTCTCCCCGTTTCAGGCTGTTAACCTTGCGGCCGAATTAATTGTCCTTCACGGAGTGGAATCATGTTTAAGCATCTTGTTACCGGGAGCGCCCTCGGGCTGGTTTTACTGAGCGGTGCCGCTCAGGCGATTGAAGGTAGTGTTGATGTCAGCGAACACAATACCAACCTGAATCTGGGTCTGGGCACCACTACACCCGGTCTGTTTCTGAAAGGTAACTGGCTGCGTAGCGACCATGATGGCAGCACCTACGGTGCCGGTCTGGGCTACAACGTTGACTTCGGGCCGCTGCGTCTGGCACCGACCGCAAAAGCGATCTTTACCCATCCGGAAGATGGAAAAGATGGATTTGCGGTGGCGGTGGGCGGTGCAGCACACTACAGCCTGAACAGCATGTGGGGCCTGTATGGTGAATATTATTATGCGCCAGAGTCGTTCACCGATCAGCTCGACAGCTATCAGGAAGCCGCTGGCGGCCTGAGCTTCACGCCGGTTTCACTGCTTAACCTGCGTGTGGGTTATCAGTACATCGAACTGAACAACAAAGATGGACGTAAAGATAACGTGCTGGTCGATGGCCCTTACGTGGGGGCATCACTGCGCTTCTGATTCTGTTGCGTGAAAGAAAAGGGCGACTCCCCAGGTAGTCGCCCTTTTTTATTGCCTGATCGTTATGAACGAAAAGCCACAATCAGTGCGCCTTGCCCTGTTCAATACCGGTGCCGGTCTGCGAGCGAATAAATTGCGCGCGGAAGCGGGAACGCTCTTCTGCGCCCTGCTGCGAATGGTCGGTAATGGAGAAAAGCCAGATGCCGACAAAAGCCACCACCATCGAGAACAGCGCCGGATACTCATACGGGAAAATCGCCGTGGCGTTGCCCAGCACCTGTACCCACACGGTCGGGCCGAGGATCATCAGGATAACGGCGGTCAGCAGACCGAGCCAGCCGCCTACCATCGCGCCGCGCGTGGTGAGTTTTGACCAGTACATCGACAGCAGGATGATCGGGAAGTTACAGCTGGCCGCAATCGAGAAGGCCAGCCCGACCATAAAGGCGATGTTCTGCTTCTCAAACAGAATACCCAGCGCAATCGCCACCACACCCAACGCCAGCACGGTGATTTTGGACACCCGCAGCTCATCTTTCTCGCTCGCCTGGCCTTTACGATAGACGCTGGCGTAGAGGTCATGCGACACCGCCGACGCGCCCGCCAGGGTTAAGCCCGCGACCACCGCCAGAATCGTGGCGAAGGCAACCGCAGAGATAAAGCCCAGGAAGGTGCTGCCGCCAACTGCGTTAGCCAGATGTACTGCCGCCATATTGGTGCCGCCAATCAGCGCGCCGCTGGCATCTTTAAAGGCCGGGTTCGCACCCACCAGCAGAATCGCACCGAAGCCGATAATAAAGGTCAGGAAGTAAAAGTAGCCCATAAAGCCGGTGGCCCAGAAGACGCTTTTACGCGCCTCTTTGGCATCCGCGACGGTGAAGAAGCGCATCAGAATATGCGGTAAACCTGCCGTACCAAACATCAACCCCAGCCCCAGCGACAGCGCCGAAATAGGATCTTTGACCAGCCCGCCAGGCTGCATAATCGCGATGCCTTTGGGATGAACCGCCATCGCCTCAGTGAACAGCGTGTTAAAGCTGAAGTTGGCCGCCTTCATCACCATTACTGCCATAAAGGAGGCACCAAATAGCAGCAGCACCGCTTTGATGATCTGCACCCAGGTGGTCGCCAGCATGCCGCCAAACAGCACATACATCACCATCAGAATGCCGACCAGAATCACCGCAACATGGTAGTTCAGGCCGAACAGCAGCTGGATAAGTTTACCGGCACCCACCATCTGCGCGATCAGGTAGAGCGCCACTACCACCAGCGAACCGCAGGCTGACAGGGTACGAATCGGCATCTGCTTCAAACGATAGGAGGCGACATCGGCAAAGGTGTAGCGGCCCAGGTTGCGCAGCCGCTCGGCGATTAAAAACAGAATCATCGGCCAGCCGACCAGGAAGCCGAGCGAGTAGATCAGTCCGTCATAGCCTGAGGTGTAAACCAGCGCTGAAATGCCCAGGAACGAAGCCGCTGACATGAAGTCACCCGCCATCGCCAGGCCATTCTGGAAGCCGGTGATATTGCCGCCAGCGGTGTAGTAGTCGTTACGCGATCGGGTTCGCTTTGACGCCCAGTAAGTAATTCCCAGCGTAGCGCCGACGAAAATCGTAAACATGATAATCGCCTGATAGTTGGTTGCCTGGCGCTGCACCGCACCGGTGATCGCATCAGCGGCCAGCGCTGAAAACGGCAACATTAAGGCCAGCAGCCATAAAGTGAGACGAGTCATGATTTCACCTCACTGAGGATCGCTTTGGTTAAACGGTCAAACTCACCGTTGGCGCGCCAGACATAGACGCCGGTCAGCACAAACGACATCACAATCAGCCCGACACCAATCGGGATACCGCGGGTGACGTTAGTGCCGGCATGCAGCGGCGTGCCGAGCCAGCCGGGAGCAAAGGCAATCAGCAGGATAAAGCCAACATAGAGCACCAGCATGATCAGCGACAGCAGCGTCGCGAACGTCTGGCGTTTACGGACTAACTCATGAAAACGGGGATTACGTTCAATCTGCTGATTGATTGCATCCTGATTCGAAAGGGCGTCATTCATCACATTTTCTCCAGAGGGCTTGCACGCGAGAATCTCACGACAGGGCGCGGATTCAGCTGGTTATAATAGTTGTGACTACCGAAACAGACTGCGTAGGGCGGGTGTGGCGGGAAGCGATCTTCCCGCCGGACAGCATGCGTTTAAGGCATTTTGATCGACTGTTTCTCCTCAAGCAGTTTTTCGACGACGCCAGGATCGGCAAGGGTCGAGGTATCACCCAGGTTACTGGTATCGCCGGTGGCAATTTTGCGCAGAATACGGCGCATGATTTTGCCGGACCGCGTTTTCGGCAGTGAGTCAGTCCAGTGCAGCACATCCGGTGTGGCTATCGGGCCAATCTCTTTACGGACCCACTGGCGCACTTCGGTGTACAACTCCGGCGACGGCTCTTCGCCATGATTCAGCGTGATATAGGCGTAAATCGCCTGGCCTTTAATGCTGTGCGGAATCCCGACCACGGCCGCTTCGGCAATTTTAGGATGCGACACCAGCGCCGATTCAATTTCGGCAGTGCCAAGACGGTGACCGGAGACGTTGAGCACGTCGTCGACACGTCCGGTGATCCAGTAGTAGCCATCTTCATCGCGACGGGCACCGTCACCACTGAAGTAGACGTTTTTAAAGGTAGAGAAGTAGGTCTGCTCGAAACGGTCATGGTCGCCAAAGAGGGTGCGCGCCTGTCCCGGCCAGGACTCGGTGATCACCAGATTGCCTTCACAGGCACCTTCCTGTGGCTGACCTTCGTTATCTACCAGCGCGGGCTGCACGCCAAAGAACGGCCGGGTGGCGGAACCCGCTTTCAGCTCGGTCGCACCCGGCAACGGCGTGATCATGAAGCCGCCGGTTTCGGTCTGCCACCAGGTATCCACTATCGGGCAACGGCTGTTGCCGATTTTCTTGTAGTACCACTCCCAGGCTTCCGGGTTAATGGGCTCACCGACCGATCCCATAATGCGCAGGCTGCTGCGATCGGTACCTTCAATGGCCTTATCCCCTTCCGCCATCAGCGCACGGATGGCGGTGGGTGCGGTATAGAGCAGGGTGACTTTATGTTTATCGACCACTTCCGCCATGCGGCTCGGCGCTGGCCAGTTCGGCACCCCTTCAAACATCAGCGTGGTGGCACCACACGCCAGCGGGCCATAAACCAGATAGCTGTGTCCTGTTACCCAGCCGACATCAGCGGTGCACCAGTAGATGTCATCCTGATGGTAATCAAAGACGAACTTAAAGGTGGTGGCGGCATAGACCAGATAACCGCCTGTGGTATGCAGCACGCCTTTGGGTTTGCCGGTGGAGCCGGAGGTATAAAGGATAAACAGCGGATCTTCCGCGCCGACTTCGGCTGCAGAGTGATTGGTGCTGGCGTCCCGCATCAGGTCATGCCACCACCGATCGCGGCCTTCAACCCAGCCCACATCTTTACCGGTGCGCTGGAACACCACCACGTTTTTCACGCTGGTGACATTCGGGTTTTTTAACGCGTCATCGACATTTTTCTTCAGCGGAATGCTGCGACCGGCGCGGATCCCTTCATCGGCGGTAATGACCAGCGAGGCGCTGGAGTCGACGATGCGGCCAGCGACCGCTTCCGGTGAGAAGCCGCCAAAGATCACGGAGTGAACGGCACCGATACGGGCACAGGCCAGCATCGCCACCGCCGCTTCCGGCACCATCGGCATGTAGATTGCCACCACGTCGCCTTTTTTTACTTCCAGCAACTCAAGCACATTGGCGAAGCGACAGACTTCAGTATGCAGCTGGCGGAAGGTCAGAGTTTTGCTTTCGCTGGCGTCGTCGCCTTCCCAGATAATCGCCGGGTGATCGCCGCGCGTTGCTAAATGGCGGTCAAGGCAGTTTGCCGCCAGGTTGAGCGTGCCATCTTCGTACCAGCGAATGTTAATGTTACCTGGCGTAAACGAGCAATTTTTCACCTTGCTGTAAGGCTTAATCCAGTCAAGGATTTTGCCCTGTTCGCCCCAGAAACTGTCTGGATCGTCGACAGAATGCTGATACATCGCCTGGTACTGTTCAGCCGTAATCAGGGTGTTTGCTGCAATGTTCTCTGGAACGGGATGAATGTGATTTTGGCTCATAGCGGATCTCCTAGAAGATGTTAATGATATGTCAATCAATGGTTAATTGAAGCCTGTGCCATAGCTTTGTTTCTTTTTTGCGCCACAGATCACGAGATAAACCTCTTCGGGAGAAGCGTGAAGCCGTTCTGATATTTCCGGTTAACTCTCTGGCGGCGATGGGGAATTAAGAAGGGGTATCACTCGGGATTGGGCTGGATAAAAAGCAAGCAAACGCGCCTGACGCGTTTTTAACCCACTTTGCATAGCTATGCGGAAATTCATCTAAGTATTACTTTTCATAACAGCAGGTTAGGGATTTTTAACGCTGGCAGCACTTTATGCTACTTAGCTGGCTAACTTTTAATCGGATCTGCCAGGGGTTGCATTTACCACAGTGAAAATGGTACTTATCTCGCCCCTGTTCTGCAGGTATCAACTCAGACCGCGTCTGAAAATGGGTATGGGAATCATCAGATTTTCATACGAGGCGCTGTTTCTAAACACCCTCTAATTTACCGGGCTTTTTGCTCACTCCCTGTGTGTATTGTCTTCTGCACCTTCGCAGTAGAGAGAAACGGGTTTTGACTGAGGAAATTACGCGTTATGAAAGGTTTTAAAATCAGCCTGGCCTGGCAGATTCTGACAGCCCTGGTGCTCGGCATCGTTGTGGGTGCTGTGTTGCATAATCAGCCAGACAATCGTGAATGGTTAGTCACCAACATTCTCAGTCCTGCAGGCGATATCTTTATTCATCTTATCAAGATGATTGTGGTACCGATTGTGATTTCATCCCTGATTGTCGGCATCGCTGGCGTGGGTGATGCAAAGAAGCTGGGACGCATCGGCGTCAAAACAATTCTCTACTTTGAAGTGATCACCACCATTGCCATTGTAGTCGGTATTACGCTGGCCAACGTATTTCAACCCGGCACCGGCATTGATATGTCAACGCTGGCAACGGTGGACATCTCTAAATATGAAGCGACAACGGCAGAGGTACAGGGCGGTCCGCATAGCCTGGTGACCACCATTCTGTCGCTGATCCCGCAGAATATTTTCGCCTCTATGGCAAAAGGCGACATGCTGCCGATTATCTTTTTCTCGGTGCTGTTTGGTTTAGGCCTGTCGTCACTGCCGTCAGAACAGCGCGATCCGCTGGTGAACCTGTTCCGTGGTATCTCTGAAGCGATGTTTAAAGTAACGCACATGATCATGCGTTATGCGCCGGTCGGTGTGTTTGCGCTGATCGCGGTGACAATTGCTAACTTCGGTTTTGCCTCGCTGTGGCCACTGGCTAAGCTGGTGCTGCTGGTTTACGCCGCGATTCTGTTCTTCGCCTTTGTGGTGCTGGGCGGGGTAGCGCGCTTCTGTAAGCTGCGCATCACTACGTTGATGCGTATTCTGAAAGATGAGCTGATTCTCTCTTACTCCACGTCCAGCTCGGAAACCGTGTTGCCGCGCATCATGGAGAAGATGGAAGCCTACGGCGCGCCGAAAGCGATCACCAGCTTCGTGGTGCCGACCGGTTATTCATTTAACCTGGATGGTTCAACGCTGTATCAGAGTATCGCGGCGATCTTTATTGCGCAGCTGTACGGCATCGATCTGTCGCTGACCGATGAAATTGTGCTGGTCCTGACGCTGATGGTGACCTCGAAAGGTATCGCTGGCGTGCCAGGCGTTTCGTTTGTGGTGCTGCTGGCTACGCTGGGCAGCGTCGGCATTCCGCTGGAAGGTCTGGCGTTTATCGCCGGTGTTGACCGCATCATGGACATGGCGCGTACCGCGCTGAACGTGGTCGGCAACGCGCTGGCGGTGCTGGTGATTGCCCGCTGGGAAAACCAGTTCGACGCCGAACAGGCGAAAGAGTACGAGCTGCAACTGCGGACGCAGACCGCAAGTTGAGAACAGCATTAGCGTAAAGAAGGGCTCAACGAAAGTTGGGCCCTTTTTGTTTGTGTGGCTTAGTTCTACAGGGTCGATAATGCAGAAATCAAAGACCAGCATTTGTGCCGTTCAGTCGGACACAATGGCGGGCTGCGTAAACTCCTCCCTGGGCCCCCGGCCGCCGGTTTACTCGCCTCATAGATGACGAATGCGTCTTTACGATCAGGTGAACCTTTTCTGACCGGCTCCGATTTCCCGGCAACGCTACTCACAGACCCTGCGGCCAAACCGGAATGCGCAGCATTTAAACCCTGTATACCAGTCACCCTGCTTAAACTCAACGCTGTCACGCCCACTCCCCGCAACATGATTTACTCCACATCCATTGAAAAAAGATCTCACCCAATGAATTAATCATTCGTTATGATGTTTGGTAATTTGAATAATTTATTCCTTTGCGGAGCCCACTATGAAACTCGACCTCAGCCAGATGATCACCGAAGGCCGCAATCCGGCCAGCCAGAACATTGATGAACTCTCCACCGAAGCGATGCTGCGCGTCATTAATGATGAAGATAAAAAGGTGGCACTGGCGGTTGAGGCCATCGTGCCGCAGATCGCCACCGCCGTTGACGCCATCTGCACGGCATTTAAAGCTGGAGGACGGCTGATCTATTGCGGCGCAGGCACCTCCGGGCGACTCGGCATCCTGGATGCCAGCGAATGCCCACCCACCTTTGGTACACCCCGCGAGCAGGTTATTGGCCTGATTGCCGGCGGTCATACCGCTATATTGCAGGCGGTTGAAAATGCCGAAGATAACCGGGAGCAGGGTGCGCAGGATCTGAAGGATATCCACTTCAGCCGCCACGATGTGCTGGTCGGTATCGCCGCCAGCGGTCGCACACCTTATGTGCTGGGCGCGCTGGCTTACGCTAACGAGCTTGGCGCAACTACCGTGTCGCTCACCTGTAATCCGGGCAGCGCCATGTCGCAGGTTGCCGCGATTGCGCTCACGCCAGTGGTTGGCCCGGAAGTGGTCACTGGCTCCTCACGGATGAAAGCGGGTACGGCGCAAAAACTGGTGCTCAACATGCTCACCACCGGGTCAATGATCCGTAGCGGAAAAGTGTACGGCAACCTGATGGTTGATGTGGAAGCGACCAATCAGAAACTGGTGCAGCGCCAGGTCAACATCGTCATGCAGGCCACGGATTGTGATGATGCAACGGCCAGCGCCGCGCTCACCGCCTGCGGTGGACACTGCAAAACCGCAATCCTGATGGTGCTGGCTGACCTGGCCGCCGATGAGGCGAAAGCGCTGCTCAGTCAGCATCAGGGCTTTATCCGTCAGGCGCTGCAGGCAGCGGGAGCACGCTAATGGCGAAAATCACCGAGGCACTGTTGCGTGACATCCTGCAGGCGGTCGGTGGCGCGCAAAATATCGTGGCCTGTGGTCACTGCATGACGCGGCTTCGGCTGACGCTCAATCAGCCGGAACAGGTCGACCTGACTCAGCTAAAAAGTCTGCCGGGCGTATTAGGCGTTATCGATAGCGAGGCGCAGTTTCAGATTGTCCTGGGGCCGGGCAAAGCGCAAACCGCGGCCGAGGGAATGCAGAGCCTGCTGACAGAGGGCGATACCGCGCCGGAACCGCAGGGCGGAACGGCAGAACTTAGCCAGCTGGCAGCGCAACAGAAGCAGCAGCTCAAAGCGAAGCAGACCAGCGGCGTGCATCAGTTCCTGTCGCGCTTCGCCACCATCTTCACCCCGCTGATTCCGGGCTTCATCGGCGCGGGACTGCTGCTGGGATTTGCCACGCTGATTGGGCAAAGCCTCCACCTTAATGTGCCCGGCGACCACGCGCCCTGGCTGCTGCACACCGTGGCGTACATGAAGGTCTTCGGCAAAGGGCTGTTTACCTTTCTCAGCATCCTGATTGGCTACAACGCGCAAAAAGCCTTTGGCGGCAGCGGCGTCAATGGTGCCATCATCGCTTCGCTGTTTGTGCTTGGCTATGTGCCCACGGCCACCACCGGCTACTACAGCGGCATGGAGAGTTTCTTTGGCCTGACGATCGACCCGCGCGGCAACATTATCGGCGTGCTGATGGCGGCAATTATCGGGGCGGGGATTGAGAAACAGCTGCGCAAAATCATTCCCGACAACCTCGATATGATCCTGACTTCACTGTTTACGCTGGTGATTACCGGGGCCATCACCTATCTGTTTATCATGCCGCTGGGTGGTGAACTGTTTAAGGGGATGTCGTGGCTGTTTATCCACCTCAATAACAATCCCTTTGGCTGTGCGCTGCTGGCCGGGCTGTTCCTGATCGCGGTGATGTTCGGCATTCATCAGGGCTTTATTCCGGTCTACTTTGCGCTGATGGAAACGCAGGGTTTTAACTCGCTGTTCCCGATTCTGGCGATGGCGGGCGCAGGTCAGGTCGGCGCATCAGCGGCGCTGTGGTGCAAAGCCGGAAAAGGGGCGCTGCTGCGGGCGCAGATCAAAGGTGCCATTGTGCCCGGCCTGCTGGGTGTCGGAGAACCACTGATCTACGGCGTCACGCTGCCGCGCCTCAAGCCCTTTATCACTGCCTGCGGTGGCGGCGCGCTGGGCGGTTTCTTTATCGGGCTGGTAGCGTGGCTGGGTTTGCCGGTTGGAATGAATACGGTATTCGGACCTTCCGGCCTGGTCACGCTGCCGCTGATGACCTCCAGCCAGGGGATTTTCGCCGGTATGGCGGTTTACCTGGCCGGACTGATCGTGGCCTGGGTCGGCGGATTCCTGCTGACCTGGTGGTTCGGCACCCGAAACGTCGACCTCAGCTGACTGGCTGCCGGAATTCTGAAATCCGGCTAACGGATGAATAATCACCTAAAAATGTGAAAGCCGCTGCAAAGCGGCTTTTTTATTGCCAGTAATTTAACTTAATCGCTAAAGAGTAGGCGGACGCATGCCGAAAACATAAAAAAAGGTAATCGTTATCTCTCAGCCCCTCGTTTTCACGCTGACACGCAGACTGTCACGTGCAGGACGTCGGGTCTTCAAGGACTTTTGATGCGTAACAACCAGCCTGTCTCTCAGCGTGAATATCAGTTTGACGATCATGCGACACTGATGTCGACCACCGATCTCAACAGCCACATCACCTATGCCAACGACGCCTTCATCGAAGCGAGTGGATTCTCTGCCGAAGAGATCAACGGCCAGCCGCATAACATGGTGCGTCATCCCGATATGCCACCAGAAGCGTTTGCTGACATGTGGGCGACGCTGAAACAGGGTGAACCCTGGACTGCGCTGGTCAAGAACCGCCGTAAAAATGGCGATCACTACTGGGTGCGGGCTAATGCCATTCCGGTGGTGCGCGACGGTAAAGTGCAGGGCTATATGTCAGTACGCACCAAACCCACGGCAGAGGAAATACGTCAGACCGAAACGCTCTATCAGGATTTTCGTGAAGGCCGGGCCAGAGGGCGACGTTTTTACAAAGGCCTGCTGGTTCGCAGTGGCTGGCGTCGTTCCGCCTCCATTCTGAAAACGCTGCCCCTGCGCTGGCGGATCCGCAGTACGCTGCTGGCGTTACTGCCCCTTTCGGTGGCAGGCGTCTGGGCGCTGGGCATGACGCACACAGCACTGGCTGGCTTTACCGCAGGCATGGCTGGGCTGCTTCTGCTCAGCAGCCTGTGGCTGGAGCAGCAGATTTCACGCCCTATCGAGCGGATGTGCAAACAGGCGCTGAGCGTGGCGACCGGTGCGAGTCACAAAGTTGAGCAGATGGATCGCGTTGATGAGGTCGGTGTCACACTGCGCGCTATCGGTCAGCTCGGATTGATGTTCCGCTGGCTGGTCGATGATGTCAGCGGTCAGGCGATCAACGTGCTGAGTGCCAGCGACGCCATCGCCCGCAGCAACAACGAACTCAGTCGCCGTACCGAGCAGGCAGCGGCCAACGTGCAGCAGACCGCGGCCACCATGAATGAAATGACCGCCACAGTGAAGAGCAATACCGAAACCGCGCACGAGGCGAATAGCCTCTCAGCCAGCACCAGCCACGCTGCCAGCAAAGGCGGCGAGGTGATGACCGAGATGATGGGCATGATGGGCGAAATTGCCGACAGTTCAAAGCGGATTGCCAATATTACCAGCGTTATCGATGGCATTGCTTTCCAGACTAACATACTGGCGCTGAACGCCGCAGTAGAAGCGGCGCGGGCTGGTGAGCAGGGCAAAGGCTTTGCGGTGGTGGCAGGCGAAGTCCGTAGCCTCGCACAGCGCAGCGCCAAAGCCGCCAGCGAAATTAAAATGCTGGTCGAAACCAGCGGCAGCCGGGTCCAGTCGGGCAATGAGCACGCCAGCGCAGCAGGCCGGACGATGCAGGATATCGTGTCACAGGTGCAGAATGTCACCTCACTGATCGCCCAGATCAGCGCCGCCACGGCCGAACAGGCGACCGCGCTCAGCGAAGTCAGTTCAGCGGTGGAAGATCTTGATGACATCACCCATCAGAACGCCGCTCGCGTGACAGAAAGCGCCGAGGCGTCAGGTCGCATGACCCATCAGGCTAACCGGCTGGTGGAAGCGATCAGCGTGTTTCGTTAAGAGAAAAAATTACGAGGCCAGCGCCTGCGTGCCTTCGCGTCCGGTACGCAGCGCCCCTGGCGATTGCCCGACAATCCGCTTAAAGGCACGACTGAATGCCGCAATTGAGCCGTAGCCGAGATGATAGGCCACGGCTTCCACCGCTTCGCCATTGTTTACGATCCGCTGCACCGCCAGCCGCATCCGCAACTCGGTCAGATATCGCAGCGGCGTCATGCCGGTAGCCGTGAGAAAACGTCCGGCGAACACCGAACGCGAACAGCCCGCCACGCTGGCGAGTCGCGCCACCGTCCAGTTTTCGCCCGGCTCCCGATGCATCGCGGCAATCGCCTGGCTCAGACGCGGATCGCGCATCGCCTGCACCAGCCCGCTACTCTGGCCGCAGCCATTCTCTACCCAGCCGCGAACTATCAGCGCGGCAACCACATCCGCCAGGCGCGACAGAATTCCGGCAAATCCCGCCTGGCGGGTGCGCGACTCCCGCTCCATCGCCGCCAGAATCGGCTGAATCTCCGGGTACTGCGACAGCAGGGTACTCACCAGCATCACATCCGGCATGGTAGTGATCAGTGGTTGCATACCGCCAAGCTCAAACGCCATGCAGGCGCTGAACAGCAGCACGCTGTGCTCGTCATCACAGGCATCTTCCGGTGCGGCAATCGCGCAGACGCTGTCGCAAATCGGCTTACTCGCCATGTTCTTAATACACTGGCAGTCCGCCTCCTCACTGGAGATCAGGCTGTGCGGCTTACCGTGCGGCACCAGCAGCGCATCGCCGCTGTTGAGCTGAAACAGTTCGCCGGAGGCGCTGCGCACCAGCAGTGAGCCGCGCCCGACAAAGTGAAACTGCGCCCGCCCCGGCGCATGCTCATAATGCAACCCGAACGGCGCGCTTACCGCGATACGCTGATAGTTCACGCCATACAGACGCATTCCCATCAGCAGCTCACTGGTCAGATCTCCATAGTGGCTCATACGATTCCGGACGAATTATCAAAAATGAAGGTGTAAGCATCATAGATCGTCCTGACGCTCCACTCTATGCTCACACTCACTTTTTTATCTTCCGGAGAAGCAGCATGAGTCTGACAACCGAAGTGGCTGATGAGGTTTCCTCGCCGACCCGTCCCGCCTGGGGCGCGGTATTTGCTATGGCGTTTGGGGTGTTCAGCCTGATTACCGCCGAATTTTTACCCGTGAGTCTGTTGACGCCAATGGCCCACAGTCTGGGCGTTTCAGAAGGGCAGGCGGGACAGACCGTCACCATCACCGCGCTGGTGGCGCTGTTTACCAGTCTGGTCACCGGCAGCGTTACGCGGCGTATCGATCGCCGCATTGTCATGCTGGTGTTTTCGCTATTGCTGATTGCTTCGGCGCTGATGGTGGCGTTTGCGGCTGACCTGACGGTGATCCTGCTGGCGCGGGTGCTGCTGGGAATGGCCATCGGCGGCTTCTGGACGCTCTCAACGGCCATCACCATGCGCCTGGTACCCACCGACCAGGTACCGCGTGCGCTCTCTATTGTCTTCAGCGGCATCTCACTGGCGACGATTATCGCCACGCCACTTGGCAGCTATCTCGGCGGAGTGGTGGGCTGGCGTAACATCTTTATGCTGACCGCCGGACTGGGTGCGGTGGCACTGCTGTGGCAGTTCTTTACCCTGCCCGCCATGCCGGCAGAGAACAAAGCCCGCAATGGCGGCGTGCTGGCGCTCCTGCGTATCGGCGTGATGCGCTGGGGCATGCTGGCGGTGATCATGATGTTTACCGGCCACTTCGCTTTCTTCACCTATCTGCGTCCGTTCCTGGAAGGCGTTGCACAGCTCAACCTTAATCAGCTGTCGCTGGCGCTGCTCGCCTTTGGCGTGGCGAACTTCTTTGGTACCTCGCTGGCGGGTTTTCTGGTCACCCGCAGCGTATCGCTGACGCTGAGCGGGATGGCGCTGTTAATGAGTGTCACGGCGCTGATGCTGGTGAGCTTTGGCGATGTCAGCTGGATGGTAGGCGCAGGTGTGGCAATCTGGGGGATGGCATTTGGTTCGATGCCAACCGGCTGGTCAACCTGGATTTCACGCGCGGTGCCGGATGACGCGGAATCGGGCGGCGGGTTACTGGTCGCCACCATTCAACTGGCGATTACCGTCGGCGCGGCAGCAGGCGGCTGGATGTTTGACCTGCGCGGAGCAGGCGGCGTGTTCGTTGCCAGTGGTGTGCTGATGCTGCTGGCCGCACTGACCATCTTCACTCGGGTGCGGCATCACGGTTAATCTTCTGAAGGTAGCGCATTATGCTGCCTTTTTTTATAGAGGCGGGTGATTAACCTTTTGAGCGATAACTGTGCGATACGTGCTTTTTATGTTCAATTTTACTGAAAGAGTTAAGCAAAACCCTCCGCTTTTTACTGATCAACTTCCGGACTAATATATCTATCAACAAGGCATCACGCCTTACCTGATAAAAATTAAACGAGGAATTGACCATGAAATCTATCAAAACTTTTGCAGCTGTTATCGCGCTTTCTGTTCTGCCATTCGCCAGCTTCGCCCAATCTGTGACCGCCATCGACTCTACGCTGGATGGTGCGGAAGCGAAAATTGCTGCCCAGGCGCAGGAAGCTGGTGCTTCATATAAAATCACTGAAGCTTACACCAACAACGGCGTTCACATGACCGCTGAACTGCTGAAATAAAACGTTCTACCCTCTTGTGCTGACAGGACGCCTCCGGGCGTCCTGGCTTCGTTTCTCCGCGAATAATCCTGTCCCTTTCCTTCATAAATAATTATCATTCTCAAAAAAAGTAAATCAGCCTGTGTGTCAGGCCTTTCTGGTTGCAATGTTGGGCTTTCTTATCACTGCGTCTGCAGTGAATTAACTCTGGAGAAGTTATGAAAGCGATTACCATTACGCGCCGGACCCTGCGTCCGCTGTTACTGGCTACGGCCCTGTTCTCTGCCTCTGGATGGCTGGCAGCGCAGGCGGCGGATCTTAATCAGTCAGTGGGTAAAGGTGTTTATGAACTGGCGGTCAGCCCGAAAGACAACGCGCTGTTCGTGGCGACAGCGCAGAACAGCAGCGGTAACGGCGGCACGGTTTTCCGTCTCGACCCGGCGACGCTGGGGGTGCAGCAGGCAATCCACACTGAGCTGAAATCGTTTGGTGCGGCGATCAACCCCCAAACCAACGTGCTTTATATCGGTAACACCGTAAACGGTTCGGTGACCGCTATCGACGCCAGTAGCGGCAAGGTACTGAATACGCTGGTGCTGGATAGCCGTCCGCGCAGTGAGGCCGTGCGTCCGCTGCAGCCGCGCCAGGTGGCGGTTGATGCGAAAACTAACCGGGTGTATATCACCGGACTGGGACCGCAGAGCGTGGTCTGGGTGGTGGATGGCAGCACGATGAAACTTGTCAGCACCATCCCGAATACCGGCAAAATGGGCACCGGTCTGGCTGTGGATGCCGACGCGCAAAAGATCTACGTCACTAATGCTGATGGCGAACTGGTAACCATTAATGCACGTACAAATGCGGTTGAGAAGAAGCAGAAGATTGACGGCGATAAAGAGCACTTCTTCCTGAACATTGCGCTGGATACGCATGGTCAACGTGCCTTCCTGACGGATTCAAAGCAGGCGCAGGTGCTGGTGGTTGATCTGCGTAATCAGCAGGTGATGCAGCGGATTGATGTGCCGGAATCGCTGGCGGTGCTGTTCAATGGTGATCGCGATGAGCTTTATGTTACTCATCGCAAAGCGGGGGAAGTCAGCATCATCGACGCCAGCAGCTATAAGGTGAAGCGTACGGTAAAAACCCCGGCGTTGCCTAACAGTCTGGCACTCTCGGCAGACGGCAAGGTGCTTTATGTCAGCGTGAAACAGCCTGGCTCGCGTAAGGCGCCGCCAAAAAATCCTGACAGCGTGATGCGTATTGCGCTGTAAGGCGTGACGTCCCGGTCACTGCTGTATTGAAGCTGTTTTACATCCGGTCTTTGTAAACGAGAAAGCCACTCTGACGAGTGGCTTTTTTATTTTCAAAGCCGGTTTGAGGTCTGGAATATCCTTTTGCCCTGGCGGCCCGCGAGACACTTGCCTTTATAGCGAACAGGCTATAGCATCATTTATAGCTTATTCGCTATAAGGATGTTGCGATGTGGGATGTGGATACAACCAAAAGATTTGATGAGTGGTTTAAGGCTCAGAGTGAGGAACTGAAGGAGGATATGCTCGCCGCGATAGTTATCCTGTCTGAGTATGGGCCGCATTTAGCGAGGCCGTTTGCTGATACCGTAGACGGCTCTGATTTTCCGAATATGAAAGAATTAAGAGTACAGCATCAAGGCAAACCGATACGGGCCTTCTTTGCTTTTGATCCTTCTCGCCGTGGCATTGTGTTGTGTGCAGGCGATAAAACCGGGGTTAAGGAAAAGAAATTCTATAAAGATATGATCAAATTGGCAGATGCTGAATTCCGCAAATATTTGAATGGAGGGGATAATGGCTAATTTAAAAGAGCTGATGGCAAATCAAAGTCCGGAGAGTCGCGAACGCATTGCCAAAAAAGTCGATGCAATGCGGCAGGCTATCGCGCTACACATGTTGCGCGAAGAACTTAACCTGTCACAGACAGAGATGGCGCAGGCAATGGGTGTGAAACAGCCAACTATCGCCAGAATGGAACAGGCTGATAATGATCCCCGCCTTTCTACGCTGAAGCGTTACGTTACGGCTCTGGGAGGCGAGATAAGTATCGATGTCAAATTGCCGACAGGCAAAAGAATAGCTTTTGATCTGTGATTAAATGAGAGAAGCCACATTAACGTGGCTTCTCTCTTTCCAACCCGTTACACCTCTTCCGATGCCTCGCGCTTCATCTCATCATGGGGTACATCATCCAGAATCTGCTCAAAGCTGCGCAGACGCTTGTAGATCGACATCAGTTCGATCAGCGTCGACCAGGAGGCGATCAGATACTGGAACGAGCCACGCACCTGATCAAACACGTTGGTAATCTGGTTGAGTAAGCCCAGCGTAATAGTGCCTGCCACAATCGACGGGAAAAGCAGGAACAGACCAAACACGTTATCGACCTGCAGATAGAGAATGCGGGTGATGTTGAAGTAGAGATAGTGGAAGTAGAGACGGAAGTAGTTAACCCGCACCCGGCTAAACAGTTCCTGTACGGTCTGCGGTTGTGCACGATCGGCATTGTCTTCGCCGTAGACCAGCTCTTTACGGTAGGCGGCTTCAACCCGCTGATTACGGAACTCCAGCCCTGGCAGCTTAATTCCGACCAGCGCCAGCAAGCCGGTGCCGAATACAGACCAGAGCACTGCGGCAATTACCAGCGCGTAAGGAATATTGCCGAGGAACGGGATATCTTTTACGTGATGTGACAGCGCCACCAGTACCGGCAAAAACGCCACCAGCGTCATAATCGCCTGAATAAAACTGACACCCCAGTTTTCCAGCGTCGTTGCAAACCGCATGGTGTCTTCCTGCACACGCTGTGCGGCACCTTCCACATGACGCAGCCGCTGCCAGTTGTGCATGTAGTAGTTATTCATGGCGGTACGCCAGCGGAAAACCCAGTGGCTGATAAAGAAGGAGTTGAGAACGCCAATCACCACCGCAATTAAGGCAATGCCGAGAAACGCGATAACCTGATGGTAAAACTCGGCAATCTGCACCGATCCCGCTTTGGTCAGCGCTTTCTGTATCAGATCATAGAACGGACCATACCAGGCATTAATAGCCACCCCCACCTGCACGCCAAACCAGGTGACAAAGATAATCAGCGCGGAACCCCACACTGACCAGCGTTGCCACGGATGGGCATCAATCAGCCGCCAGGCCAGGGCAAAAATGGCGACCATTATCCAGTAATAGAGATAAAACCAAATCTGACTCGCGGCGATAAAACGTGCCGCTGTGGTCGGTAAAGGTTCTTTCATTGCCGCTTCAAAAGTCGGCCACATGCCGGGCAGATGCGCGGCAAAGCCGAACCAGGCAAAAATCGCTACTAAGCTCCAGACAGCCGCAGAGCTGAAAAACAGCGCTGGCCGCGGAAAAAAAGACTTAAACATAGGCACTCCGCTGTTGTGTGTTGCCTGTTATAACGTTTTTGACGTGGCGCTGTCTGTAGTCTGTTGTTTCTGCTCATGACAGGACGGTGATAGATGTTAATGAAATTGTGCGGTTTTGTTTCGTGGAACTAAATCTTTGTGAATGGCAGTGTTACAATACGCTGGCTTGTTACCGGTAACAAGCCAGATGCTACCCTGA
Organism: Pantoea sp. XY16; assembly: GCF_025153065.1. Taxonomy (NCBI): domain Bacteria; kingdom Pseudomonadati; phylum Pseudomonadota; class Gammaproteobacteria; order Enterobacterales; family Erwiniaceae; genus Pantoea; species Pantoea sp. XY16. The sequence continues at coordinate 230,346 of NZ_JANZNP010000007.1, read as the reverse complement.
ATTTGCTGATAAAAACCATTACAACGCAACCATTTATTTTTCATACCGCCGGATAGGGCGGGAATGAGGCAATGTCATGTCAGAACAAAAAAAAGGTCATTCACGCAGGGATTTTTTGCTGAAGACGATTACCCTGGCGCCTGCAATGGCGGTAGGTTCCACGGCGATGGGCGCGCTCTCTCTGCCGCTCGCCGCACAGGCGGCTGAAACCCCGGCCGCGCCACAGCAGGCGCGTGATTACCAGCCGAACTGGTTCACCGCCGAAGAGTTCGCCTTTATCACGGCCGCCGTAGCGCGTCTGATCCCCAGTGATGAACGCGGGCCGGGTGCGCTGGAAGCCGGCGTGCCGGAGTTTATTGATCGTCAGATGAACACGCCGTATGCCACAGGCTCGAACTGGTATATGCAGGGGCCGTTTAATCCCGATCTGCCGAAAGAGCTGGGCTATCAGTTGCCGCTGGTGCCACAGCAGATCTACCGTCTCGGGCTGGCCGATGCCGACAACTACAGTAAAAAGCAGCACGGCAAGGTGTTCGCCGAGCTCAGCGGCGAGCAGCAGGATGCCTTACTGCAGGCGATGGAGAGTGGCAGTGCGGAATTCAGCCAGCTGCCAGCAAAAGTTTTCTTCAGCTTCCTGCTGCAGAACACACGCGAAGGCTTCTTCAGCGATCCCATCCACGGCGGGAATCAGGGCATGGTCGGCTGGAAGCTGATTAACTTCCCTGGCGCACGCGCCGACTTTATGGACTGGGTAGAGCGCGGCGAACGGTATCCGTTCCCGTCAGTGTCGATTCGCGGGGAGAGAAGCTAAGCATGGCTAACGAAATGAAAAAAGTGGATGCGGTGATTGTCGGCTTCGGCTGGGCAGGCGCGATTATGGCGAAAGAGCTGACCGAAGCGGGCCTTCACGTGCTGGCGCTGGAGCGCGGACCGCATCGCGATACCTATCCTGATGGCTCCTATCCGCAGTCCATTGATGAGCTGACCTATAACGTTCGCAAAAAACTGTTCCAGGATCTCTCTAAAAGCACCGTAACCATTCGTCATGACGCCTCGCAGACGGCTGTTCCCTATCGCCAGCTGGCGGCGTTTCTGCCAGGCACCGGCACAGGTGGCGCAGGTCTGCACTGGTCCGGCGTTCATTTCCGTGTCGATCCGGTTGAACTGCGGATGCGCAGCCATTACGAAGAGCGCTATGGTAAGAACTTTATCCCGGAGGGCATGACGATTCAGGATTTCGGCGTCAGCTACGATGAGCTTGAGCCGTTCTTCGACAAGGCAGAAAAAGTCTTTGGCACCTCCGGCAGCGCCTGGAGCATTAAGGGGAAGGTGGTCGGCAAAGATAAAGGCGGCAACCCGTTTGCGCCGGATCGCTCCGATAACTTCCCGCTGCCCGCGCAGAAGCGTACTTATTCAGCGCAGCTGTTTGCTCAGGCCGCTGAGTCGGTCGGCTATCATCCTTACGATCTGCCGTCCGCCAACACATCGGGCCCTTATACCAACACCTATGGCGCGCAGATGGGGCCATGCAACTTCTGCGGTTACTGCAGCGGCTACGCCTGCTACATGTATTCCAAAGCGTCGCCTAATGTGAACATCCTGCCCGCGCTGCGTCAGGAGCCGAAGTTCGAGCTGCGCAATAACTCTTATGTGCTGCGGGTTAATCTCAGCGATGACAAAACGCGCGCGACCGGCGTGACCTATGTGGATGGGCAGGGTCGCGAGCAGGTCCAGCCCGCTGACCTGGTGATCCTCTCCGCCTTCCAGTTCCATAATGTGCATCTGATGCTGCTGTCGGGCATCGGTAAACCGTACAATCCGATCACTAACGAAGGCACCGTAGGCCGCAACTTCGCCTATCAGAACCTCTCCACGCTCAAGGCGCTGTTTGATAAAAACACCACCACCAATCCGTTCATCGGTGCGGGTGGCGCGGGCGTCGGCATTGATGATTTCAATGCGGATAACTTCGACCACGGGCCGCTGGGCTTTGTCGGCGGTTCGCCATTCTGGGTCAACCAGGCGGGTACCAAACCGATCTCCGGTCTGCCGGTGCCAGCGGGCACACCTAACTGGGGCAGCCAATGGAAAGCGGCGGTGGCGGATACTTACACCCACCATCTGTCGATGGATGCGCACGGCGCACACCAGTCCTATCGCGCTAACTACCTCGATCTCGATCCTCACTATAAAGATGCCTATGGACAGCCGCTGCTGCGCATGACCTTTGACTGGCAGGAGAACGACATCAAGATGGCGCAGTTTATGGTCGGTAAGATGCGCAACATCGCCGAAGCGATGAACCCGAAGATGATCATCGGCGGCGCGAAAAAGCCGGGCACCCATTTTGACTCTACGGTGTATCAGACCACCCACATCAGTGGCGGGGCGATCATGGGCGACGATCCCAAAACCAGTGCGGTGAACCGTTATCTGCAAAGCTGGGATGTGCCAAATGTGTTTGTACCGGGCGCATCCGCCTTCCCGCAGGGACTGGGTTATAACCCGACCGGCATGGTGGCGGCGCTGACCTACTGGTCAGCCAAAGCGATTCGCGAGCACTACCTGAAAAACCCTGGTCCACTGGTGCAGGCATAAGGAGATGGCGATGAAAAATGGCATTCTGGCTCTGATTCTTGGCTCCCTGTCGTTCGCCGTACTGGCGGATAGCAGCCAGGACGATCTGGTTAAACGCGGTGAGTATCTGGCGCGCGCCGGTGACTGTGTGGCCTGCCACACCAGCAAAGGCGGCGCAGCGTTTGCCGGTGGTCTGCCGATGGCAACACCGATTGGCACCATCTACTCCACCAACATCACGCCCGATGGCGACACCGGTATTGGTGAATACAGCTACGACGACTTTCAGAAAGCGGTGCGTCACGGCGTGGCGAAAAATGGCGATACGCTCTATCCGGCGATGCCATTTCCTTCCTACGCGGTGGTCAGCGATGAGGATATGAAGGCGCTTTATGCCTATTTCATGCATGGCGTTGCGGCGGTTAAGCAGCCAAACCGGGAGAGCGACATTCCCTGGCCGCTGTCGATGCGCTGGCCGCTGGCGATCTGGCGCGGCATTTTTGCGCCCGATGTAAAAGCGTTCCAGCCTGCCGCCCAGGAAGATCCGGTGCTGGCGCGGGGTCGCTATCTGGTTGAAGGATTGGGTCACTGCGGAGCCTGTCACACGCCGCGCAGCATCACCATGCAGGAGAAGGCGCTGACCAACGAGGAGGGCAGCGACTATCTGGCGGGTAGCAGCGCGCCGATTGATGGCTGGACCGCCAGCAACCTGCGCGGTGACAACCGTGACGGGCTGGGTCGCTGGAGCGAAGAGGACCTGCGTCAGTTTCTGCGTTATGGCCGCAACGATCAGACCGCCGCTTTCGGTGGCATGACCGACGTGGTGGAACACAGCCTGCAGCACCTGAGCGAGTCCGATATCACGGCGATTGCGCGCTATCTGAAGTCGCTGGGCGCGAAAGATCCCCATCAGGCAGCCTTCAGCGTCGATGACGCCACCGCCAAAGCGTTGTGGAAAGGTGACGACAGTGCGACGGGGGCAGCCACCTACGTCGACAGCTGTGCGGCGTGCCATAAAACCGATGGCAGCGGTTATAAACGTTTCTATCCGGCACTGCGCGGTAATCCGGTGGTGCTGGCGGACGATCCGACCTCACTGATCCATATCGTGCTGGTGGGCGGACAGTTGCCTGGTGTCAATGGCGCGCCGTCGACGATTACCATGCCAGCATTTGGCTGGCGTCTTGACGATCAGCAGGTGGCAGACGTAGTGAACTTCGTGCGCAACAGCTGGGGCAATAAGGCGACAGAGCAGGTCAGCGCGAAACAGGTCGCGGCGCTGCGTAAAGATGAGAAAGACCGGCTGGGCAGTGCGGATATCAACGTACTCGAAGGCAAATAACCGGCAGTAATAGAGGCCGTCATCATCAGGATGACGGCCTTTTCTTTTAGATATTCTCCAGATCGATTCCGCGCGTTTTCGGCCCGTAAATCCCTACTGACAGCATCACCATCACCATGCTCAGCACGATAAAGGTAATTACACCTGGCGTTCCTGCGTACTGCAATATCATCCCGATGAGAATACTGCTGAAGACCGTTGAGAGGCGGCTGAAGGAGTAGCAGAAGCCGACTGCCCGCGCCCGAATGTGGGTGGGGAAAATCTCGGTCTGATAGGCGTGGAAGCTGAAGGTCAGCCAGGCGTTGGACCAGGTGATCAGGAAGCCGCACAGAATCAGCAATACCGGCTGCGTCTGGAAAGCAAAGAGCGTACCGAACACCACCGTCATCAGCGACGACAGGACGATCTGCCACTTATTCTCCATTTTGTCAGCGTAGCGGCTGCAAATCAGCGATCCCAGCGGATAGGCCAGGGTGATGAAGAAAGCATAGAGCAGGCTGTGCGTCACCGTGGCTCCACGGCCTGACAACAGCGCAGGCAGCCAGTTACCAAAGCCGAAAAAGCCGATTGCCTGAAAAAAATTCATCACCACCAGCATCAGAGTGCGCTTGCGGTAAGCAGGAGACCAGATCTCGCTGAAGCGTCCCTTTCTGGGCAGTTTTGCCGCTGCATCCTCAGCTGAAAACGCGGGTCCGGCCGGGATGCCGCAGCGTTGCTCCATCATTGACAGCACGTCATGTGCCTCCTGATGACGACCCTGCTGCGCCAGCCAGCGTGCTGACTCCGGCAGATTTCTGCGCACCAGCCAGATCACCAGCGAACAGACCGCGCCCGCGATCACTACCCAGCGCCAGCCTTCCAGACTGAGCAGCGTTTGCGGAATCAGCCACCAGGACATCAGCGCCACCGCAGGCACCGACAAAAACTGCACGAAAAAGGAGAAGGCAAAAGCGCGGCTTCGCAGATGGCTCGGCACCCATTCCGACAGGTAAGTATCAATAGTCACCAGCTCGACGCCCAGCCCGATCCCCACCAGAAAGCGGAACAGAATGATCATCTCCGCGCTCTGCTGGAACGCCATCAGCAGCGAAAACAGCCCATACCACAGCAGCGCACACATAAAGGTGAGACGGCGACCAAAGCGGTCAGCGTAGGGGGCCAGCAGGCTGGCCCCGAAAAACAGACCGAGAAAAGTGGCTGAGGCGAAGGCCGCCTGATCGGAGAAGCCCAGCACGCCTGCCGCACCCGTGTGAAATACGCCGGCCGACAGCAGGCCGGTACTGATGTAGCCGGTTTCAAACAGATCATAAAGCTCAAAAAAGCCGCCCAGCGCCAGCAGCGTAATAAAGCGCCACAATCCGGCGGAGGAGGGCAGCGCATCAACGCGTGCGGCTAAGCTGTTACGGGCCGCCGATGAAGCGTGCATCGGCGGCAGGCTGGTGGAGGAGGTGGTCATGTCAGCGTGAACCTCAGGCAGTGTGGAGACGACTCGCAGCCGGTCGGAGGCTTATTAAAATAGTTAACCGTTAGCAAGCGAAGAAAGAGCAGAATAGTCAATTCATCCGCCAATGCCGAGAGCGTCGTTGCTGACGATTTAGCAACATACGTTGCAGGTTTTGCCATTCATCGCAGATCAACTCCGGCAGTTGTGATCAGGCCAGGATCTGTATGAAACTCAGAGCTGTCTCTCAGCCCGGTAACGCGGTAGCAGGCCCGTATGGATGCAAATGACGTAACTGCGCTAGCATAGCCTTGCTTTGTTACCTCTTCTTCATGGATGCAGAAAAGCTGAGCTGAAGAAGCTGACACAATCAGGGAAAGATAAGGTGTAACGTGAGTTTTTTGACGAGCTGAAAGCATCGCTGAAAGAAGCTGTTGAGATCAAAAACGGTGCCAAAGAGCCAGGTCGTGTTACCCGCTATGCGGTGGCCGACGTGAAGACTATCCGGGCACTCAATCCATGCCCAGATATCCCGCCAGCCGGAAAAGCGAGAAAGCGCCACCGATAATGCCCGCATCGGTGGCACGGTGCCTTAAGGCAATTTCGGCCAGACGCCGGGTCCAATCGGCAGACCCAGCAGATACCACACCAGCAGCAGCGCTATCCAGCTGATAAAGAACACCAGCGGATAGGGGAAGATCAGCACGTAATAGGTGCCGAGCTGCGCATCTTTCTGGTAACGCTGCAAAAAGGCGAGAAACAGCGGCAGAAACGGCGACATCGGTGCCAGTGGCAGCACGGCGGAGTCGGCGATGCGGAAAATCATCTGGGCAAAGGCGGGATGGAAGCCGAGCAGCATAAACATCGGCACAAAGACCGGCGCCAGAATCGACCAGATGGCTGAACCGCTGGCGATAAACATGCAGAGAAACGCCGACAGGAACATCAGGCCGAGAAAAGCGGGCGCGCCGCTGACGCCTGCGCTCTCCAGCACATCAGTCAGCCCGATCGCCATGAATTTGCCCATGTTGCTCCAGTTGAAGAACGCCACGAACTGCGACAGCGGAAACACCATCACGATAAAACCCGCCATGCCCTTCATCGGATCGACCAGCAGCTGCGGGATATCATCCGGACGGCGGATCTGTCGGGTGACCACGCCATAAGCAATCGCCACCACAAAGAAGAACAGAATGATGATTGGCACAATGCCCTGAATAAAGGGCGAGGGAATAATGGCGCCGGTAGCGGGATTGCGCAGCGGCGCATGTTCCGGCACCACCAGCAGCGCCATCAGGCCGATAAACAGCAGCGCGGCGATCCCGGCAGCCCGCAGGCCGCGGTTCTCCAGCGGCGTCAGTGCCGCCAGCTTCTCGCCGTTGCCCTGCCACTTTGGCAGGCGCGGCTCGACAAACTTATCGGTCAGCAACGCGCCCACACCCGTCAGCACAATCACCGACGTGGCCATAAAAAACCAGTTATCGATGACGCTGACGTGTACCGTATCGCTGACCGCTTTAGCTGCTTCGGTGCTGATCCCCGAGAGCAGCACATCGGTGGTGACAATCAGCAGGTTGGCGGTAAAGCCAGAGGCCACACCGGCAATCGCGGCCAGCAGGCCCGCCACCGGATGACGCCCTACCGCCAGGAAGATCAGCGCACCCAGCGGCGGCATCACTACCAGCGCGGCATCCGAGGAGATATGGCTGAAGAAAGCGATAAACAGCACCATGTAGCTGGCATAACGGCGGCTGACGCGTGACGCCATCTTCACCATCAGCGACTGGAGCAGGCCGACCTTTTCCGCCAGTCCGGCACCAATCACCAGCGCCAGAATCGATCCCAGCGGTGTAAAGCTGCTGAAGTTTTTGATGATATTGGGCAGGATCCACTGAATGCCTGCGACGCTCAGCAGGTTATTCACCCGCACGATTTCGCCGTTGCTCGGGTTCTTCACAGCCAGATCCAGCGCGCTGATAATGGCGGTCGCCACCATCAGCACCACGATCAGATAGACAAACAGTAAAAACGGGTTGGGGACTTTATTCCCCACACGCTCGATCCAGCTGAAAAGCCGGCCAGGGCTGCGGTTCCCGGATGTTGCTTCCATGGTATTGATTCTCGTCTTGTGTTCCCCTTATCGGTGGAGGCCCGGTCTGACGCCCGTCGTGATATACAACAGGCGGTGAGTTCAGAGTCGGCTCCGCTGAATCAGGGAAGTGTTTGCACTATTTTTTATAGTGGTCCGCGTCAGAGACACGGCCGTTGGCTCATTCGGCCAGTTTTGTGGGTATGATCCCCGCCGGGATAGGGCAGATATAAGGCTGCGCGGCGCGTACCCGTTCAAACTCGGCCCTGCAGCCAGCCAGTGCCTGCGGATCCGTTAACAGCGTTAACACCGTGGCCGCCATCACTTTACTCGCCAGAAACATCCCCTTATGCCCGATACTGGTGCGACCCTGCGCCACCAGTTGCCAGGTGTGCAGCGGCGTGCCGAAGGTAAAGCAGGGCGCAAAGCACTGTGCGGTCGGCGTTACCCAGCTGACATCGCCGACATCGGTGGAGCCATAAAGCAGCTCACGCGTGACCGCATAGGGCGCAACCTCATCCATAAACAGTTTGTCGCCCAGCTGTTCAGCCCAGGCATACCCGGCTTCGCCACCGGTGCGGGCGACATTGAGCCGGGCATTGCGCAGATCGTCATCGGTCAGGGTGGCACGCAGTTCGGCCGCAAACGCGCGCTCTTCGTCGCTGTAGTCGGGCAAACCAAACTGATGCAAATAGCGCTCCATGACCGCTTCCAGCGCGCGATTCGGCACGTAATCCGAGCAGGCTTTGTCAAAACGTACGGTCAGCGTGGTGTCGGTCATCAGCGCTGCACCCCTGGCGATATTGATCACCCGTTCATAAATCGCCTGCGCCTGTGGCAGTTCCGGGGCGCGGATCAGGTAGAGCACCTCCGCATCGGCCTGCACCACGTTCGGCGATACACCGCCGCTGTTGGTGATGGCGTAGTGCAGACGTGCCTCCTGAACAATATGCTCGCGCAGAAAATTGGCCCCGGTATTCATCAGCGTGACGGCATCCAGGGCGCTTCGGCCCAGATGGGGAGAATTGGCCGCGTGCGCCGCAACCCCTTTGAAGCTGAACGCCGCCTGAATATTGGCGAGGGTGCGCAGATTGAACATGCCGCTGAACCCCTCCGGATGCCAGGTCACGGCGGCATCAACGTCGTCAAACAGCCCTTCGCGCACCATAAAAGTCTTGCCCGAACCGCCCTCTTCGCCAGGGCAGCCGTAAAAGCGCACCGTGCCACCCGTGTGATGCTGTTCCATCCAGGCTTTCACGGCGCAGGCCGCTGCAACACCTGCCGTGCCGAGCAGGTTGTGACCGCAGCCATGGCCGTTGCCGTTGGCTTCCAGCGGTTGTGGCCGGGCGCAGCCCGCCTGCTGACTCAGGCCCGCCAGCGCATCGAACTCGCCAAAGATGGCAATCACCGGCTTGCCGCTGCCCGCACTGGCGATAAACGCCGTATCGATGCCACCCACGCCGCGTTCCACTCTGAATCCCTCTTCTGCCAGCGCATCAGAAAGCAGGGCTGACGAGCGGGTTTCGGCAAAGCGGGTCTCCGGTGTGTCCCAGATGGCGTCGCTGAGCGTGCTGAAACGAAGCTGATGACGATGGATATAGTCGGCAATAAAGTCTTCCATCATCGTGAGCCCCTATACTGCGCCTGGTTCAGCGCCAGGGTGGCCAGCAGTGTGATAGCGTCCGGCATGACCCGCTCGTCAAAGTCGAATTTCGCGTTGTGATGGCCCGCCGCCAGCGCGCAGCCAAAAATAACGTAAGAGGCCTGGCCGCCGCGCTCTTTGACTCGCTCCATCATGTAAGTCGCATCTTCTGACCCTGCCGCCTGCGCTTTACGATCGACCACCGAGTCGAAGATACCGAGCGCGTCTGCCTGCTGATGGATGAAATCGACCCACGGCTGCGTCGGCGTACAGCTGCGCGCGGCACCCATCAGTGAAACCTGCTGCTCAACGCCATACATCGCCGCTGCACCGGCAATCACCCGCAGCGCCTGCTGATAAATATCGTCGTTAACCTGATTGGTCACGCCACGGGTTTCGACTTTCAGCAGGGCGCAGTCGGCCACCACGTTACGGCCGGTTCCGGCCTGCAGCACGCCCACGTTGACCCGCGCCACGCCGCCGCTGTGCTGGGTTAAGCCATGCAGCGCCAGCGTCGCCTGTGCGGCGGCCAGCAGGGCATTGCGACCCTCTTCAGGGCGACCGCCCGCATGGGCACCGACGCCGGTAAAGTGAACATCCAGCTTGGTGGTGGCGAGGAAGCTGTCGCTGCCGCACACCACTTCGCCTGCCGGTACGCCGGTGCCGATATGAATCGCGGTGAAGCGATCAACGTCATCGACCACGCCCGCCGCCACCATCGCTTTTGCGCCGCGCACACCCTCTTCGGCGGGCTGGAAGATCAGTTTAATCGTACCGCTGAGCTGATCTTTCATCGCCATCAGCACCGAGGCGAGACCCAGCCCGATAGTGGTGTGGCCGTCATGCCCGCAGGCGTGCATCATGCCTGCGTTGCAGGAGGCGAACCCTTCACGTTGCGGCAGATGATCGTCAGCCTGGCTCTCGTTGAGATCCAGTGCATCCATATCGACGCGAAAGCCCATCACCGGGCCGGGACGGCCGGTCTCAAGCGTCGCCACGATGCCGCAGAATCCGCCAGAGAAGTGATTGATCCACTGCGGCAGCGCGCCCTGTTGCAGCGCGCGCGCCTCCTGCTGTTTCAGCACGACTTCGTCAGGCAAGCCCATCCGCGCATCGGCATCGATCACCTCACGGCCCAGCTTCAGTTGATAACCGAGCTTATGCAGTTCTTCTGCGACTAACGTCGCGGTACGAAACTCCAGCCAGCCCGATTCGGCGTAGTGATGGAAGTCGCGACGCCACTGTTGCAGCTGTGGCAGCAGGGCGCTGACGTGGTCTGAAAGGGGTTTCATCGGCTCTCTCCTCATTGTTGATTTTTTATGCATTGCGTCGAATCTACACAATGGTACTGGGCGGCATAAGATGCGAATATCTTGTGACTGATAAACAACGGTTATCGCAAAACTATGTCTGCCAATCTCAAACTTCATCAGCTGCGTGCCTTCACTGACGTGGCGCGACAGGGCAGTATCCGGGCGGCAAGCCGTCTTTCCGGGCTGTCGCAACCGGCGTTAACCAAAGCGATTCAGGAACTGGAGCGCGAGCTGGGCGCAAAGCTGTTTATCCGCCGTCAGCAGGGCGTGGTACTGACCGATATCGGTGATAACTTTTTTCGCCATGCCAGCCTGGTGCTGGCTGAGCTGCGGGTCGCTGAAGAGGATATCCAGCAGCGGCTGGGACTGGGCGGCGGTCAGGTGAACATCGGCGTCGGTGGCAGCGTGGCGCGCACTATCATGCCGCAGGTGATAAACCAGTTTCATCGCGAATATCCGCTGGTGAAGGTGCGCATCGTCGAAGGTCAGCTGGTGTCGATGGTGCATGAACTGCGTCAGGGGGCACTCGATTTCACCATTAATACCTACGATCAGAGCCATCTCGATCAGGAGCTGATGTATGAGCGGATGATGGAGCGCGAGTACAAGGTAGTGGTGCGCAAAGGCCATCCGCTGGAAAAGGCGCGTTCTCTGGCGGAGTTACAGCAGGCGGACTGGACGATGCCAACGCCTAAAGGCAGTTACTACCGCTTGTTGCACGATCTGTTTGGCGAGCGCGGCATGGCACCCAAAATCGTGGTGACCTGTGAAACCTTTATGGCCTGCACCAGCCTGGTGGCGCAAAGCGATTTCATCAGTATTCTGTCGGTCGACGTCATTGACGACCCGATTCTGGGCCGGTCGCTGGTGGCGCTGACGCTCGACGAGCCCTTACCGAAAGCGATCTTCTATCTGATCCAGCGCAAAGACACCGCGCTGACGCCGATGAGCAGTTATATGGCACAACTCTTTCGGCGTTATTGTCAATGAAATCAGTGGGTAAAGTCGATCGTCTACACTATAGAGGTACTGTAAAAATCCACCCGACAAATAGAGGTTACGATGCAAGTCAGTCCTTATCTGTTTCTCTATGGCCGTTGTGAAGAGGCTATCGACTTTTATCTGCAGGCGACCGGGGGAGAGCTGCTCTCTAAAATGAAATTTGGTGATATGCCGGATCAGGGTGAGCAGGTCGGCGATCAGTCTGCCGCGCCGCAGCCGCCAGAAAAGATCATGCATGCCCAGCTGCGTATCGGTGACGGTGAGCTGATGCTGAGCGACGGCAATACTGAGAAGCCGCCCGCGTCTGAACATGCCGGTTATGCGGTCAGCCTTTCCACCACTGATGTCGAAAAGGGTAAAGCCTGGTTTGAGAAACTGTCGGCAGGCGGCAAGGTGACAACTGAGTGGCAGGAGACATTCTGGTCGAATGGATTCGCGATGTTTATCGATAAGTTCAACATTCCATGGCGCATCAACGTTGAGAAGCCGCAGGAATAAACGACGTTCAGATGCAGGACTGAGTGGCTAAACCTGCCTCTCAAAAGTTGGCCTGGAGGAGAGCTGGCCTGGAGGCGTTAATGCCCCAGGCCAGCTCTCCTGTGCAACGGGCGTTTTTTCAGCCGCCCGTCATCATTATCAGAAGTTATAACCCGCTACCAGGTAGTAACCCCAGCCAGTCGATTTCACTTCAAATGGCCCTTTGCCGAAGTTCAGCTCCTGACCATCCGCCCACTGTCCGCCGTTGTGGAAGTAACGCGCCACTGCAGAAATATGCCAGTGATCGTAACCCAGTGACAGAATGTGGCTGGAGGCGATAGAGTTGCTGGTGCGTGATGAACCGCCTTTCTCGTTGAGGTCAGAACCCCAGTCGAAGTTAGTGAAGCCCACATAGCCCAGATTACCGCCCCACAGCGTGGTGATTGGCACGAAGTATTTCACCTTGAAGCGATAGCCATCCCAGCTGTTTTCGTTTGCCGCGCCGTAATTTTCCCACTGATATTTGGCGTAGACGTTCAGCGACAGGCCGACATCGCTGTGCGTATCGATATCGGTGCCCAGACCCATATACCAGGTATTCTGGCGGTTGTCGCTGTTGCGGCCCATATCGTAGATATAGTTATTGGCGAAATACCACTCTTTGAACGGGCCAAAGGCCAGGCTGGTGCCGGTTAGCTTATCGATAGAGAAGCGCGGTTCAATCTCCATAAACATCGGTGAACCGTGGTCGAACACGCCGTTGGCATTGCTGTTGCCCACGCCGAAGAAGTTAGGCACGTCCAGATAGCCGTAGAAATCGAACCACTCTTTCTTCGCAAACGCTTCATATTCCAGATAAACGTCGTTATTAAATTGCGGTCCGAAACGCGTGTGGTAGCTGCCTACCACGTTCACGCTCTGATGCCACCAGTCGGAGACATACTGTGGATCGCTTTCAGCGGCCTGCGCAGCACCACTCAATGAACATGCCAGCACGGCACCTGCTATCAACGTTTTATATTTCATTATTATCAGCCACATGCTTTTGACCGCCGCACACCAGACGCAGTCAGAGAGAAATCGGTCCCTTGATGGGAATGAGGGTTTCACAGCGAATAACAACCCGTTCTTCAGCCCGCGTAGCGTGCCTGTAACAGATCGATAGAAAATAGATTTTGCTCACGTTTGTCAAAAAGTGTTGCATTACAATTCAGCTAAAATGTGACGAACTTCACAATAACGATGTGGATCGAACGGAACCAGGCAACCGTTTACGTTGTCTGGTTCGTGATCAAACAGGCGGGATCAGGGAAGGGTGACGCGAACCTGCAAACCACAAACAGCACCCTGTGGTGTCAGGCAGTTGGTAAGGGCAACGTGGATCTGATGTTTCTGTGCGACGTTACGCACAATGGAGAGTCCCAGCCCGCTGCCCTGGGCTTTAACGTCAGGCGAACGGGTAAAACGGTCGAACGCGCGTTCGATAAAGGATTCCGGCATGCCCGGTCCGTTATCGACAATATCGACCACCGTTTTGCCCGCCACCCGATGCAGCAGCACATCGACCAGGCTGCCTTCCGGCGTGTGCAACATAGCGTTACCAATCAGGTTGTCGAACAGGCTGCGCAATTCAGAACGGCTGGCCTGCAGACGGTACTGCGTGGAGCCATTAAAGCCGATATCAATGCCGCGTTTGTCCGCCACCACCATCAGCTGCTCAATGCTCTCTTTCAGCAGATCGTCCAGTTCAATATGCTCCACGCTGGACACCACGCTCTGGTCATCCTGGCGTGAGACATTGAGTAACTGTGTGACCAGGTGACGGGTGCGCGTGACGCCCGCTTCCAGCTGGCTGAACTGACGGCTCGCTTCGCCTGGCTGAATATGCTGACGCAGGTTTTCCAGCTGTAACGTCACCGCTGTTACCGGCGTACGCAGCTCATGGGCAGCATCTTCCAGGAACTGACGCTGCGACGACCAGGCGTCACGCAGCTTACTCAGCAGCGAGTTGTAAGCGGCTACCAGCGGCAGGATCTCATCCGGTAAGCCCTCAGGTGAAACATTGTGCGGATGATGTGTCTCCTGCGCCGCAATCTGACGTGAAGCGACCTGCAGATCCCGGGTGATCTTGCGCACCACCAGCCAGATCACCAGCAGCGACAGCGGCATCATCAGGATCATCGGAATGATCGCCGACAGCGCCCGCTTAACCATCGAGGCTTTCATGTAGCTGAGGTTGTGCATCACCTGGATGGTTTTGATCTCGCTGCCGGGCATGCCGGGCCGGGTAAAAATACGCCATTCACAGTCGTCGCACTGACCCACATGCACATCGTGATACCCGCGCTGATTTTGCAGCGGGGCCTGCAACTCCGGCCATGAGCTGGCCCGCAACTGGCCCTGATCGTCCCAGAGCTGGACTACAAAGGCGCTCTTTGCTTTATCCGGCGCGATAAGCATCGGCATCAGGGCGGGCATCTGTTTATTGGTAGACCAGGCATCAGCGATTTTCGCCAGCTGATCGTCCTTCATTGTGCCGACCATATCGCCATAGCAGCTGAAGAAATACCAGGTGACGCCGCCTATCATCAGCAAATGAATGATCAGCAGCGTAGAGAGAAGTTTGTTGCGTAATGACCGCATAAAGGTGAAAGGTTTCATATTGCCGGAACCCGCCAGCCCAGTCCGCGCACGTTACGGATCACGTCGTTGTCGAGCTTACGACGCATCCCGTGGATCAGCACATCGACCGCGTTGCTGCTGACTTCATCGCCCCAGCCGTAAATGCGGTTTTCCAGCTGCTCGCGCGACAAGATGGCACCTGGCCGCTCCAGCAGGGCATAGAGCAGGGCATATTCCCGCGCAGTCAGCTGCTCGCGCTGTCCTTTGTAGAGTACCTCGCGGGTCATCATATCCAGCTGGACATCACCGCTGCCCAGCACCGAGTCTGCTGCGCCGTGGCTGCGTCGGGTAATGGCGCGCATCCGGGCCATGACTTCCTGGAGATCGAACGGCTTAAGCAGGTAGTCATCCGCCCCGCTGTCGAGTCCCTGTATCCGCTGCGCCACCGTGTCGCGTGCGGTAAGAATCAGCACTGGCGTGGCATCGCCGCGCCCGCGCGCCCGGCGCAGCACCTGCAGACCGTCATCGCGCGGTAAGCCGAGATCGAGCAGCACGCAGCTGTAGCCGCCTTCGCTCCAGGCATTCTGGGCATAGACGCCATCGCGCACCCAATCTACCGACCAGCCCGCGCCCTCCAGTGCCTGCTGCAGGTTCGCGCCGATCATTTCATCATCTTCAACCAGTAACACGCGCATGGCTGATCTCCTCTGCAAAGATGGGGGGAGAGTGTACTCACCAATTGTTAGGCCAGAATTATCCGCCGTCATACTCCGCACTGTGGCGGCGCTGGCTGCATCTGCAGTGCTCAATCAGAACCCTACCCGCATTCTTCAAATTAAACGAGAATAAAACTAATGGCTTAGGGGTGAAAATGTTGATGCTTTCAGGAATAAGTAAACGCTATCCTGAATCTGCAGGAATTATGTAACTACACCATTATATGAATAATACGTGTTAAAAATAATTGTTATTCGATAGAGGCTTCACTTCCGCTAATCTGACAATGAATAGGAAATGTTAAAATTATGCAATGAAAATTAACTCTGCGAATGAATTGTGCTAACTGTCACAAAATCACATAAATATTAAAAATTTTATTAAGACTAATAAGCATAAAAAATCTCATAACTATATTTTTCTGTCAATCTGTTTGATATGATTCGTTTTTCTAAATTTCGGCAAGGATAATAACTATTTGCTCATAGGAATATCAATTGATATAAACGTGCTGGCAATAGAGTTTGCTATCAATAGATAAAGAACAGAAGGAGTTTGTTAAATGAAGAACTTAGAAAATAATCAATGGCTTTTAGTTACTGGTGCAAGCGGTGCATATGACCCTGCTTATGCCGGAGCGTCTTCTCATGCTAGCCAGCATGGTAATAAGTCGGGTGGTTCCAGTAATCTATTTGGGCCGAGTAATGGCGTAGTACAGGTCGTGGCTGCTCATCCTGAAATTGCGGACTGCCTCAATGGTATTCTGGGCGGGATGATTGCTGGTTCAGCAGGTGGGCCGGGCTCAGCTGTGGCAAGTGCCATTGGGGGTGGTATCGGTTCATGTTTTAATAATTCTGGAAACAGCAATGCTGGGAATAGTTTTGGTGGGCAATGTACCTGGTGAAGTTAGTCTCCACGACTAATGACAGCTGAGGGTCTTATGCAAAAAATAGTCTGTTATCTATCTATACTAAGCAGCATATTAGTAGGCGCAATGTTTTTGAGTGGCGCAGGCGTCTCCTATATAGGCTGGTATGCTATGCCAGAAAATGCATCAAAAATGGTGGTTACAATCGCTACATTGACTACGTTTGTTAAAACTGCCATTTCTTTGTGTTCATGGTTTTTCAGTACATCTGGCAGCAGTAAAAAAACTTAAGCGTGGATATTAAATCTGCAGGGGCTTCGGCCCCTGTGATTATTTAACAAAATCAGTAGAGCAGGAGGCTAATACATTTCACCTGGAACTATAAATGGTTCAACAGCGATGCTTTAACAGGATTTGCTCAGAAATAGAGGATTTGTGTGTTGAGCAGAAATTTATTGATAACGTAAAATTTTAGATGCTCCCAGGAACTCATCACCACATCACATCCCGCATAAAAAAATCTCCTGGCTGACTCAGTTTTTTGAAAACATCTCACCTCTTTTTCTTCAACGATCTCACGACTGATTCCCCCCAAAGCCCCGCTGGCCGCGCCTTTCCGCTCCCGTTTCCGCCGTTGCTAATTCTGCGCTAATTTTCTGCTAATTAAGGGATAAATTTTAGCGGGTAGAGTGGCTCCACTGCACATCAGCATCAACAGGAGGAACCATGAATCAGCGCGAGTTTATTCGGAGTTTGCTGGACTGGATTGAGAACAACTTAGGACACGATCTGCATCTGGATGAGGTGGCACGCCGCTCGGGCTATTCGCGCTGGCATCTGCAACGCCTGTTTCGCCAGCATACCGGCTTTTCACTGGCAGAATATATCCGCCAGCGTCGCTTAACCGAGTCTGCACTCAGTCTGCTAAGCAGCAACGAAGCGATATTACAGGTGGCGATGAATTACGGCTTCGATACCCAGCAGGCCTATACCCGCACCTTTAAAAACTACTTTATGATGACGCCAGGCCAGTTGCGCCGTCAGCGTCGCGTCGAGCCGGATCGGCTGCTGTTCCCTCTGGCGATGGCCAGCTGATGCCTGATAAGGCCTTCCCGTCATCGCACACAGACGGGAAGGTCGGCCCGCGCTCTGCGCCGCTCTTCTCCTGAACTTCGCCTCGCTTTTTTTGCCGGTCAGCCACAGCGATCCCGCCCGAACATGTTAGTTTGTTGCCAGCCCCCCTTACTGCCGGAGTCGGGAAACATGGAAAATGGCGCGAACTTAACCGCTATGCTGGTATTTGCACGGGTTGTGGAATTACAGAGTTTCAGCGAGGCGGCACGCGCACTTGGCCTGTCCAAATCTCACGTCAGCCGGGAAATTGCCCGTCTGGAGCTGCGGCTCGGTATCCGGCTGCTGCAGCGTACTACCCGGCGGCTGGCACTGACTGAGCTGGGTCAGGCTTACTATCCTTACTGTGTGAGGATGCTGGCTGAAGTGCAGCGCGCCGAGGCGTTTGTGCAGCAGGTGCATCAGCAGCCCACTGGGCATGCCAGGCTACAGGCGCCCGTCACTTTTGGCTGCCAGTGCGTGGTTCCCGTTCTCAATCGTTTTCTGCGCCGCCATCTGCATATTAACGTCGATCTCGATCTGACCGATCGCAATCACGATCGGCTGGACGATCAGGTCGATCTGGCGATTGTGATCCGATCCCGATCGCCGCAGCAGGGCAATTTCCGGGTACTGAGCGATATCGAGTGGGGACTTTATGCCGCGCCCGCTTACCTGGCGCAGCGACCCGCCATCACGCATCCTGAGATGTTGCCGCGCCACGACCTGCTGCTGTTTCATGGTCCGGCGCACACCGCCGCACTGCCGTTCCGCCGCGATAAACAGCGGCTGGCACTGGACGTGCGCAGCCGCTTTCGCGCCAATAACAGCATGGCGCTGCTCAATGCCGCACTGGCGGGCAGCGGTATCGCCTATCTTCCGTCCTACATGGCACAGGAGGCGATGGCGCGTGGCGACATTCAGCAACTGCTGCCGGAGTGGCAGATGGATCGCCTGCAAAGCTATCTGCTGCTGCACAACACGCCTGAACCGGCGTCGCCGGTGACACTGCTGTGCGATGCCCTGATTACGGCGCTCAATCCGGGCTGACTGTTGCCTGCTGACAACAATGAGCGCCACAGAGTAACTATTCCGCCACGACTGTTGTTACTCTGCGACTCCGGTTAGCCTGTATCCCTGATCATTCAACGGATATCCCCATGCAACAGTCACCTGAAACGGCAGAGTTTCAGCACTGGCGACGTAACTTAGCGGTCTGCGTCGTCGGCTCTTTTACCACCATCGTGGCGATGACGCTGCTGCTGCCGTTTCTGCCGCTCTATGTGCAGCAACTCGGCGTTGAGCAACCCGCCGCTATTGCCCGCTGGTCCGGGCTGGCCTATGGCGCGACCTTTTTCAGCGCCGCGCTGACTGCGCCGCTGTGGGGCAGGCTGGCTGATCGCTACGGTCGTAAGCTGATGCTGATCCGGGCCAGCCTGGGAATGGCGATTGCGATGTCGCTGATTGGCATGGCAACCGCGCCGTGGCAGCTGGTGGCGCTGCGGCTGCTGGCCGGGCTGCTGGGTGGCTACGCATCGGGATCGACCATTCTGGTGGCGGCGCAGACGCCAAAAGCGCAGACCGGCTGGGCGCTGGGCATCCTGTCATCCGGTATTATGGCAGGCAACGTAGTGGGACCGCTGCTGGGTGGCGCTTTACCGCCGCTGATCGGCATTCGTCAGACATTCTGGCTGACCGGTGCGGTCATCTTTCTCGCCTTCCTCGCGACCACCTTTTTACTCAAAGAGCAGCCACGTGCTGCTGCGACGTCGCGTGCCAGCCAGCAACCGCATCCTGAAGCAGAACCGGTGAATCACACACTGGTGCGGCTGATGTGGCTCTCCGGCATGTTGCTGATCTTCGCCAGCATGTCGATTGAACCCATTATTACGCTTTACGTGGGCGAGTTCGTGCAGGGTGACCATCAAATCACGATGATCGCCGGCCTGGTGATGTCTGCGGCGGCGCTGGGCACAGTGCTGGCAGCACCCCGACTGGGTCGTCTGGCCGATCGGGTAGGGCACTGGCGGGTTCTGACCGGCGGATTACTGGTCAGTGGGCTGTTGCTGATCCCCCAGGCGTTTATCACAGCGGCCTGGCAACTGGTGCTGCTGCGTTTTCTGATGGGGATGGCGCTGGGCGGATTGATGCCGTGCATTACGGCGATAATCCGTCATAACGTGCCGGGTTCACAGGTCGGGCGGATGCTGGGGTATTCGACGTCGGCGCAGTATATCGGCCAGGTCAGCGGTCCGTTGTTTGGTGGGCTGATAGGTGGGACGTTCGGGATGCGGCCAGTGTTTCTGGCAACCTGTGTAGTGATGCTGTTTTGCGCGTGGCTCAACTGGCGTGAGATGAAAAAATAGCGCAAAAAAGGCGGACCGGAGTCCGCCTTAGGCTATTCACAGCGTCGTGAATTATTTCTGGTCTGGCAGTGCGTAAGCAATCACATAATCGCCCAGCTTAGTACCAAACGAACCGTGACCGCCTGCCGCGATGACAACGTACTGCTTGCCATCTACTTCATAGGTCATTGGGGTCGCCTGGCCGCCTGCTGGCAGACGCGCCTGCCATAACAGCTCGCCGGTATCGGTGCTGAACGCACGCAGGTAGTTATCTGCTGTCGCACCAATGAAGAACACCTTACCGGCAGTGGTGATAGGACCACCCAGCATCGGCATACCCATTTTGAACGGCAGCGGAACCGGTGCGCTATCGCGAACGGTACCGATACGCTGTTTCCACACCACATCGTTGGTCTTCAGATCTACCGCGGAGATGTAACCCCAGGCAGGCTGTTTACATGGCAGACCAAACGGTGACAGGAACGGATTCAGCTCGACGCCATATGGCACGCCATACTGTGGCTGAATACCGGTTTCCGTACCTGAACCACCTTCTGCGCCTTTCGGCGGCTCAATCGGATTGCCCGGGCCACGTGGAATCAGCTTCGAGACAAACGGCAGCGCCATTGGGTTAGCAATCGCAATCTGACGATGTGGATCGACGGCAATACCGCCCCATTCGAACATACCGAGGTTACCCGGGAACACCAGCGTGCCCTGCTCTGATGGCGGGGTGAACGGACCTTCATAGCGCAGGCGCTTGAAGATCACGCGGCACACCAGCTGGTCGAACATCGTCGCGCCCCACATGTCCTTGTCCGTCAGGTTCTGTTTCGGACGGAAGGTCAGCTCAGAGTAGGGCTGAGTAGCGGCAACGTGGTCGCCTTTTGCAGCACCCTGTGGCACTGGCGTTTCTGGCGCAGGGACCACTGGCTTGCCGGTACGGCGATCCAGGACAAAGATGTTGCCGGTTTTCGCTGGCGCGTAAACCACCGGTACGGTGTTGCCATCTTTATCGGTGATGTCAGCCAGGGTCGGCTGCGACGGCAGATCCATATCCCACAGGTCGTGATGGACAGTCTGATAAGACCAGACCAGCTTACCGGTGGTGGCATTCAGAGCCAGCACGCTGCTCGCATAGCGCTCCTGCTCTGGAGTGCGGTTACCGCCCCAGATATCGGGTGTGGTCACGCCCATTGGCAGATAAACGGTATCCAGTTTCGGATCGTAAACTGCCGGTGCCCATGAATTCGGTGAGTTCATGGTGAAGGTGTGTTCATCAGCCGGAATGGCATTTGGGTCTTTCGCGCCTGGATCAAATACCCACAGCAGTTTGCCGGTATTCACATCAAAACCACGGATCACGCCTGACGGCTCGCGGGTTGAGAAGTTATCGGTTACTGCACCGGCCATTACGATGGTGGTGTTTGTAATGATTGGCGGCGAGGTCGGCTCATACATACCCGCAGTCGTAACAGGCTGTTTGTGTTGCAGATCCAGCTCGCCATTGACGCCAAATGTCGGGCAACGTTCGCCGGTCTCTGCGTCCAGCGCAAACAGACGACCATCGTTGACGGGCAGATAGATACGACGAGAGCAGAGAGCAGGCTGCGTATTCGCTGCATCGGCTGCTGCCGGCACTTCATGGTAAGAAACACCGCGACAGGTCACGTGCTGGAAGGTTGGATTCACCTTCATGCCCGGATCAAATTTCCACTTCTGCTTACCGGTGGCCGCATCCAGCGCAAACAGAATCTGGTGTGGCGAACAGAGGTAAAGCGTGTCGCGGATTTTAATCGGGGTGACTTCATCGGTGATTTCACCTGGGTCGTCAGGCCCTTTCATGTCGCCCGTCTGGAACTGCCAGGCAACCTGCAACTCTTTCACGTTCTGGTGGTTAATCTGCTTCAGCGGCGAGAAACGGGTTCCCTGCTGATCGCGCGCATAAGCGGGCCAGTCAGCATCAGGAATGTTACTCAGCGGCGCAGCCTGCGGGGCGTTGTCAGCGGTTTCTGGCACTGAACCGTTTATCACCTGCGGATCGTTAAACACCGCATAGGTCAGCACGATAGCACTGGCAACCAGCGCTACAGCCATGGTCCCCAGCGCGGCTTTACTGCCCGCGTTGAAGCTGCGATAAACAAACGGCAGGATCAGCCAGACACCAAAAATCACCAGCACATCGGTGCGCGGTGCCAGTGCCCAGAAGTCTGTACCCACTTCCCATACACCCCAGATCAGGGTGCCGATCAGCAGTAGCGCATAGAGAACCAGCGCGGTGCTTTTGCGACGGGAAAGCAGATAGGCGGTGATAAGCATCACCACACCGCCGAAAACGTAATACCAGGAACCACCAATGGCGGCTAACCAGCCACCGCCAATCAGCATAAACGCGCCCGTCAGTACTGCGAACAGCACTGTCAGGAAACGAATTACGCCAAAAGATGAGGAGTTTTTCCCCATAATATCGACCTCGTTTCGTTGCCATAAAACACACGAAAACAACCAGATAGGCTGTTTCCAGTTATCAAGTACAAATGATTAGGGTGTTCTGAAGTATCTCTTCCGTTAAGACAGACGGTCCCTTTGTGTTAAATGTTATAGCAAAATCAGATCAAGATTTGATTTTTTTAGCTTAAATCGCTTAACAACCGGAATAATACGACATTTTATGGGGGATTAAAGGACGTTAAGCGCACCGCCGTGTGCCCTTAACGCCGGAAGGCAGGATTTGTGAATCAGCAGCTAATAAGATCGCCATCCGAGCGTTGCTGTTGCCAGCCGCTGATATTTATCTCAGCAAACTGCTCAGCCGTTAAAGTCGGCGTATGACTTCGTACGATGACCTCTGCCCCTTTTTCACGAAATGTCGCCATAAAAAAGGGAAAGGTAAATTTTTCATAATTGTCATTAAAGAACGCTTCGTTTAAAACAATCCCTGAAAAAGGGAAAGATTCCAGCAGTCGCCAGTCTGCTCCCGGCGGCGCAAAATCATAAAGCCAGAAATCAAATTTCTTAGTTAATTCAAGTAGTGGCGCATAATGTGCCGCTAAACTGGAATAATTAATTCCAATCCGGATTCGCCCATTCTGTAAATGTGAATAAGCGTCCGGTACCGCAATCATTCCCCGTAATCGCATATCATCGATGGGAATAATCATTAATGCTGCTTCAGTGGCAATTTGATTGTGTAATGAAATAATGTTGTTTGTATTAAGTGTATTTCTGCTTTCCTGATTTTGCTGAAGATAAGGCACGCTATAGCAAATGCCAGAGACATTACGCTTAACGTGATGGATAGGTTCAGTAACATAGGGGTTATATAAACTGTTTTTCATTATCTCTATGAAATGCAATAAAAAAGGATTTTTTGATAATTGATCATATAAAAAGTCGCATTTTTTTAAACGCGTGAATAAATATAGATCATCTGCTTAATCCAAATCATCCTTTTGTTGCCTGCGAAAGTAAATAAACCCATTAGCAAAGAGAACATAATTCCTTTGGCGTCTGATGATGTGCTGGAATATATTCAATAGTCGGGACCAATAGGCTGGTAATAGTCAGGAGAGGTCGGATGCGCCTGTGCCGGACAGGTATGCGTTTTGTTGTGCAGAGAGCCAGGGCTGGAGCCGCAGCCATTCAGGTCTCATCCGGTCTGTTAATTTAACATCATCAATAACCACACCAATAACACCGCGCAACGATGCGGGCTTCCTCACCTGATTTGGGATAAGACATGGGATTTATGGCATCAACAGCAGAAGAGTCGCTGTGGCGACATCGGACATTTGTCGCGTTCTGGCTGGCGCGCACCTGCTCATCATTTGGTTTTCAGATGTTCTCGGTAGCAATCAGCTGGCAGATCTATGCGCTGACCAACAGCGCAATGGCGTTGGGGATGATTGGCCTGATGCAGTTTCTGCCGTCGGTATTGCTGGCGCTACCTGCAGGTCATCTTGCGGATCAATATGACCGGCGGCGCATTGTGCTGCTGGGGCAGCTGGTGGAATTTGCTGCGCTGGTGGCATTAGTGGTGCTTACCTTATTCCATACCGCTGACAAGACCGCGCTGTGGGGACTGGTGTTTATGATTGCGGTGGCGAAGGCGCTGGAGTGGCCTGCAATGTCCTCAATGCTGCCGTCGCTGGTGCCGCCTTCGATTCTGGCGCGCGCCATGGCGATGAACTCGGTAGGGGGCCAGGCGGCGGTGATTGTCGGGCCGACGATGGGCGGGCTGCTTTATGTTGCCGGGCCGCATGTCGTATATGGCGTTTCCGGACTGTTTTATCTGATTTCGCTGACGCTGGTGAGTCTGCTGCGCTATGAGCGTCCGGTGCAGGCTCGTCTGCCAATGAATATGAAGAATCTGTTTGCCGGGATTCACTTTATCCGTGAGCGCAAGGATGTGCTTGGGGTGATTTCGCTCGATCTGTTTGCGGTGCTGCTGGGTGGCGCGACGGCACTGTTGCCGATTTTTGCCAAAGATATTCTGCATACCGGGCCGTGGGGATTGGGAATGTTGCGCGGTGCGCCGTCGGTGGGCGCCTTGCTGGTCGGCATCTGGCTGAGCCGTCACAAGCTGGACAAGCATGTCGGGATGATTATGTTTGGCTCGGTGGCGGGATTTGGCGTTGCCACATTGGTGTTCGCGCTGTCCACGCAGCTGTGGCTGTCGCTGATTGCCCTCTGTGCGCTGGGGGGCTTTGATATGGTGAGTATGGTGATCCGGGGTGCGCTGGTGCAACTGGATACGCCGGATGCTATGCGGGGACGGGTGAATGCGGTTAACGCGATTTTTATCAATACGTCGAATCAGCTGGGCGAGTTTGAGTCTGGGTTGCTGGCAGCCTGGATGGGAGCGGCACCCGCGGCAGCGATTGGCGGCATCGGTACGCTGATTGTGGTGGCGTTGTGGATGACGTTGTTTCCGCATCTGCGGCGGCGTCAGAAGCTGGAGAATGAGGTGGATCCAGTTTAGGACTGGCGTCGGGGCTGGTTGGATTGGCTGAGGGGATTTGTGCGGTTATGGACTGCGGTGCACGCTCAGCGCGGGCCATCCCTGGCCCGCTATGCTTTTTTGCTACAGGCGTATGCTCCCATCGCTTTGAGTCTGCTCGTCGCCTCAGGCTGTGGAGCAGGTAGGTGAGGATGATTGGGTCACTGGAGGGAATTGTGCGGTTGTTGAATTGCGCGCAGGCGTATGTCCCCATCGCTTTAAGAATGCAAGTAGCCTCAGGCTGGAGAGAAGGGAAAAGACGTTGGTTGAGCGTTGGGCAGAGTTATTACGGTGGCGCTCACCATCAATAATGTCACTGGCCCGGAGGCCAGTACAGGAAGTTACCAGTCATACTGCCATTCAAAACCCGGAGTCAGAGGGGGAGTCTGACCCGCAGGATGGGCCCATCAGGTCCCGGTTTTTCCCAGGTTGGCGTCAAATGTTAGCCAGCTTTCACGCATGTCCACAACGCTGCGGGTTTTGCGCGCCTCATCGATTTTTATGGCGGTGAGGCCCGCTTCCAGCGCGTCCACCACTGAAACTTTCAGCGGTGTTCCCTGTTTAATATGTTTAACAATCTCTTCTGCCATCAGCGCATCTGCGCCGTAGTGACCGTCATACGCATTGCCGCTGTAGGCGGTATCGACCTCTTTTTCACCGCTGCGCGCGTTATGTACGCGGAAGTAGTTTCGTACAAAGTCGCCTTCTGCCATGCCGTCCGTGCCCATCACACAGAAACGGCGGAACTCATCCGGAACGTTCAGGTTGGCATGGAAAGCCAGCGTCGCGCCGCCTTCGTACTCAATCAGGGCGGTCTGGTAGTCAACAATATCGGCGTCGCTGTCGAAGACCGCATCGGTGCTCGACCAGCCACTAGGCTTCACGTGATAAAGCTCTGACTCAGCGGTGATCGCTCCCTGTGGTGCATGCGCCGGGGTAAAGGATTTCCGGCCACCAAAGCTGGCGACGCGGATCGGGCGCTCCTGCAACAGGCCCTGATAGAGATCGATGTCGTGACAGCATTTTTCCAGAATGTACGGACCGGCATATTTCTCCAGACGGCGCCAGTCGCGCTGAAAGAATGCGCCGTGATAAGGCTTGATATGTTCTGTCGCCTCAATCGAGGTGATCTCACCCAACTGGCCCGCATCGCGTGCCGCCAGCAGATCGTGATAGAGCGGGGAGTAGCGCAGCACCAGGCCGACCAGAATGCGCGCTTCGCCATACTGACGCACCAGCTTCGCCATCTCCATGGTCTGCTCTTCATTGATCACCACCGGCTTTTCGGTAAACACCGTGTAACCCGCTGCCAGCGCCTGACCCACATGCTCCAGATGCAGAAAGTTGGGAGAGCCCACCAGCACCACATCCATTCCGCCGTGCTCCAGCAGCGCGTCGATGGACGCAAAGGCCTGGCCGGGCGCGATACCAAAGCTGTGCAGATTAGGCAGTCCGGCGGGTGCCGGATCGTAATAACCCACTACCGAGAAGGCGTCGTCGGCTTTGCTGAACTCTTTGATCACGTGGGACAGTCGAAAGCCGAGACCGATAATGCCTACTTTCATGTTAAACCCCTGCTCCTGAAATCGCATGATGCATAGCCCGCCTGTGATCGGGCGCGCCTGTTGATAATCTGACCACCAACTTATTACGACAGAAAAACTAATGTCAATAACGCACTGCGCGTTTTGCGAGGTGGTTTTTGTTATCGTTATGTAAATTAAGAATAAAATTCAGATATGATTTTGCTATATTTATTTGTTATTGCGATTTAAGTTTTTTTATCCTATCGTTCGCTCATTATGGCTATAACCCAAAATTGGGAAGGAAGCGCGTGCAACCACACTATCTTCTTGGCATTGATGGCGGCGGTACACAGTGTCGCGCGCGGTTAACCGACCTGCAGGGCCACGTGCTGGCGGAAGCCACTGGCGGGCCAGCCAACGTCTGGTCAGACTATGACGCGGCGCTGACCTGTGTCGGACAACTGATTGACCGGGTATTGTCACAGGCGGGATTAGCCCCGGAGGCGCTAACGCAGACCGCGCTGGTGGCCGGATTAGCGGGTGCGAATGTCGCCTCGGTGCAGGCGCGGCTCGCCAGCTGGCAGCCCGCCTGCGCGGCGTTACAAGTGGTCAGCGATGTGGAGATCGCCTGTGCGGGTGCGCATGGTGGCGCTCCTGGCGCTGTCTTTATCATCGGCACAGGTAGTCAGGGCGCGGCCTGGGATGGCGAACGCTTTACGCTGCTTGGCGGCTGGGGCTTTGCCCTGTCTGACCAGGGCTCGGGCGCAGAACTGGGCCGTCGTGCGCTGCGTCTGGCGCTGCTGGCCCATGAGTCAATTATTATGCCGACTGCCTTTACCCGGCAGTTGATGGCGCAATTCAGTGACAGCCCGGAAACGATGCTGCTCTGGACGCGCTCAGCGACGCCTGCTGACTGGGCACGCGTGGTGCCACAGGTTTTTGCGGCCGCCGACGCGGGCGATGGTCACGCTCAGGATCTGCTGCATCAGACCGCAGCAGATATCGGTCTGATGGTCTGCCGTCTGATTGCGTTGAGCAGCGGACGGGTGGCGCTGATGGGGGGCGTGGCGACGCCAATACAGCGCTGGCTGGATGACGATATTCAGGCCCGGCTGGTCACGCCGCAGGGCGATGCCCTGAGCGGGGCGCTGATACTGGCGCAGCAGCTGACGCCTGTCCGATACCCGATCTGAAACTGGCTGAACCTCTTCTGCCAGATAACCCGAGGAATTTATGACCGCTCCCAACGTAACCGCGCGCATTCTGCGGTTGATTGTTGAAAATGCGCCGATCAGCCAGTCAGACCTGAAAGTCCGCAGCGGACTGAGCATGTCGACCGTGTCGCAGGCGACTAATCGGCTGCTGGCACAGGAGATTGTGCAGGAGCTGGGGCTGCGTCGCGTGTCGATGGGACGGCCAAAAACGCTGCTTGGACTCAATCCCGATCGCGCCAGCGTGATTGGCATTCAGCTCAATGCAGAACGCAACCTGATCGTCATGACCGATCTCAGCGGCAATCTGCTGGGCGAGCAGCAGATGCCGAAAGGCACGCTGACACCGCGCCAGCTCGGCGATGCGCTGGCGAAGTTCCTGCGAGGTGTCGAGGAGAAGCGGGTCGGGGCGATTGGCCTGGCGCTGTCGGGCCTGGTTGATGCTGAAAACGGCTACTGCATCCGCTCCAAAGTGCTCGACTGGGATAATGTCCCGATTGCACGTCTGCTGGAAGAGCGTTTCTCGCTGCCGGTCTTTATCGAGAACGACGCCAACGCGATGGCGATGGCGGCGCTGGTGTTTGGGCAGCTCGGTAATGCCCAGTCAGCGGTAATCGCCACCTACGGTAAAGGGATCGGTGCAGGCATCATCCTGAATCGTCAGCTCTATCGCGGTCGTCATGGCAAGGCAGGCGAGATCGGCAACGGGCTGGTGGGTGATGGCTCGCTGCGTCTGCTGGAAGATGTCGCCTCATCGCGCGCCATTCTGCAGCGGCTGGCGGAGCAGGAACCGATGGAGGGCCTTACGTTGCAGGCGCTGGATCAGCGACCAACGCCCGAGGTGCTGGCGGTGCTGGAAGAGGCAGGGCGCGAGCTGGGGATTTCGCTGGCGAACCTGTCAGTGGCCTACGATCCGGACGTGGTTTATCTGGCGATGGAGCCGCACATGGCATCACGCATTCTGCTCGATCACATCACTCAGAGCTTCCAGGCATACCGGCTCAAACTGACGCCGCACATGACGCCGTTGCAGTTCCTGACGGAATCGAACCGGATGTGGGCGCTGGGCGCGGCGGGTTTTGCCGTCAACCGGCTGCTGGATCTGCTGGCGGCGCAGGCCGATGAAGAGCCGGTCACCTGAGTTATCCCTGGAATAAAAACGGGCGCTAAGCGCCCGCCAGACTGCTGACAAACCCAAGTCAGGGTGAGTCTGGCAGCAATGAATAAGCGCAATGCGCAGGGAGCACGGTCAGAGGAGGAAAGCGTCCCGCGGCAGGGACAAAAACGCCGGGAGCGTTTTTGAACAACGCAACGCGTTGGCCCGGTTACGGGCGCACCTCAGGGATGAGGTGCGTAATCGCGCGGGCCGGGCATGCCATGGATGGCGGTTTTTGCGTCTTTCCGATCTGACCGTGTTCCCTTCGCAGGCTCGGTCTTACCGCTATCGAGCTGGACTTTGTCAACAATCTCACGGGCGCTTCGGCGCCCGTTTTTATTTCCGCGTTTGCCTTAGCGCAGGCGCAATCCCTGCTCATCAAACAGCAGGCAATGCGCGGCAGAAAAGCCCAGTTCTACCTGTGTGCCCATATCGCGCGTGGTTGCTTCGCGCTCTTCCACCACCAGCATCTGCTCGCGCCCGATATCCAGGTAGAGATAGTTGGTGTGGCCCAGCATCTCGCCATAGGCCAGCTCGCCGTGGAAGCGCAGTGCGTCCGGCGTCTGCGCGGCGGGCTGGAAATGCTCAGGACGAATGCCCAGCGTCACGGTCTGGCCCTCACGACAGTCTGCGGCGATTTTCAGCACCAGGCCCTCAATTTTCAGTTCCGGCACCCGCAGTTGCACTTCACCCTCGCCGGTGGCGCTGATTTCCGCCCGCAGGAAGTTCATTTTCGGTGAGCCGATAAAGCCAGCGACAAACAGATTATCCGGATCGTGATAGAGCGTCAGCGGTGCGCCGACCTGCTCAATGCGGCCCTGACGCAGCACCACAATGCGGTCAGCCAGCGTCATCGCCTCCAGTTGATCGTGGGTCACATAAATCATCGTGTTACCGAGCGAGGCGTGCAGCCGGGCGATCTCAATGCGCATCTGCAGGCGCAGTTCAGCATCAAGGTTAGAGAGCGGTTCATCGAACAGGAAGATACGCGGATGACGAATAATCGCCCGGCCTATCGCCACGCGCTGCCGTTGTCCGCCAGAGAGCGCACGCGGCAGGCGATCAAGCAGTTCGGTGAGATGCAGACGGGCTGCCGTCTGAGTGATCGCCTCGTTGATCTCCGCTCTGGACTTTTTCATCACCTCCAGCGGATAGGCCAGATTGCCGCGCACCGTCATGTTGGGGTAGAGCGCATAAGACTGGAACACCATCGCGATGCCACGCTCGGTGGCGGGCTGCTGCGTCATGTCCTGCTCCTCAATCAGCAACTGTCCGCTGCTGATCTCCTCCAGCCCGGCGATCATCCGCAGCAGCGTCGATTTGCCGCAGCCGGATGGCCCGACAAACACCACAAATTCACCGCTGTTAATCGTCAGGTCGATGCCATGAATGACATTAACGTGTTCATACGACTTCTTCACATTCTGCAAGCGCAGGCTGGTCATCGGCTACCTCACTCAGAGTAACTGGCCCATGTAGATGGCATTGCTGCGCAGGATAGGGGTAAACCCCATGCGCGCATAGAAGGCACAGACCTGCTCGTTCTGCAGGCTGACGCCAAGATGGACACCGCTGACGCCCGCCGCCCGCAACGCCGCCAGCTCATGCTCAATCATCCGGCGACCCCAGCCGCCTTTCTGCGCCGCCGGCAGGAGGTTGATATGCAGATGCGCGGGCCACTGCGTCACCAGCGTGTCAGCAGCCTGGTCGGGATGGCGTATTGCGTCGAGCACTTTGCTGTCGAGCGGGGCGCTGGCGCTGCGATCACGATACTTATCCTGCAGCTGCGGCCACCATTCGGCCTGAAGCTGTGCTTCAAACGCGCGGGTATCGGGCGCGGCGACGACATAACCCTGCACCTCACCGTCCCGCTCCAGCACAAAAGCAAAGTCAGCCGCGAAGCGCGCATAGGGCACGGCAAAACGCTGGCCGGGATAGTCGGGATCGGAGTAGAGCGCGCGGGCATCGCTGCCTGCATCGGCTGTTTCCAGGCAGATGCGGTAGAGCGCCGGGTAGTCCGCCGGCGTGGCCGGACGAATGACACTTTGATTCGCCATGGTGAATTCTCGTGAGTGAGGGAACCGGTCAGGGATTGAACAGATCCGCAGATGAAAGTTACGTTAATGAAAGTGGACTTAGTTTTCAAGATAGAATAATTACCTTATCGCACTAACGCAGGCGGTTCGGCAATGTTTAGCGGCGTCAGGATGCACAACTGTGATCGCCAACACGTCAGGAGCGCCGCGGCTGGCCAGCGTTTTAAGGCCGTCCGGAAGGGAAAAGTGTGAGCGTGATAGGATTTTCATATGTTTTATCAGGACGTTATTTTGCGATTATTGTACTGGTATCTCCTGCTATTGAAAACGTGACTGGCGACGTGCCGCCAGGGTTAATCGTCTGAAAGCCAGCGCGGTGTGCTGAATTTCACGCCATGTCGCTGTTTATTTGCGCGTGCTCACAGCGTTGCAATTCCCACTGCAGGCTGTTTGACTTTATTTTTCTATTAAAGTAAGTATGAGTGGGTGCGTTTGTGTGCGGCTGCAGCCTGCAGGATGTCAGGCGGTGAGATGAAAGGATGCCGATCCTGGTCTGAAGAAGGTGAGCATAATGTCTGTTTCCTCCGTTCGTTCGTTCCGAATTCGCAATGTGGGTCGGCTGCTGGCAGCAGGCCTGCTGGCGGGCAGCGTTTCTCATGCCGCTCACGCCGCTGTTACTCTGAATGAGTGGGATATCTACAACTACCCGGAGCAGACTGCCGCGGTGGATGAAGGGATTAAAGAGTTCTCACAGCAGAATCCCGGCATCGTGATCAACCGCTCAGTTCACTCTTTTGAAGATACCCGCATTCCGCTGAAGCTGGCACTGACTGCCGGTGATGGCCCGCAGATCGCCCAGGTCAATCAGGGCGGCGGTGATATGGGGTCGCTGGTTAAAGATAAGCTGCTGCTGCCGCTCGACGGCTATGCCGCCAGCTACGGCTGGACCACGCGCTTCCCGGACTCGATTCTGAAACGTAATCGCTGGTCAGACAGTGGCGAGTTTGGCAGCGGCAAGCTGTATGGCATCGCCAGCCTGGGCGAAATGGTCGGGCTCTATTACAACAAAGCGCTGCTGGATAAAGCGGGCATTGCGGTACCGAAAACGCTGGCCGAGCTGGAAAGTGCCATGGCGAAGCTGAAACAGCAGGGCACCGCACCGATGATGCTGGGCCTGCTCGATGGCAACATGGGCCAGCAGCTGCTCAGCACCCTGTGGCAGGCGCAGATTGAGAGCCACGACCGCAAGACGCTGGATAATCTGATTTACGATGTGGGCGGTACCTTCAAAGACAGCAAGCTGGTCAATGCCGCCACCATGATGAAGAGCTGGACCGACAAAGGGTACTTCTTCCCTGGCTTCCAGGGCATTGGTCACGACGATGCGGCGACGCTGTTCCAGAACGGCCAGGCCGCGTTCCTCGTCAGTGGCACCTGGTATCTCGGCCAGTTTAAAGACAACAAGGATATTCACTTTGCCGCAATGCCTGCCGGTGAAGGCGTGAAGCAGCCGCTGATGGTGGGCGGGACCGATCTGGCGTTCTCGATTACCAGCACCGCCAAAGGCAAAGATCAGCAGGAGGGCGCGGCGAAGTTCATCAACTATATGGTCTCGGATGCTATGGCGAACCGCTGGCTGAAAGTGGGCTTCCTGCCGGCCAGTACTAACAAGGCGGCCAAAATGCCGGCGGACAATCCGCTGCTGGCGGAGGCGTATCAGGTCTGGCTGACGCTCAACGACTATGACGGTTTAGGCCACTATGTGGACTGGGCCACGCCGACCATGAATGCCGAGCTGAATCAGAACGTCCAGCTGCTGCTGGCGGGTCGTCAGACTGCCGATCAGATGGTGGCCAATTTTGATAATAACTATCAGCGTTACCTGAAAACCCTGAAGCATTAAGCCGGAGGCCCGGCGCACAGCCGGGCCTGAGCATCGTTCTGAACCACGAGTAGGGTTATGTTGAATTTAAGCGGCTGGCGTAATTTTCTCTATGTTCTGCCTGCGGTGCTGGTCTATGCGGTGTTTCTGCTGTTCCCGCTGCTGGCCTCACTGGGTATCAGTTTTACTGAATGGGACGGCACCTCGCTGCCGGTGTTTAGTGGCATCAGTAACTACCTGCGGATGTTCAGCGATCCGGTTTTCTGGATTGCGCTGGGCAACAACGCCATCCTGATGCTGTTCTATACCCTGTTGCCGATTGGCGTCGGCCTGCTGCTTTGCAGCTTTCTCTATGACACGCGCAACAACAACGAACGCAGCGTGCTGCGCATTCTCTTTTTCCTGCCCTACATTATGCCGATGGCGGTATTGGGCGTGGTGTGGCGCTGGCTTTATAATCCGGCCTTCGGGCCGATCGACCAGATATTACGCGCGATTGGGCTGCCACAGCTGGCGCTCTCCTGGCTGGGTGATTTTACCTGGGCGCTGCCCGCCGTGGGGCTGGTCGCCACCTGGTACTTTTTTGGCTTCTGTCTGGTGCTGTTTATGGCGGGCCTGCAGCGTATGGACCCATCACTGCTGGAAGCCGCCGATCTGGATGGCTCGTCACGTCGCCAGAAGTTTATGCGCATCACGCTGCCTGGCCTGCGGCCCGAACTGCGGATTGCCCTGCTGCTGACGGTGATCGCCAGCCTGAAAGCCTTTGACCTGGTCTATGTGATGACCCAGGGCGGGCCGGGCACCTCCACCATGGTGACCAACATCTTTATGTATAAGCAGGGCTTTGACCTGCACTACTTTGGCTACGCCTCGTCGGTCGCGGTGTTCAGCATGATCATTGTTTTAGGGATTAACTATCTGATCCACCTGGCCTTAAAGGAGCGTTACTGATGCGAAGCACGCCGGTGATTTCACGCGCGCTGATCTGGATCGTGGCGCTGATGACGATTCTGCCTTTTCTGATGGCGCTGATGACCTCGTTTAAAACCCAGATGGAGCTGTTTCAGGGTGTTTTCACGCTGCCCGCCTCGCTGAATTTCAAAAACTACCTGACCGCCTGGCAGCAGGGTCACTTTAACGTCTACTTCCTCAACTCAGTACTGGTGGTCATTCCGGTAGTGCTGTTCAGCGTGCTGCTCGGCATTCTGGCCGGGTTCGGTTTCGCCTGGCTGAAAATCCCCGGTAAAAAAGTCATCGGAGCGATGCTGGCGCTGGGGATGGTATTGCCGAGTGAAGCCTTTATCATTCCGCTCTATCACGAGCTGCGCTGGATGGGGCTGACCAACACCTATCTGGCGCTGATCCTGCCGCAAATTGCCCTGTCGCTGCCCTTTACCACGCTGATGATCGCCAGTGCTTTTCAGCAGGTGCCGAAAGAACTGGTGGAAGCGGCGGTGATGGATGGGGCATCGCGGGTCAAAATTCTGTGGGGCATTCTGGTGCCCGCTATCTGGCCGACCCTGTCAACGCTGGGGCTGCTGCTGTTTATCTGGACCTGGAATGAGTTCCTGATCCCGCTGATTCTGGTCAACAAGGATGAGCTGCGCACGCTGCCGATTGGCATGATGTTTTTCCAGAACAAAAACACCATCGACATTCCGGTGCTGATGGCGGGCGCGATGATTGTGATTATGCCGCTGATCGTGGTGTTCCTGATTTTCCAGCGCAAGTTCATCAGCGGCGTCACCGAAGGGGCCGTGAAGTAATTTGTGAAGTTCCGCACGAAACGGCGCACTGGCGGCCAGACAAAGGTTTGCCGCGCCGTATCGTGCTGCAATTCCTCCTCCTCAACCCTGCGGGAGACGCATGATGCACCTTTCCCTTGCTGATTTTCACCCTGTCGCCGATGGCGAAACCCCGGACACGGCCATGTTGCAACGCGCGATGGATCAGATTGCGGCGGCAGGCGGTGGCCGTCTGACGCTGCCAGCCGGACGTTATCGCAGCGGCTGCCTGAACCTGCCCTCTGATTTTGAGCTGCACCTTGAAGCGGGTGCGGTGCTGATCGCCAGTCCGCGGCTGGCTGACTACCAGGCGGTACAGGCGCTGAGCTGCGCGGAAAAGTCCCACAACGTGCTGCTCTATGCGCTGGGCCAGCGCAATATCACCATTAGCGGCACCGGCCGCATCGATGGCGAGGGTGAAGCCTGGTTTGCCGCTGAGCGGGATGAGCAGGGCTATCGTCTGCCGCGTGCCGACCGGCCGCGCATCATTGTGTTTGAAGATTGCGAACAGGTGACGCTGACCGCCTTTACCATAGTGCAGGCACCGATGTGGACAGTGCATCTGGTGAGCTGTCGCCATGTGCATATCGACCACCTCACCATCGACAACGCCATGACGATGCCAAATACCGATGCGCTCGACATCGACAGCTGCGAAGCCGTGTTTGTCAGCAACAGCTACCTCAGCGCCGCTGATGATGCCATCTGCATCAAAACCACCCATAAACCGGCCGCGCTACGGCGTCCGGCGCGACAGATCATGATCACCAACTGTCTGCTGCGCAGCTACAGCTGCGCCTTTAAGATCGGCACCGAAACCTGGGATGACGTCGAAGATGTCACGGTAACCGGCTGCACCATTTTTGATTCCAACCGCGGCATCGGCATCCTGTCGCGTGACGGCGGCGCGATGCGGCGTCTGCTGTTCAGCAATCTGACCTTTGCCTGTCATCACGCGCCGCCCTGTCACTGGGGTAAAGCCGATCCGCTGCATATTTCGGTACGCCGCCGCGATCCTGCCATCATGCCCGGCATCGTGGAGCAGGTGCAGTTCAGTAACGTTACGGGCGTGGCGGAAGGGGCGATTAACCTGCATGCGGCAGAACCGGGCTGGATACGCGATGTGGTCATCAGCCAGCTACAGATGCGGCAGAGCGTGTCGCCGATGACACAGGGACACTACGACGTGCGGCCGCCCTGTAATCCGGACTCGCCGACCGGCATGGGGCTGGATAACGCTTACAGGCTTGACCCGAAAACCGGCGAAGCCTTTGGTGTCGAGCGCTATCCCGGCGGACTGCCGGGCCTGTTCGCGCGTGGGGTGGAGAACCTGCAACTGCACAGCCTGGTGATAACACGGCCGGAGCCGTTACCGTCAGGCTGGCACCCTGAGTGCGTGGTGCAGTTGCCGGATTGATTTACAGCGCGGCGGCGATGGCTGCACCGAGCTGTTCGGTGCTGGCGCTGCCGCCGAGATCGCGCGTCAGATGCTGTCCCGCCGCCAGCGTGCGTTCAATCGCATCTAACACCGCATCACCCGCCGCTTTGTAGCCGAGGTGCTCCAGCATCATCGCCCCGCACCAGATCTGCCCGATAGGATTGGCGACGCCTTTACCGGCGATATCGGGCGCAGAACCGTGAACCGGCTCGAACAGGCTGGGGAACAGCCCTTCCGGGTTGATATTGGCGGAAGGCGCAATGCCGATAGTGCCGGTACAGGCCGGGCCGAGATCGGAGAGGATATCGCCAAACAGGTTACTGGCGACCACCACATCAAACCAGTCCGGGTGCAGCACGAAGTTGGCGGTGAGAATATCAATGTGATACTTATCGACGCGAACCTCGGGGAACTGGCCGGACATCGCTTCGACGCGGCTATCCCAGTAAGGCATGGTGATGGCGATGCCGTTCGATTTGGTGGCAGAGGTCAGGTGTTTCTTCGGCCGGCTCTGCGCCAGCTGATACGCAAACTTCAGGATGCGATCGACGCCAGTGCGCGTCATCACCGTCTCCTGAATCACCACTTCACGGTCAGTGCCGGGAAACAGGGTGCCGCCAACGCTGGAGTATTCACCCTCGGTGTTTTCGCGTACCACATAGAAGTCGATATCGCCGGGCTGACGATTCGCCAGCGGCGCTTTGACGCCAGGCATCAGCCGCACCGGGCGCAGATTGACATACTGATCAAACTCCCGCCGGAACTGCAGCAGCGAGCCCCACAGCGAAACGTGGTCGGGCACGACATCAGGCCATCCGACCGCGCCAAAATAAATCGCATCAAAGGCTTTGAGCTGCAGGAACCAGTCGTCAGGCAGCATTTTGCCATGCTGCTGCCAGTAGTCGGCGCTGGCGTAATTGAACCACTCCCAGCGCAGCGGAATGTTAAATTTCTCTGCGGCCGCATTCATTACGCGGACGCCTTCCGGCATCACTTCTTTGCCGATGCCGTCGCCAGGGATAACGGCAATGCGGTGAATTTTGTCAGTCACAGGGCACCTTTCCGGTTGATGTTCGAATTGTGTACGCAGTATAACTGTCGATTCCGGGGAAATAATGAGCCTCAAAGGCAATCCATTGTTGAATCAAAGTAGAGAATCCCGCACCTCCACCGATGACTTAGCCTTCTTTGTTCGCCTGGCCGCGCTGGACAGTCTGACCGCGGCGGCGCGTGAACTGGGCCTGTCGCTGGCGGCGGTCAGCAAGCGTCTGAGCCAGCTGGAGCAACGGCTTGGCGTGCAGCTACTGCGCCGCACCACGCGACGGCTGGAGTTGACGCCGGAAGGCCGTCGTTATCTGGCAGGTGCGCGCCCGTTGCTGGATCAGCTGGTGGCGCTGGAAGAGGCGGTCAGCGGTGAAACGGCTCAGTTGCGCGGCACACTTAACATCAATGCCTCATTTGGTTTTGGTCGTCGGCACATTGCGCCCTGCGTCTCTGCCTTTGCCGCACTGCATCCGCAGCTCTCGCTATCGCTGTCGCTCAGCAGCCAGCCGCTTAATTTTCTGGATGCGCACATGGACATTGATATCCGCGTCGGTGAACCGCCCGACTCGCGGCTGGTAGCGCGTAAACTGCGCACCAATCCGCGCATCCTCTGCTGCTCACCCGCCTATGCTGCCCGTCACGGCCTGCCCGCTACGGTGCGCGATCTGGCGCAGCACAACTGCATTTTACTGCGTCAGCACGACAGCGATTTTACGTTATGGCGGCTGACCAGCGGCGAACAGAGCATCAGCCAGAAAGTGCGCGGCAGCCTGATTACCAACGATGGTGAAGTGGCGATGCGGCTGGCGATGGATGGGCATGGCATTCTGCTGCGCTCCTGGTGGGACGCGCAGCACAGTCTGGCGACAGGCGAACTGTTGCAGGTGCTACCCGACTGGCAGGCCCCTGATGGCGATATTTTTGCGGTCTGGCAGGCGCAGCGCCAGCTTCCGGCGCGCATCACCGCGTTTGTAGCGTTTCTGCAGAAAAATCTGCAATCTGTTGAAAAACAGTGATTTTATATGGATGGGCGGGCCTGAAAAAGCATCTGCGGACAAGTAGCATACCGCATTAAACTGATTCGGTCGTTTCAGACTGACGCTGCGTTTACAGTCTTTTTTCTGATGCGTATGATTTTCATTCATTTTTCTTCCCTGCCTGTCCTCTGCGTTGCGGCCAGCCGGGAGAGCAGGTCGATAGGGGAGTCAAGCATGAAAGCGTTGTTCAGCCCGCATAAAAAGGCACTCGCACTGGTGATGGTCACCACCTTCAGCCTGGCGGCGTGCCAGACCGCGGTGAAAAAAGTGGATGGTGGCGCCGTAGTGATGCAGCCCTCCAGCCCCGATAACCTGATTGAGCGCGAGCTGGGTGAAGGGTTGTATGAGATGGCGTACCTGCCCGCCAGGAATGCGCTCTATGTTGCCAGTGCGCCGGAAGGCAACGATATCAGTGGCGGCATGATCTACCGTCTTGATGGCACCACGCTGCAGAGCACCGGGACGGGGCATTTCGACCTGAAAAACTTTGGGCTGATTAGCGAGCCGGACGGCAGCGCACTCTACGCCACCAACTCACTGGATGGCGGCATCGCTAAGATCGATCCGAAGAACGGAAAGGTGCTGAAACGCCTGATGTTTGACGATAAAAACGAGAAAGGGTTACCGGTTGGCACGCGTGAAATCTTTCTGCATGACGGGCTGCTCTATGTCGGCGGCACAGGCGATCCGGGTGTAATCTGGGTGGTCGATGCCAAAACGCTGACCCTGAAAACCCGGATTAAAAATGCCGGCAAGTGGGTCACAGGCATTATCTTCTCGCCGGTCAGCGACCGGATTTACGCGGCGAACGGCAGCGGTGAAATCCTGGTAATCAATCCGCGTAATCACAAGATCGAACAGCGTCTGACAGCCGGTGACGGGCAGAATTATCTTTTCCTGAACATGGCCGAAGATCCGGCGACAGGACGCCTGTTTGTCACGGATAATTCCAAGGCGAAAATCACCCTGGTGTTTGATGAGCGCAGCGGCAAGGTGATTAAGCGTCTTGATGTGGGTGATTCGATGGGGATTAAGTTTAACGGCAAGCGCAATGAGATTTATATCAGCCAGCGCGAGTCGAAGAAGGTGCTGCAACTGGATGGCACGACCTATGAAGTGAAAAACAGCTGGTCATTTGATCGTCACCCTGACAGCCTGCTGGTCTCACCCGACGGGCAGACGCTCTATGTCACCACCAGGCCTGACTTTAATCAGCATTACAGCAGCAAAGAGCGGGACGGCGTAGCACGTATTCAGCTGAATTAAGTTAATAAATGGCGGCCGCAGGCCGTCTTAATGATTTTATCTGATTTTCAATTTCAATTTTTGCTTTTAATTATTAGTAAAAATGTTTCTTGTCTTTTTGCATAAACCTATTTCACGGGTTGGGGAACGGTTTTTGATATTCATTCTGGGGTTAATGTTGTCAAAAGATTAACTATATAACCAGGTGGCTGGATTTTTTATTATTATCATTCCAATGTTATTCCGGTTTTTTTGATTATTCCATAATATCTGGAAAGTGATTTTGTTATATTTATATTTTTCCAGAAAATGGATTTTTTTACTATTTTTTTTAGCCTTCTGCTGCTGTATTGTTCCAGTAAATGAATTTTACATTTACTGAAATAAAAGGGCTTATAAATTAACATTAAATAGCCGGAGTGAAAATAATGAGAAAGCTAAAGGAATACGAGATTAGTGTCGTAAGCGGTGGCGCTCCAGCGACGGCCGATGAGGTTAACGCTTTTTTTGAAGGTATTGTCTGGGGTGCACTGGATGGATTAGCAACCGGTGTTACTGTCGGTGGAAGCGCAAGCCGTGATGCAGTATTCGGCATTATTGCACAGGGAGTCGGAGCGATATTAGGTGGCATTATTGGCCCAATAGCGGGCGCGATTATGGGCGCAATGGTTGGCAGAGACGCAGTCGCAGCGTATGCGGCTGACTTCAGAAAGCAATACGCCAGCTAACTGCAAGCGTTGCGTCATACCCTCTTTATTAAAAATATTTTTTTTAATGAAGTTTATTAACAGTGTTATTTTTAAATAAAAGGAACTTTATCATGCGTGAATTATCTTTGATCGAAATGGAAACCGTAAGCGGCGGTGCATTAGTGACTACTCTGGCTGACGCTGCGGAAGGTGCGGTCTGGGGTATCATTGAAGGTCTGGCTACAGGCGTAACAGTCGGCGGCAGTGCCAGCCGTAGCGCCGTGTTCGGTCCTATCGCTCAGGGCGTTGGTGCTATTCTGGGCGGCATTATCGGTCCGGTTGTAGGTGCCGTGATGGGTGCGCTGTGGGGTAAGGACACTGTGGCCGCCTACGCAGCTGACTTCCGTCAGAATTACGGCACCAACGGCAGCACAGCTATCGTTTAATATTTTCTGAACAAAACATGATCTGAGTTGTACGATAGCGCTATTATTTATCCATAATGTTAGCGATGGATTTTTACTAACGTTTTTGAAAAAAAAATCAGGGACGATATTCGAATACTCAGAGAGTTTAATCAAATCCGTAACGTTCCGACGTTGCGGATTTTTTGTGCAGTTATCTCAGTAACCTGTTGGCGAATGAGAATTTAAGCCGCACCTTAATGGCTACGGCTTACTGTTCTCACAGTCATGACATGCTATGACTGTTCTACACCCTGGACCAGCACCACACGGTATTCTGCACCTTTCAGGCGATGCTGTTTCGCTTCCTGATATTCCGGGCTGTCATACCAGCCGTGCGCTGCTTCAGCCGTCGGAAACTCCAGCACGACTACGCCGTCCGCTTCCGGTCCTTCCAGCGTCTCAAGCTGTCCATAAAACGCCAGCGGCGTAATGGGATGGTCGCCGCGCGCTTTGCCCGCTTTCTCGCCGTAAATAGCGAATTCCTCAGGGTTAGTAATTTTGTCGCGAATAAAGATGACATATGCGCTCATTGTGGGCTCCTTTACGCCTGGCGTTTATCTTCAGTGTTAATGTCAAAATCGGCTGCATCATGACGCTCATGCAGTTGATCGGCCGGGTCACCCATAACGCGGTTAACCTTGCGGCCACGGATGACGGCAGGACGCTGTGCGATCTCTTTCGCCCAGCGCACCACGTTTTTATAGGACTGCACATCCAGGAATTCGGCAGCGCCATACTGATCGTTGAGCACCATGTTGCCGTACCATGGCCAGGTGGCGATGTCGGCAATAGTGTAGTCATCACCGGCCAGATAGCGGTTATCGGCCAGTCGACGATCCAGCACGTCAAACTGGCGCTTCGCTTCCAGGGTGAAGCGGTTGATGGCGTACTCAATTTTTTCTGGCGCGTAGTGATAGAAATGGCCGAAACCACCCCCAAGGTAAGGCGCTGAGCCCTGCAGCCAGAACAGCCAGTTCAGCGTTTCAGTGCGGCCAGCGATATCTTTCGGCAGGAAGTAACCATATTTCTCTGCCAGATAGAGCAGGATATTACCTGATTCAAATACCCGAATCGGCGGTGTTGCTGAGTGGTCGCTCAGCGCCGGGATTTTTGAGTTCGGGTTCACGTCGACAAAACCACTTGAGAACTGGTCGCCGTCGCCGATACGGATCAGCCAGGCATCATACTCGGCATCGTTGACGTTAAGCGCCAGCAGCTCTTCCAGCAAAATGGTGACTTTCTGGCCGTTAGGCGTGCCGAGCGAATAGAGCTGCAGAGGGTGTTTGCCGACCGGCAACGCTTTTTCATGGGTGGGACCAGCGAACGGACGATTAGTTTTAGCGCCGTTACCTTTGGCTTCAGGGTCCCAGGTCCAGACTTTTGCGGGCTGATATGCATTTTCCGACATAATGAAAGTTCGCCTTGTGATGTGATATTGGTCTGGAGTGTAGCAGGTGCTGCGAAGGCGGTTTAACTCTGCTGGCTGCGCGAGGGCGTGTTGTGACGGGCCGATGTCAGGCGGGGAGCGGCCCAGGGGAAAAGTGATCAAAAGTGTGTCAGACGGGGCGATGTTTGTCCTGCGCGGACATCACCGTGCAGCCAGCAACGACTGCACGGCAGGCAGGTTTACAGCAGTTCGCGCTCAATCAGTTCGCGGGTTTCAATCGCCTGCACCTTCATCTTTTCCGGGTAACCAAACAGTGACGCCGCGATAATCGGTTCACCACCGACTTTATGGCTGCGGGTAGCAAAACCGGTGTCGCGCAGGGTTTTAAACAGGGTATCGAAGTCGACTTCACCTTCGCCAACGCCAACGTGCTGGTGAATAGTGGCATCCACGCCTGGCGGGTTAACGATATAGCGACAGTGTTTCGTATGGTTCATGGTGTCGGCGATCAGCATGTGGGACAGATCGTCACCTGCATACTCCAGCATCGGTTTCACATCGCCTTTGCCTTTGTCATAGAAGAAGGTGTGCGGCGCGCTGTAGATATACTTCACGTTATCGCTGCGGAACGACTTCACGATATCCACGGTTTCATTGTTCTCTTCACAGAAATCCCACGGGTGGGCCTGAATTTCGACGCGGATACCTTCACGTTCGATAATCGGCAGCAACTCTTCCATTGAGCGATAGAACATCTCTTCACAGATTTCCGGCTCGTTAGGCGTGCCGGAGAGTTCGGTGTTAATGACCTGCACACCCATCTCAACCGCAATCTCAATCATCCGCTTCCAGTTCTTCACCGCCGCCTGACG
The DNA here is from genome assembly GCF_025153065.1 of Pantoea sp. XY16. Lineage (NCBI taxonomy): Bacteria > Pseudomonadati > Pseudomonadota > Gammaproteobacteria > Enterobacterales > Erwiniaceae > Pantoea > Pantoea sp. XY16. The sequence goes on along the minus strand of NZ_JANZNP010000007.1, from coordinate 188,028 downwards.
GCGCAGCTCATCCGGGCCGGACCAACGATAGACCACGATAAAAGAAGAGATTTCCAGCCCGGTGGCGCTCAATGCATTCTTATACTCGGTGATAATTTCACGGCTGGCTTTGGGATGTTTATAAAACGGGTTGATCTGCGGATGCGGCGACTGTTCGATATATTTGTAGCCCCAGTCGGCCACCTGATGAACCATACGGGTGATACCTAAATCTTTAATCACATCCACATCAAAAGCGATTTTCATCTTTCTGCTCCAGGCACGTTAAGGTTGCTGTTCTTCATTGAAGGTCACGCCAATCTGCTGCCTGACGTTATCCATCGTGGCCAGGGTGATGATCGCCTGGTCAAGCGAATGGACAGGCGAATCGATCAGGCTCTGGCCGATACACCAGGCGAAGTGGTTAATCTCATGACAGAGTTGTTCATAGCGGTTAGTGGGTTCCTGCCATTGCAGGCGGTGACGCCGGTCGCTGGAGGTCAGGGTAAAGTCACCGGGCGCATAGAACTGGCCTGCCAGCTCCAGGGTGGCGTCACGACCGGCGATCACGGCGCCGCCCGGCGTATTGCTGAACAGGGTAGTATTCAGCACCGACTGCATGCCGTGCTGATGGGTAAACAGCATCGACGTCTGACCGTTGACGCGGCCATCCGGGACGGGCTGACCACGGGCGACGATCGTGTCAGGTGCACTGCCGCCAACAAATACGCTAAGCGCCACCAGATAACTGCCGAGATCGAGCATCGGACCGCCCGCCAGATCGGCATTGAAGATGCGGTGATCCGGGGTGAAAAACTCACCGTGATCGGCAATCAGGGTGTGGACGTCACCGAGTACGCCATCCGCCAGCAGCTGACGAATGACGTCATACTTCGGTGCAAAGTTGCACCACATCGCCTCCATACAGAGCCGGTTCGCGGCCGCAGCGGCCTGTTTAAGCTGAATCGCCTGCTGCGCATTCAGCGCCAGCGGTTTTTCGATCAGCAGATGCTTTCCGGCGGCAATCGCGCGCAGGCCATCGGGAAAATGGTGGTTGTGGGGTGTCGAGATATAGACCGCATCCACATCATCCCGTGCCAGCATCGCATTGAGGTCGCCTGTGGCATGGCCGATTGACCATTTGTCAGCAAAGGCCTGTGCTTTTGCCGGGTCGCGCGCAGCCACCGCCGTGATCTGCTGGTGGGTATGCTGGTGCAGCGCATGGGCAAAATGGTCGGCGATCCAACCTGGCCCGATAATGCCCCAGCGCAGTTGCGGAACCTGGCGGGCATCGGTTGTGCGTGGAGCCGGAAGCGTTGATGGGAACATTACTTTTCCTTTTTTACGTGCAGGCTGGGGGGGCTCAGGTCTCCACTATAAAAAGCTCACCGTCACCGCTCTAACCTTTTAATGATGTGATCCCATCAACCGGATCGGTCGGATCGGTTCGGGATTTTTACCCTTTTTAGCAAATGAACGTTTTAAAGAGAATGCGAAAAGAAATGAATGTTTCATTTTGAGAGAAAGATCAAAGTTAGCTCTGATTTTCTATCAAATAAATGAGAGGAAATGGCCCTGTCGCGATAAGGTAGTGCTGTTTTAAACAACAGAACATAAAGACGTAGCCGTTAGTTAATGGGAACAGGAAAAGCAGGAGAAGGGTGATGTCAAAAGTGACGATGACGGCCATTGCGCAGGCGGCGGGCGTGGGTGTGGCGACGGTAGACAGGGTGCTGAACCGCCGAGCGCCGGTACGCAGTGTGACCGAGCAGAAGGTGCTGGCTGCGGCCCGTGAACTGGGCTATCGCCTGACCCAGGCGCACAGCCAGACCACCGCGCCACTGGCTGCAGCCGCACTCCGCGTGAGCTTTATCCTGCTGCCTGCCCGCTATTCGTTTTATCAGCAGCTGGGCGAGGCGCTGAAGCAGCAGCTCAGGGCGCAGCAGCCACAGGGTAGCGAACCTGAATTCTGCTGGCATGATATTCACGAGGTTGAAGCCGTCGCGCATTCCTTGCGTCAGCTGGCACAGCGCAGTGATGTGATTGCGCTGGTGGCGCTGGATCACCCGCTGATCCGTCACGCAATCCAGGATGTTTCACGGCTGGGCGTGCGGGTTTACGCGCTGTTCTCCGATTTCTCGCCCTGTGACCATGCCGGATTTATTGGCATCGATAATCAGAAAGCAGGACGCACTGCGGCCTGGATGGCACATCATCTGCTGCGTGAGCCGGGATGTGTCGGTGTGCTGCTGGGCGACCACCGTTTCACCTGCCAGGAGAGCAGCGAAATCAGTTTCCGCTCCTACCTGCGCGAGTCGGGCATCAGTCAGCGGGTACTGGAACCGTTAAAAACGCATGAGTCGGGTGAAGGAGGCTATCAGGCGACCCGGCAAATGCTGGAAGCCCACGACGATCTGGTCATGATTTATGCGCCCTGCGGCGGCATAGAGGGCGTGATACAGGCGCTGCGTGAGAGCGGTCGCACGCAGATTGATTTGCTGTGCCACGGCCCGCTGCCTGGCGATGAACTGGCGCTGATTGACGGCACCATCACGCTGATGGTGCGGCACCGTATTGATGCGATGGCGGAGGCGGTGATCGCTACCTGTCTCAGCAGCCGGAGGGATCAGCCTGACCATTTTGCACAGGTGACCGTACCATTTGAGATCGTAACGCTTGAAAACCTGTAGAAATAACAGGTTAGCTATTATTTGATAGTAATCTATCATTTAACGGGATTTTTAAACGCGATCTCTATCAAAAAATGAAACTTTCATTGTTGTCTGAGATGAAATTTTTATTTGATACTGCCAGCAGTTTTCACTGCACAGGCAGATATCATGACCTTTCATATTGCGAATGCCCCCTGTAGCTGGGGCGTGGATGATCCCGCTAATCCCTTTCTGCCGCCGTGGCAGAAAGTCCTGACCGAAGCCGCGCAGGCCGGCTATCCCAGTATTGAACTCGGTCCCTGGGGCTATCTGCCAACCGATGCCGCCGAATTGACCCGGCAGCTTAATGCACATCAGCTTTCTCTGGTGGCAGGCACGATTTTCGATGATTTAGTCAGTGAGGCACATTTTCCTGCGCTGGTAACGCTGACCCACGATCTGTGCCGCACGCTGTCCAGCGTACCAGTCGCGACTAAAACGCCCGGTGCCTGCGCGCCTTATCTGGTGATCATTGATTTCGGCAATCCGGAGCGGGCGAAATATGCCGGTCAGTCTGAAAAAGCACCACGGCTTTCCGCTGACGACTGGCAGCGCATGATGCAGCACATCACCATTCTTAGTGAGATCGCCTGGCAGGAGTATGGCGTGCGGCCAGTGATCCATCCGCATGCGGGTGGCTGCATTGAGTTTGCCGATGAGCTGGCACAGCTGGTCTCTGACATTCCGCATGAGGTTGCAGGTTTGTGCCTGGATACCGGCCATCTCTATTACGCCGGGATGGATCCGGTCGCGTCGCTGGAGCAGTACTGGTCGCGCATTGATTACCTCCACTTTAAAGACGTTAACCCACGGGTCTGGCGTGATGCCCTCTCGCAGGGACTCGACTTTTTCACTGCTTGCGCACAGGGGGTGATGTGTCCGCTGGGGCAGGGCGCAATCGACTATCCGGCAGTGCGCAGCTTGCTGAATGAACGTCATTATCAGGGCTGGATCACCATCGAGCAGGAGCGCGATCCGCGTCATGCCGACACCAGCCTGCAGGATGTGAAAGCCAGCCTGGACTATCTCCGATCAACAGGATTCTGAGGACAACAGCATGATTAACGGTAAAAAAGCAGTTAACCGCTCGCTGCGCTGGGGCATGATCGGCGGCGGCGGCACCAGTCAGATTGGCTATATTCATCGTTCGGCGGCGCAGCGTGACGGCAATTTTGCATTGCTGGCGGGGGCATTTGATATCGACGCGGCGCGCGGCCGCGAGTTTGGTCAGGCACTGGGTGTGGCACCTGAACGCTGCTATTCCGACTACGCCAGCCTGTTCGCCGAAGAAGCTGGGCGTGAAGATGGCATTGAGGCGGTGTCGATCGCCACGCCTAACAATACCCATTTCGCCATCTGCCGTGCGGCGCTGAATGCCGGGCTGCATGTGGTGTGCGAGAAGCCGCTCTGTTTTACGGTCGAAGAGGCCGATGAGCTGGAGCAGCTTAGCCGGGAGAAGCAGAAGATTGTCGGCGTCACTTACGGCTATGCCGGGCATCAGCTGATTCATCAGGCCAGAGAGATGATCGCTGAAGGCATACTGGGTGAGATCCGCATTGTAAATATGCAGTTTGCTCACGGCTTCCATAATGAGGCGGTGGAGTTGCAGAGTGAAAGCACCCGCTGGCGGGTCGATCCGCGCTTTGTCGGCCCGAGCTACGTGTTAGGCGATCTGGCAACACATCCGCTGTTTATCGCCGAAACGATGTTGCCGAAGCTGAAGGTGACGCGTCTGCTCTGTTCGCGCCAGAGTTTTGTCGCCTCGCGTGCGCCGCTGGAGGATAACGCCTTTGTGATGATGGAGTATGATAACGGCGCGGTGGGTACGCTCTGGGCCTCGGCGGTGAATGCGGGTTCCATGCACGGACAGAAGATTCGCGTGGTCGGATCGAAAGCCAGTCTGGAGTGGTGGGATGAGCAGCCAAACCAGCTGCGTTACGAAGTGCAGGGCGAGCCGGTTCGCATTCTGGAGCGCGGCATGGGTTATCTCAGCCCGCGCGCGCTGGAAGAGGATCGCATTGGCGGAGGCCATACCGAAGGGTTATTTGAAGCCTGGTCGAATCTCTATCGCCGCTTCGCGCTGGCGATGGATGCCACCGATCGCCGTGACACCGCCTTCCTGGAGGATTTCTGGTATCCCGATGTGCATGCCGGATTAGCGGGCGTGCGCTGGGTGGCGCAGTGCGTGAAATCAGCGGATGCCGGGGCGGTGTGGGTGGCGTGCTAAAGCACAGGGCGAGCCACAGGAGGTGGCGCATGTATCAAACCTTCGATAACAACGGGTTCGCACCACAAAAGCAAAAAACCCGCCAGAGGCGGGTTCTTTAAATTTTGGTGCCCGAACCCGGACAAAAATGCCGGGAGCATTTTTGCATCGCGCGGCTTCGCGCGACCCGGAGGGTGAGCCACAGGATGTGGCGAGTGCATCGAACCTTCGATAACGGGTTCGCACCACAAAAGCAAAAAACCCGCCAGAGGCGGGTTCTTTAAATTTTGGTGCCCGAACCCGGAATCGAACCAGGGACACGGGGATTTTCAATCCCCTGCTCTACCGACTGAGCTATTCGGGCAACGGGGCGCATTAAACCGTAAAGGCCGCGGGTCGTCAACGGCTTTCACTAAAAAACCCCTGGAAACGTGACTGATTGCCTGATTTTCAGTCAAAACGGGCAAAACATCAGGCCAGCGCGCCATTTTTGCGGCACAGCGCGATGCTGTAGACATCCTCGGCCAGACGCTGGGCTGTGGCGACATCCTGCACATTGCGTTTCACCAGCAGCCTGCTCAGGCAGCCTTCAAGAATCAGCTCCATCTGATCGGCCACCATGCTGGGGTTGTCCAGCGCCTGCTCAACCAGAATGTCGTGGGTGAACTGCCATGAGCCGCGTTTCTGCTGTTCGGCCAGTCGATGGATGGGCTGATCGGGCTGCGGGTAGAAGCTGCAGGCGGCGATAAACAGGCAGCCCGGAAAGCGTCCTTTACTGACCTGCTCACTCAGGACTTCGTAGCGTGCCATCAGTTTCTGATCCGGTGACAGCGACGCATCCAGCAGGATCTGGCGTCGCCAGGTTTCGATCTGCTGGCCATGATAGCGCAGCGCATCATAGAGCAGAGCGTCACGATCGGGCCAGAACAGCTGAAGCTGCTCAAGGGTTAATTCAGTCTGTCCCGCCAGGGTTTCCAATGAGAGGGTGGCGGCGAGGCCGTTCTGTTCAAGCACATTCAATGCATGCTCGAGTATCTGTTCACGCTGCAAGTGACTCTCCTCTGGTATGCAGGCCCGGTCATTCACCGGGCAATGACCTGACTCCAGTGTTGTTTACGGGGTAAGTTTCTGCAAATGCGCTCTGAAGTCGGCGGCATTGAGAAATCCGGTGAGGCGCGAGCCGGGGATTTCACGGCCCTGCGCATCGAAGAACAAAATCGTCGGTAAACCCAGCACCTGAAGATGCTGCAACAGCGCGTTGTCGCTGGCGTTGTTGGCGGTGACGTTGGCCTGGAGCAACTGTACCTGACTCAGGCTATCGCGCACGGCGCTGTCACTAAAGGTATATTTTTCAAACTCTTTGCAGGCGACGCACCAGTCAGCGTAGAGATCGACCATGGTGATGCGGCCGCGGGCCTGCTGCAGCGCGCTATCGAGCTGCTGCGGTGTCTGGATGGTATGAAACGGCAGCGGTGCCACAGCCTGCTGCGCCGCCGGGCCACCAAAGGCCCAGTCCTGCAACGGGCGTGCACTGATCAGCGCAGCGGCCAGCATGATAATCTGCACGACGCGCCACTTACCGCTGCTGGCGCGCAGGCTGACGCTGAACGCCCAGCCGAAGAACGCCACGCCGAGCAGGCTCCAGAGCCGCACTCCCCACGCGTCGCCCAGCACCCGTTCCAGCAGGAACACCGGCAGCGCCAGGATGACAAAACCAAAGCCCTCTTTAACAGTTTGCATCCACGGGCCGCTTTTCGGCAGCAACCGGTTACCAAACAGGGTCACGGCGATCAGCGGTAATCCCATTCCCACCGCATAGAGCCACAGCGTTCCGGCACCGGCCCACGGATTTCCGCTCTGCGCGATGTAAAGCAGAATGGCGCTGAGCGGGGCCGTGGTGCAGGGCGAGCAGATCAAACCCGCCAGTGCCCCCATCAGGAAGACGCCGGGCAGCGAGCCACCCTGCTGACGATTGCTCCACAGGGTCAGACGGGTTTGCAGGCTGGCGGGCAGTTGCAGCGTAAACAGGCCGAACATCGACAGCGCCAGCACGATAAACAGCAGTGAGAGCGAGAAAAGAACGTAAGGATGCTGTAATGCGGCCTGAAAACGCAGACCCGCTGCCGCAACCACCAGTCCCAATAGCGTATAAGTCAGCGCCATCCCCTGCACATAGACCATCGCCAGCGCGAACAGCCGGCCCAGCGAATAGTGGCGCTGTCCGCCAAGGATGATGCCGGAGATCAGTGGATACATCGGCAGTACGCAGGGGGTAAACGCCACGCCGATGCCGATTAATAACGCCCAGAGCGGAGAAAAGGGTAGCGGACTGGCGGGCGCGGGCTGAGCACTGACCGGTGCTGGCGCGCTGCTGGCTGCAATCTCACTTACCGGCACGCTGCGCGTCTCCGGCGGATAACAGAATCCAGCGGCGGCACAGCCCTGATAAGTGACGCTGAGCGTGGCATCAGGGCCTGCCTGTTGCAGCGTCACCGGCAGCGTCAGGTCCTGCGGATAGATCTCACTTTTGCCAAAGAACTCATCCTCATGCGGCTGACCGGCGGGCAGCGTCAGCGGCGTCATCGTCGCGTTCTGCGGCGTGATGTGGATCTGCTGGCGATAGAGGTAGTAACCCGATTTCACTTTCCAGTGCAGGTTGAGCTGCGCGCCCTGCTGATCGAAGTCAAACGTAAACGCCTGATCGACCGGCACAAAACGGCTGGTCGCCGGGTTTGAAAAAAGCGATGCGTGCGTCTGCAGGCAGATAAACAGCGTCAGCAGAAGCGTAATTAAGCGAGAGATGCGTGCAGCCATGACAAGTATTCACTGTCTCCATGTTGAACCGGCAGCGCCAGCAATTCGGGTACGTCGTAAGGGTGGGCCTCTTTAAGCAGATCACACAGTGCCTGCTGATGATCGCTGTCGCACTTCAGCAGCATCTGAATTTCGCTGCTCTGCGCCATTTTGCCCTGCCAGAGATACCATGAGGTGGCGCCCGCCAGCATGGTGACGCAGGCCGCCAGTCGGGCTTCCAGCGCTAAGCCAGCAAGGTGCTCTGCCGTGGCCTGATCGGGCGCAGTGCAGAGGATCACGACAGCGTTCATCCTGTGACTCCTGTTGAAAAGAGCGCCGATGATAGCACGCTCCATCCGTAACACGAGGAGTGCGCTATAGCAGCAATCCGCCAAAGACGAAGCCAGAGAGTACCGACAACGCAATGGCGATTACCCCGGGAATGATAAAGGCGTGGTTAAAGACAAACTTGCCAATCCGGGTTGAGCCGGTGTCATCCATCTCCACGGCGGCCAGCAGGGTCGGGTAGGTCGGCAGCACAAACAGCGCGGACACCGCCGCGAAGGAAGCGATGGCCGTCAGCGGCGTCACGCCCAGCAGCAGCGCGGCGGGCATCAATGCTTTGGTGGTGGCGGCTTGTGAGTAGAGCAGCATCGAGGCGAAGAACAGCACCAGCGCCAGCATCCACGGATAGGTTTTCAGCGTGTCGCCCGCCAGCATCTGAATATCTGCCAGATGCGCTTTGACAAAGGTATCGCCCAGCCAGGCGACGCCCATCACGCAGATACAGGCGCTCATGCCGGATTTAAAGGTACTGGCGCCGAGGATCTCGCTGGTGTCGAGCTTGCAGGTCAGGCTAATCAGTGTGGCGATGGTCAGCATAAACACTACAATCGCTTCGTTGCGTGGCAGCGGCGGATTGACGATCAGCCCGACACTGGCGCTGGTCGCGGTGGCATAGAGCACCACGGCCACAATACCAATCAGAAATAGCAGCACCGATTTTTTCGCGCCCGGTTTTGCCTGGAAGACGCTGGTACCGCGCAGCGTGACTTCGCCTTTGGCGAGACGCGCCTGATAGACCTCATCATCTTTCAGCTCTTTGCCCAGGAAGTTCGTCACCAGTGCCGCCAGGAAGAGACCCACCATGGTTGAGGGGATGGCAATCGCCAGCAGCGTGATATAGCTGACGCCATGCGGTTCAAGCAGCGTGGCGAAGAAGACCACCGCAGCGGAAATCGGTGACGCGGTAATCGCAATCTGCGAAGCCACCACCGCAATCGACAGCGGTCGGGAAGGGCGAACGCCTTGCTCTTTCGCGACTTCGGCAATCACCGGCAGCGTTGAGAACGCGGTGTGCCCGGTTCCGGCCAGCAGCGTCATCAGGTAGGTCACCAGCGGGGCCAGCAGCGTGACGTGGCGCGGATGACGGCGCAGCAGGCGTTCCGCCAGGCTCACCAGATAATCCATGCCGCCCGCTACCTGCATGGCGGCTATTGCGGCGATCACCGCCATGATGATTTCAATCACATCGAACGGGATAGCACCGGGCACCATGCCAAATCCCAGCGTCAGCACCAGCACGCCCATGCCGCCGGCGAACCCGATACCAATGCCGCCAAGACGGGCACCCAACCAGATCGCCATTAAGACGATAAGCAGCTCAACCACAAACATGAATCACTCCTGAAAAGTAAACCGGTAAAACCTGGGTGTGCTGTGTAACAAAAAAAAAGGCACACCGTGTTGATCGCGGTGTGCCTTTGGTTAACCAGCGTCGATTAAGCCTTACTGTTCATTTTCATCGGTATAACGTTTCGCTTTATAAACCGGGTACATCAGGTTCTGCACCGAGAAGATATCGTCCAGCTCACTTTCCGTCAGCAGGCCGCGCTCCAGCACCACCTCACGCACGCTTTTACCGGTCTCTGCGCAAATTTTGCCAACGATGTCGCCGTTGTGGTGGCCGATGTACGGGTTAAGGTAAGTGACGATACCAATCGAGTTGAAGACGTAGGCTTCGCACACCGCGCGGTTGGCGGTGATGCCGTTAACGCACTTCTCCAGCAGGTTGTAGCAGGCATTCGTCAGGATGCTGATTGACTCAAACAGCGCCTGGCCAATTACCGGCTCCATCACGTTGAGCTGCAACTGTCCCGCTTCAGAGGCCATCGTCACGGTAATGTCGTTGCCAATCACTTTGAAGCAGACCTGGTTAACGACCTCTGGCACGACCGGATTGACCTTGGCCGGCATGATAGAGGAACCCGCCTGCAGCTCTGGCAGGTTAATTTCGTTCAGGCCAGCGCGGGGACCGGAGGAGAGCAGGCGCAGGTCGTTACAGATTTTAGAAAGCTTCACCGCCAGACGTTTCAGCGATGAATGGACCATCACATAAGCACCGCAGTCAGAGGTCGCTTCAATCAAATCTTCCGCCGGCACCACCGGCAGGTTGCTGACCTCCGCCAGACGCTGAACCGCAAGATGCTGGTAGCCTTCCGGTGTATTGAGGCGGGTGCCGATGGCGGTCGCGCCCAGGTTCACTTCCAGCAGCAGTTCAGCGGTGCGCAGAATGCTTTTAGTCTCTTCATTCAGCAGCACGCTGAAGGCGTGAAACTCCTGGCCGAGGGTCATCGGCACGGCATCCTGCAACTGGGTGCGGCCCATTTTCAGGATGGTCTGGAATTCATCGGCTTTGCGCTGGAAGCCTTCGGCCAGCTGGCTGATGCCATCAAGCAGCTTCAGCAGCGAGCTGTAAACTGCGATACGAAAACCGGTCGGGTAGGCGTCGTTAGTGGACTGGCACTTGTTCACATGATCGTTAGGGTTAAGATACTGATATTCCCCTTTCTGATGGCCCATCAGCTCCAGGCCGATGTTTGCCAGCACCTCATTGGTGTTCATGTTGACCGAGGTCCCGGCACCGCCCTGATAAACATCCACGGGGAACTGGTCCATACAGCGGCCGTTGTTCAGCACTTCGTCGCAGGCCTTAATGATGGTATCGGCAATATTACGCGGAATGGTCTGCAGCTCTTTATTGGCCATCGCCGCCGCTTTTTTTACCATAACCATACCGCGGACAAATTCAGGTATGTCGCTGATTTTGCTGTTGCTGATATAAAAATTTTCAATCGCACGCAGAGTATGAACGCCATAATAGGCATCCGCCGGAACTTCGCGCATACCTAACAGGTCTTCTTCGATACGAATGTTGTTCGCCATGATAACCTTCTTGTTGTTGCCGCTAACCATCACAAAGGATGTGTTTATTTTGTTGTGGTGTGCCCGTGCCGACATATTATCCGTCTTCACAGTGGCATGTGCGATCATATTCTGATGCATAAGAAAAGCACGCATGCAGATCACTTAATGCTGCCGTCTGGTTAACGATATGTGAAGTTGGTTACAAAATTAACCCTGCAGGATAAATTTGACAGGATCGGTTGAAAATGGCGGCGCGGGTGCCCATCTCTTTTCTTATCATCCTCAGGATGAACGCTTTCTGCTGACCGGCACGCTGCCGTTCAGCCCCTACTTACAGGAGAGTACGGTGCGCTGGATACCGTTATTAGTCTTTTTTATTCTGGCCTGGATCGAGATTTCGCTCTTCATTCAGGTTGCACACGTCATGGGCGTGCTGCTGACCATGCTGCTGGTGGTCTTTACCTCGTGCATCGGGGTTTCGCTGGTTAAAAATCAGGGCATGAAGAACTTCATGCTGATGCAGGAGAAGCTGGCGCGTAACGAAAGCCCGGCCAATGAGATGATCAAAAGCGTATCACTGATCATCGCGGGCTTCCTGCTGCTGTTGCCTGGTTTCTTTACTGACTTGCTGGGCCTGCTGTTGCTGCTGCCACCGGTGCAGAAGCATCTGACGCTGAAACTGATGCCTCATCTGCGCGTCTGGCGCGGGCCGGGAGCCGGGCCTGACAGCGGCTACACTATGGATGGCGAGTTCGAGCGTAAAGACAGCAATCGCCTTGAGCATCATGACGATCACAAGGATCGTTAACTGCAGCCCCAGCTTCTGAAAGCGCAACCTTCGGGTTGCGTTTTTTATTTGCCTCATCCTCTGTTCAAAAAGCCATCACTTATTACTCGCGGGTAAAAAATTTATTGTCCGTCCCCTTGAAAGTGGGTGGCAGCGGCCCTATCTCTCTGGTCACGAGGCCGGAAGCCATGCAGCCCGGTGTTCAACCCCAAAACTGAATGATTGGACTTCTCAAAGGAGAGCTATCAAATGAAAATTCGTCCATTGCACGATCGCGTCATCGTCAAACGTAAAGAAGTTGAAGCTAAATCAGCTGGCGGCATCGTGCTGACCGGTTCTGCAGCCGGTAAATCCACCCGTGGTGAAGTTCTGGCTGTCGGCAATGGCCGCATCCTTGAGAGTGGCGACGTTAAGCCGCTGGACGTGAAGGTTGGTGACGTCGTGATCTTCAATGAAGGTTACGGTGCTAAAACCGAAAAGATCGACAACGAAGAAGTGCTGATCATCTCTGAAAGCGACATTCTGGCGATTGTTGAAGCGTAATTTTTTCGCGTAACTCACTGAACGAAACGAATTTAAGGGACAATTGAAATGGCAGCTAAAGACGTAAAATTCGGTAATGACGCTCGCGTAAAAATGCTGCGTGGCGTGAACGTACTGGCAGATGCAGTAAAAGTTACCCTGGGCCCTAAAGGCCGTAACGTGGTTCTGGATAAATCTTTTGGTGCACCGACCATCACTAAAGATGGTGTTTCTGTCGCACGTGAAATCGAGCTGGAAGACAAGTTCGAGAATATGGGCGCGCAGATGGTGAAAGAAGTGGCCTCTAAAGCGAACGACGCTGCGGGCGACGGTACCACCACGGCAACCGTACTGGCACAGTCAATCATCACTGAAGGCCTGAAAGCGGTCGCAGCGGGTATGAACCCGATGGACCTGAAGCGCGGTATCGACCAGGCAGTTATCGCTGCGGTTGAGAAACTGAAAGCGCTGTCTGTACCTTGCTCAGACTCTAAAGCAATTGCGCAGGTTGGTACTATCTCTGCTAACTCCGATGAAACCGTAGGCCAGCTGATTGCTCAGGCGATGGAAAAAGTCGGTAAAGAAGGCGTGATCACCGTTGAAGAAGGCACCGGCCTGCAGGACGAGCTGGATGTGGTTGAAGGTATGCAGTTTGATCGTGGCTACCTGTCTCCTTACTTCATCAACAAGCCAGAAACTGGTGCGATTGAACTGGAATCGCCGTTCATCCTGCTGGCTGACAAGAAAATTTCTAACATCCGTGAAATGCTGCCAGTGCTGGAAGCCGTTGCGAAAGCGGGCAAACCACTGCTGATCATCGCGGAAGATGTTGAAGGCGAAGCGCTGGCAACACTGGTGGTTAACACCATGCGCGGCATCGTGAAAGTGGCCGCGGTTAAAGCACCAGGCTTCGGCGACCGTCGTAAAGCTATGCTGCAGGATATCGCTATCCTGACCGGTGGTACCGTGATCTCTGAAGAGATCGGTATGGAGCTGGAAAAAGCGGCGCTGGAAGATCTGGGTCAGGCTAAACGCGTTGTGATCAACAAAGACACCACCACCATCATCGACGGTGTGGGTGAAGAGGCGACAATCCAGGGCCGTGTCACCCAGATTCGTCAGCAGATCGAAGAAGCAACCTCTGACTACGACAAAGAAAAACTGCAGGAGCGCGTAGCGAAACTGGCAGGCGGCGTAGCCGTTCTGAAAGTTGGCGCAGCCACTGAAGTTGAAATGAAAGAGAAGAAAGCCCGCGTTGAAGATGCGCTGCACGCAACCCGTGCTGCTGTCGAAGAAGGCGTGGTTGCTGGTGGTGGTGTGGCGCTGGTTCGCGTTGCCGCACAGCTGGCCGATCTGCGTGGTCAGAACGAAGATCAGAACGTCGGTATCAAAGTTGCGCTGCGCGCAATGGAATCTCCACTGCGTCAGATCGTCTCTAACGCCGGTGAAGAGCCATCCGTTGTTGCTAACAACGTGAAAGCGGGCGACGGTAACTACGGTTACAACGCGCAGACTGAAGAGTACGGCAACATGATCGACTTCGGTATCCTGGACCCAACCAAAGTGACCCGTTCTGCTCTGCAGTACGCGGCCTCTGTTGCGGGTCTGATGATCACCACCGAATGTATGGTCACTGACCTGCCAAAAGGCGACGCACCTGATTTAGGCGGCGGCGCTGGCGGTATGGGTGGCATGGGCGGTATGGGCGGCATGATGTAATTGCCGTTGACTGCTTAAGTCATCACAGAACCCCCGATCGGAAACGGTCGGGGGTTTTTCTTTTGGGCAGGAAAATAGTATAAGTAGTGGCGCAATCGTTCGTCTTTCCTCTTGATATCTCCCGCTGTCTGCTCGCTGACTGTTACCGCCCTGCCAGATTGACTTACGGCCGTAAGCTCATCGGAAAGCGCAAAGCTGTCAGCCTGAACACAGTATGAAATATTGAGGTGATATAACGGGATTAAGGCAATGAATGTTCAGAAAAAAGCGATCTTTTTCTGCTACGCTGCCACCCGACTCTGATGATAATAAATGGGGATTACAATGCGGATTAACCTCTTGCTCGGACTGACGGCTGGCGCGTTATTGCTGGCGGGCTGCAGCAGCTCTACGCAACTCTCTTCAGCAGGACAGCGCGTGACGTTTACCGATCAGCAGCCTGGCAATAACTGCCAGCTTCTGGGCAATATCACCGGCTCACAGAGCAACTGGCTGAGCGGGGCTGGCGGCGAAACCAGCGCGCTGCGCGGTGCAGCCAATGACCTGCGCAATCGCGCAGCGGATATGGGCGGCAACGTCATTTACGGTGCAACCAGCCCGACGCAGAATCTGTTGTCCGCGTTCGCGCCACTCGACAGCAAAATGACCGGCCAGGTATATAAGTGCCCATAATGTGACTCGGGCGCCTGCTTTGTTGAACCGGCCAGCTTTTCGCTGGCCGTTTTTATTCCTGACGTAACTGTAAATCCAGCGGTGTTTTACTTGGCTCCCCACCAATTTCTCGCGCCAGCTTTGGCACCAGATAACCCGAGACCTGTGACAGCAGCGCACGCACCAACTGACGGGCTTCCTCATCAGACACAAAGAAGTGCGCAGCACCCTGTACCTTATCCAGTACGTGCAGATAATAAGGCAGGATACCCGTATCAAACAGCGCATTGCTCAGCGTGGCCAGCGTCCGGGCATTATCATTGACGCCACGCAACAGCACACTCTGATTCAACAGGGTGACACCGGCACGCTTCAGGCTGCTCATCGCCTCACGCAGCTCATCATCAATCTCCTGCGCATGGTTGATGTGCGTCACCATCAGCACCTGCAGGCGGGTTTCGCTGAGCATCTGACAAAGCTGATCGGTGATGCGCGCCGGTATCACTACCGGTAAACGACTGTGGATGCGCAGACGCTTCACGTGCGGGATCGGTTCCAGCGCCGCGAGCAGCCAGGCAAGCTCATGATCTTTCGCCATCAACGGATCGCCGCCGGAAAAAATGATCTCATCCAGCTCAGGATGATCGGCGATATAGTCCAGCGCAGCCTGCCAGCTACGCTTGTTGCCGGGATTGTCCTGATAGGGAAAATGACGACGGAAGCAGTAGCGACAGTTGACGGCGCAGCCGCCTTTTACCAGTAATAATGCCCGGTTTCGGTATTTATGCAGCAATCCAGGTACAACGTTGCTTTGTTCATCGAGCGGATCGGTGCTATAACCTGGCGCATCGATGAATTCCTGGCGGCGGGTCAGCACCTGAAGCAGCAGCGGGTCGTGCGCATCGCCTTTTTTCATCCGGCGGATGAACGCATGCGGAACACGCAGGGCGAAAAGACGCCGCGCATCCGCGCCCTCAGCCAGCTCAGTGTGCTGATCAAGGGCTAAAATCCGCAGTAATTCATCAGGTTCAGTGACAACATCCGCAAGTTGCTGCAACCAATCTTCTCTGGAAGGTGTTTTTAGGGTTACAATGTGTGCCATTTTTTTGGCTTAGTACCAGTGTCAATTTTCGTAGAGGGCCTTCATGGCGACTTATTCTAGCAACGATTTCCGTCCCGGTCTTAAAATCATGTTCGAAGGCGAGCCGTATGCCATCGAATCCAGTGAGTTCGTTAAACCGGGTAAAGGTCAGGCATTCGCACGCGTTAAAATGCGTCGCCTGCTGACGGGTTCTCGCGTTGAGAAAACTTTTAAATCTACCGACTCCGCCGAAGGCGCAGATGTAGTAGATACCAACCTGAACTACCTGTACAACGACGGTGAGTTCTACCACTTCATGCACCCGGAAAGCTTTGAGCAGTTCCAGGTTGAAGAGAAGACGGTAAGCGATGCAGCAAAATGGCTGCAGGATAACGCTGAATGTATCGTTACGCTGTGGAACGGTCGTCCAATTGCCGTTCAGCCGCCGAACTTTATCGAAGCCGAAGTTATCGAAACCGATCCAGGCCTGAAAGGTGATACGGCGGGTACTGGCGGCAAGCCAGCCAAGCTGTCTACCGGCGCCGTGGTGAAAGTGCCATTGTTCGTTCAGGAAGGCGAAGTGGTCAAAGTTGACACCCGCTCTGGCGAATACGTGTCACGCGTAAAATAAGATTCGCAGGCGCATCTTCTGATGCGCCTTTTTCTTGTCTGAGAGAAAAAAATGATCAAGCTGGCAAAATTAATCGCATTCGCGTTGCTGGTCTCTTCTGCGCTTAGCGCCTGCAACACATTCCACGGTTTTGGCGAAGATGTCTCCCACTTAGGCGGTGCCATTTCGCGTGCGGCAAAATGACCTTAACTGATTGTCCTTTTTAGAGTCCCGCTAGCAGCAACTGCCTGAAATCCGGCTATGCTTAAAGCGCTGTACTTTACATCCATCAAAAAGGACATTGTTATGTTAAAGAAAAGTATTGCCGCAATCTTCTCTGTACTGGTGCTCTCTTCTCTGCTGACGGCGTGTAATACCACGCGTGGCGTCGGTGAAGATGTTGAAGCGGGTGGCCAGGCGATTCAGAACAGCACGAAGTAACCTGTTATTCCAACCGGTACGAAAGACTTTTCGTACCGGCTTGTCATATTCTGCACTATTTCTGTTTTACCCAGATTAACTCTTCGACCGGGAAACCATCCCGACGCGCCTGTTCAACCAGTTTCTCTTTCACGCCCGGCTCCAGTTGGGGTGTCCGTGACAGTATCCAGAGATAGTGGCGATTCGGGCCGCACACCAGCGCATAGCGATAGTCGGGATCCAGTGCGATAACGTTATAGCCGCCGTAGAAGGGGCCAAAGAAAGAGACTTTCAGTGACGCACGCTGGGGTTCACCAGTGAAGTAGGCTTTACCGACGCTCTCCTGCCAGCGCTGCTTTTTGACGTTATAGCCACGATTGATCACTTTCAGACCGCCATCTTCACGCGGGCTGTAGTTTGCCGTCACCTGCTCAAGGCCACGCTCAAAGGGGTGGTTAAGGCGGGCAATCTCATACCACTGACCGAGGTAGCGCTGGCTGTCAAAGTTATCAACGACCGTGACGTTCTTTGGCGGCGTGGTGCTACAGGCAACAGAGAGAAAAGCACTCAGGCTGGCAACAACTGTTTTCCATGGAGACATAGTGGGATTCCTTTGTGATTTAACCGCTTAAGTATAGAAGCCGAAACGCTGTTTTTGGCAGCACGGGCACGAGATTGTTTGCCGCAGGCATTGCAGGTAGACTTCCCCCCCTAATTTGTATCAGGAGTCATCACCATGAGCGAAACGGCAAGCTGGCAACCAAGCGCACCCATCGCCAATTTGTTAAAACGCGCCGCTATTTTAGCCGAAGTGCGTCGTTTCTTTGCCGATCGCGGCGTGCTGGAAGTCGATACGCCGGCGATGAGCCAGGCAACGATTACCGATATCCATCTGGTGCCGTTCCAGACGCGTTTTGTCGGGCCTGGTGCAGCGCAGGGTCGCGATCTCTGGCTGATGACCAGCCCGGAATATCATATGAAACGCCTGCTGGCGGCGGGCAGTGGCCCGATCTACCAGATGGCGCGCAGCTTCCGCAATGAAGAGGCGGGGCGTCACCACAACCCCGAATTTACCATGCTGGAGTGGTACCGGC
Source organism: Pantoea sp. XY16 (assembly GCF_025153065.1). NCBI lineage: Bacteria > Pseudomonadati > Pseudomonadota > Gammaproteobacteria > Enterobacterales > Erwiniaceae > Pantoea > Pantoea sp. XY16. The sequence continues at coordinate 170,248 of NZ_JANZNP010000007.1, read as the reverse complement.
CGCATTACGATATGTACCGTCTGATGAACGAAGTCGATGATCTGATGCAGCAGGTGCTGGAGTGTGACAGCGCCGAGTCGCTCTCTTATCAGCAGGCATTTATCCGCCATCTGGAGCTGGATCCGCTGTCAGCGGATAAAGCGCAGTTGCGAGAAGCTGCTGAAAAGCTGGGTGAAGGCGAGCTGGCGCGCGCAGAAGAGGATCGCGATACCTTGCTGATGCTGCTGTTTATGCTGGGTGTGGAACCAAAGATTGGTCAGGATAAACCCTGCTTCGTTTATCACTTCCCGGCCAGCCAGGCGGCACTGGCGGAGATCAGTACGGAAGATCACCGTGTGGCTGAACGTTTCGAGGTCTATTACAAGGGCATTGAGCTGGCGAACGGTTTCCGTGAACTGACCGACAGCCGTGAGCAGCGTCAGCGCTTTGAGCAGGATAACCGCCGCCGTGCGGCGCGCGGCCTGCCTGTGCATCCTATTGATACTTATCTGCTGGATGCGCTGGCGCATGGTATGCCAGCCTGTTCCGGGGTCGCGCTGGGTATTGATCGCCTGATCATGCTGGCGTTGAAAGCGGAGTCATTGAGTGAAGTGATCGCGTTTCCGGTGGATCGTTGCTAAAAGTCCGGATGAAAAGGGCAGGGATGGCCCATCTGACCGCAAAGGAATCCTGCATCCCTGCAGGGCGGCCTCGCCATCCTGACTCGGACGCTTTGCTCTTCAGATGGGCCACCCCTGCCCGTCAGGCTAAGGCATTGCTGATAGTCTAAAACCCCGCCAATCAGCTGCTGCTGTCAGGAAACTCCTGAATGGTGACCGGCAGCGTCAGCTTCTGATCGTTTCGCAGCACCTGCACATCAATTACTGAACCCGGACGAATTTCTGCTACCTGATCCATGGTCTCCTGCGCGGAGATGGCCGGCTTGCCATTAACGCTGAGCAGCACATCGTTGGCCTGAATCCCGGCTTTATCCGCTGGCCCATCTGGCGTGACCACGCTGACAATAATGCCCTGAACCCGATCCAGATTGCTGCCCTGTCCATGCAGCGGCGGTAACTCACGCCCGGTAATGCCGATATAGCCGCGGATCACCCGGCCATCACGAATCAGCTTGTCCATGATTTTTGAGGCTAAGACGGTTGGAATGGCGAAGCCAATCCCTTCCGGGGTTTCACCATCATTGCTCTTATCAAACGTCAGGGTGTTAATGCCCATCAGCTCGCCGAGTGAGTTAATCAGCGCACCGCCGGAGTTACCCTGATTGATTGAGGCATCGGTCTGCAGGAAGTTCTGCCGGCCTGACGAACTCAGGCCTACGCGGCCTGTGGCGCTGATAATGCCCTGCGTTACCGTCTGACCGAGGTTATAGGGGTTACCGATTGCCATTACCACATCGCCGATATGCGGCTGCCGGTTGGGATTAATCGGGATAACAGGCAGGCCAGAAGCCGTAATCTTCAGTACGGCCAGATCGGTCATGCCATCGGAACCCACCAGCGTCGCTTCAAAGAAGCGGCCATCCTGCAATGCCACGATAATCTGATCGGCATTGTTGATCACATGCTTGTTGGTAAGGATGTAGCCTTTTGTATTCATGATCACCCCTGAGCCCAGGGTGGTGATGCCACGATTGTTGTTGCCGTGGGCGCTGCGGTTGTAAACGTTCACAACGGCAGGCACGGCGCGGCGCACCCCCTGATTGAAGCTAAAGGGCGTTTCGTCGGTAATATTGTCGTGGTTATAGAGGGCGTCGCTGCCCATACGCAGTGCAGGCAGTGCTGCGAGCAAAATACCCGCCACAATCAGGCCCAGCACCACGGCACGCAAAAGTTTAAGAAACATGGTGTTAAATCACGCCAGGGGAGATCGCAGGGGAGAATAACATGAGAGCGGCGGACACACACGCGCTTGTGTCCGCCGTAATGCGAGGTTTATCTCAACAACAGATAGATACTTTCATCGCCGCGCACCACATTCAGTGCCAGTACCGGCGGTTTTCCTTCCAGAATTTTACGCATTTCTGCAATCGTCTGAACACGATTGCGGTTAACGCCGATAATCACATCATCTTTCTGCAGGCCAACCTGTTCGGCTGGCGTACCTTTTTCGATGGTATCGACCTTCACGCCTTTATCACCGGTTTTGGTCTGTCCATCACTCAGGGTTGCGCCCTGAAGTGCAGGTGACATCAGCTGAGCGCTGGCGGTACTCTGGGCGCTCTGTTCCAGCGTGACGGTAACGGTTAGCGGCTTACCTTCGCGCAGCAGGCCAAGTTTAACCTGCTCGCCTGGCGGCGTGGTGCCCACTTTGACGCGTAACTCAGCGAAGCTGGTAATCGGCTTATCGTTGATCGACGTAATGATATCGCCTGACTTCACGCCCGCTTTCTGCGCGGCAGATTGCGGTAAGACTTCAGAGACAAAGGCGCCGCGCTGTGCATCGACATTGAATGCTTTAGCCATATCGGCTGTCATTTCAGTGCCTTTGATGCCGAGCTGACCGCGCTTCACTTCACCAAATTTAATCAGCTGCTGCGCGAGGTTCATCGCCATATCACTCGGGATAGCAAAGCCGATACCGATGTTACCGCCGCTTGAGGCCAGAATCGCAGTGTTGATACCGATCAGCTCACCGTTAAGGTTGACCAGCGCACCGCCTGAGTTGCCACGGTTGATCGCAGCATCGGTCTGAATAAAGTTTTCCAGCCCTTCCAGGTTCAGGCCGCTGCGGCCCAGCGCAGAAATAATCCCGGAGGTGGCGGTCTGCCCCAGACCAAACGGGTTACCGATCGCCACGGCGAAATCACCCACTTTCAGCTGGTCAGAGTCCGCGACTTTCACCTGCGTGAGGTTTTTAGCGCCCTGAATCTGAATCAGCGCGATATCGGTCTGCTCATCATGGCCGATTAGTTTGGCTTCATATTCGCTGCCGTCGCCAAGCTGTACGTTGATCTTATCCGCACCGTTGACCACGTGATTGTTGGTCAGCACGTAACCTTTCGCGGCATCAATGATGACGCCAGAACCTAAGCCTTCAAACGGCTGTGGCTGACTATTTCCGCCAGGCATCTGGCCGAAAAAACGCTTCAGGGGTTCAGGAATATCCTGAGCCTGTGCACCCGAATCAGTGCCTTCAACGTGAACACTGACCACGGCAGGTAACACTTTTTCCAGCATCGGTGCCAGACTTGGCAGCGGCTGGCCCGCAATTTGTGCTGGTAGCGTTGCCATCGCGTCTGGTGCGGCGGCAAGGGTCATCCCAATACTCAGGGCTAATGCGCTAAACAGGCGTGCTTGTTTTTTCATTGCTACAACGCTCTCGCTGCAAAAGGTGGGAAGAATTAATGAGTGTGACAGTCGTTTGCGGTCAGGGTTCGCAAAAACAGCGGGCGCAGACAGGCTGCGCCCCAAAAAGATTAGTCGCGGGCAGGGCGCTCGCCACGCAGTAAACCGGATGCGCCTTCAGAGTAGTCGCGCGGCATCTGCACCGGCACCTGATCGTTGTCCGCTTCAGCTTCAGTCAGCTGATAGGCAAACGGATTTTTCTGGCCAGGCAGATTTGGCAGCAGGTCATTCGAGCCTTTTGCCATATGCTGATAGAGCTGACGATAATCACGCGCCATGTTGTCCAGCAGCTCCGCACTCTGTGCGAAGTGGTTGGTCAGCTCTTCGCGATAATCAGCCAGCTCCGCTTTCGATTTTTCCAGCTCGTACTGCATGCTGCGCTGCTCACGCAGCTTTTTGTTGCCAAAACGCATGGCGACTGCGCCGACAATAATACCTACCACTAAACCAATTAGCCCGTATTCCCAGGTCATAATGACTCCCGTGTTTTTTCCATTGTTCCGTAGGGCGTTGCACCATTTCAATAATAGTCACTATACCCGTTAATCTTATGGATGTGGAACTCCGGAGCAGCATGGCTTAGTGTAGAACGGCCTTTTTTTCAGCAACCGTGGTATCAATCAGACACCATTCAGGGACTTTGAAACAATAATGCAAACCTCAACTCCGCTTGCACGCTATGAGCAGGCGCTGTCGCAGGGCGAATTCAGGCCCGATGACGTACAACGTGAAGCGATTACCCGTTTAGACGCGCTGCAGCAGGCGCTGGTTGCCCGGCAACAATCCGCCGCGCCTTCCTCATCCGGCCTGCTGGGGCGCCTCTCTAAATTGATTGGCAAAGAGAAAAACGAAACGGTACAACCGGTACGCGGGCTCTATATGTGGGGCGGTGTCGGTCGCGGTAAGACCTGGGTTATGGATCTCTTTTTTCAGTCTATTCCTGGCGATCGCAAACTGCGCCTGCACTTCCACCGCTTTATGCTGCGGGTGCACGAAGAACTGACACAGCTTCAGGGCCAGAGCGATCCGTTGCTGATCGTGGCGGACAAATTCAAAGCCGAAACCGACATCCTCTGTTTTGATGAGTTTTTTGTCTCCGATATCACCGATGCAATGCTGCTGGGCACGCTGATGGAAGCGCTGTTTGAACGCGGTATTGCGCTGGTCGCCACCTCGAACATTCCGCCGGACGATCTCTATCGCAATGGTTTGCAGCGTGCACGCTTCCTGCCTGCTATTGAGCAGATAAAACGGCACTGTGATGTGATGAATGTGGATGCGGGTATCGACTACCGGTTACGCACGCTGACCTCCGCACATCTGTGGAACTTCCCGCTCAACGCAGAGACGCATGCCGAGATGGGCCGGATGTTCAAAGCACTGTCAGGCAGTCAGCCTGAAGCGGCACCGGTTCTGGAAATTAATCATCGCCAGATGCCGACGCTGGGCGTCAGCGAAGGCGTACTGGCGATTAATTTCACGACCCTGTGTGGAGAGGGCCGCAGCCAGCATGACTACATTGCGCTGTCGCGCCGTTTTCACAGCGTGCTGCTGTATGACGTGCCGGTGATGATTTATAAAACCGAAGATCAGGCGCGCCGTTTCCTGGCGCTGGTCGATGAGTTCTATGAACGTCATGTGAAGCTGGTGGTCGCGGCAGAAACGTCCCTGACCGAGATTTATCAGGGCACGCGACTGAAATTTGAATACCAGCGCTGTTTATCGCGACTTCAGGAGATGCAGAGCGAAGAGTATCTGCGTTTGCCACACCTGCCGTGAGAATAAACAGGATAAATACCGAAATAGGGTTCGATTTTTGTAACCGACTTCTCTATAATCTTGCGACCCCACGTTACAGCAAAGGATTTTTTTCCCAAATCCTCTGTGTTCCAGTAACTCTATCCGAAGGGGTGGCTTGCTGGTCAAAATGGTCGTGTGAGCCTCATTCGTTTACTTAAGCGTTTGGGATTTCACCAACGTGTAACTTAATTTGGGTAAGCTTTTCGATGAAAACTTTTACAGCTAAACCAGAAACCGTCCAACGTGACTGGTTTGTAGTTGACGCAACGGGCAAAACTTTGGGTCGCCTGGCGACTGAACTGGCGCGCCGTCTGCGTGGTAAGCATAAAGCGGAATATACTCCGCACGTTGATACGGGTGATTACATCATCGTTCTGAACGCAGAAAAAGTTGCTGTAACCGGCAACAAGCGTACTGACAAGATCTACTATCACCACACTGGTCACATCGGTGGTATCAAACAGGCGACCTTTGAAGAGATGATTGCTCGCCGTCCTGAGCGTGTGATTGAGATCGCGGTTAAAGGCATGCTGCCGAAGGGCCCGCTGGGTCGTGCTATGTACCGTAAACTGAAAGTTTACGCAGGCAACGAGCACACCCATGCGGCACAGCAACCGCAAGTTCTTGACATTTAATCGGGATTAAAGGCAATGGCTGAAACTCAAAACTACGGCACTGGTCGCCGCAAAAGCTCTACCGCTCGCGTATTCATTAAGCCGGGTAGCGGTAACATCGTAATTAACCAACGTTCTCTGGAACAGTACTTCGGTCGCGAAACTGCCCGCATGGTAGTTCGTCAGCCGCTTGAGCTGCTGGACCTGGTTGGTAAATTCGATCTCTATGTCACTGTTAAAGGTGGCGGTATTTCTGGTCAGGCTGGTGCGATCCGTCACGGTATCACCCGCGCTCTGATGGAATACGACGAATCACTGCGTGGCGAACTGCGTAAAGCAGGCTTCGTTACTCGTGATGCGCGTCAGGTTGAACGTAAGAAAGTCGGCCTGCGTAAAGCACGTCGTCGTCCTCAGTTCTCCAAGCGTTAATTGTTTGCAGCTCCGGCTGTGGCAATTGGCTCAAAAAACCCGCTTCGGCGGGTTTTTTATTTTCTGCCTTCCCACGACTTCCCGCGAAAACCGTAACGTCGCGCTCAATTTACCTGCAAAGATTCATTACTCGCCCACAAGCAGCCTAAAATCTGGTAAACTCTGTGTCACTTTGCGCCCGCAGGCCGGTGCGTTATGCGCCTTCCCACTGTCGGGGCGTCAGTATCTGTGACGCGGCTAACCAGGTTGCGTGCGAGTTCGATAAGCTGGTGAATCGCCGTGTGGTTGGCTATTCGCAGTATCTTTTTGTGAACAAACTTGGAGGTTTTCATGGCTGTCGCTGCCAACAAACGTTCGGTAATGACGCTGTTTTCTGGTCCTACTGACATTTTCAGCCATCAGGTACGTATTGTCCTGGCGGAGAAGGGTGTCAGCGTAGAGATCGAGCAGGTCGAAATGGATAACCTGCCGCAGGATCTGATTGACCTCAATCCGTATCGCACGGTACCAACGCTGGTAGATCGTGAGCTGACGCTGTATGAATCACGCATCATCATGGAATATCTGGATGAGCGCTTCCCGCATCCGCCACTGATGCCGGTTTATCCGGTTGCCCGTGGTGACAGCCGACTGATGATGCATCGCATCGAGCAGGACTGGTACAGCCTGATGCGGAAAGTCGAGAACAGCACGGGTCAGGAAGCCGAAGCCGCACGCAAGCAACTGCGTGAAGAGCTGCTGGCCATCGCGCCACTGTTTGGCCGTACGCCTTACTTCATGAGCGAAGAGTTCAGTCTGGTCGATTGCTACCTGGCGCCGCTGTTATGGCGTCTGCCGTCAATGGGCATCGATCTGATCGGCTCGGGTTCAAAAGAGCTGAAAGGTTACATGAACCGTGTATTTGAGCGTGACTCTTTCCTTGCTTCATTGACTGAAGCTGAACGTGAAATGCGCCTGCAAGCCCGGGCTTAACGTATGGAAATGTCGCAACTTACTGCACGTCGTCCCTATCTGCTGCGCGCCTTCTATGACTGGTTGCTCGACAACCAGCTGACGCCGCATCTGGTGGTCGACATTAATCTGCCGGGTGTGCAGGTGCCGCTGGAGTATGCGCGTGATGGTCAGATTGTCCTGAACATTGCGCCACGTGCTGTCGGTAACCTCGACCTGGCCAATGATCAGGTGTCGTTCAACGCCCGCTTTGGTGGCGTTCCTCGCCAGGTTAACGTGCCGATGGCGGCGATTCTGGCGATCTATGCACGTGAAAACGGTGCCGGAACGATGTTTGAACCGGAACCAGCCTATGAGCTGGGAATGCAGGAAGCGTCAGAGGGTCAGGAAGAGACTATGATGTCCGTGATTGATGGCGACCGTCCTGACGATGCCAGCGATGACGAGACGCCGCCTGATGACGATCCACCACCACGTGGCGGACGGCCTTCACTGCGCGTCGTGAAATAGCCGTGACATAATCGTGAATACCCGTCCATGCGACGGGTATTTTTTTGCCTGTCAGCCATAAAAAAATCCGGCTGCCTGCGCAAGCCGGATTTTTATCAGCAGACCTTCGCGATCAGTAAACGTCGCGCAGGTAGCGTTTCTCTTTCTTCAGCTGATCGACATAGTCCGCAGCACGTTCGGTAGAGAGACCACCAAACTGACGAACCACTTCATACAGCGCATTATCCACATCCTTCGCCATACGTGAGGCATCACCACAGACGTAGAAGTACGCTCCTTCCTGCAGCCATGCATAAAGCTCTGCGCCCTGTTCCAGCATCCGGCTCTGTACGTAGATCTTCTTCTCCTGATCGCGCGAGAACGCCAGATCCAGACGGGTCAGCAAGCCGTTATCCCGCCAGGCCAGCAGCTCATCCTGATAGATAAAATCATGTTCCTGATGCTGATCGCCGAAGAACAGCCAGTTTTTGCCCTGCGCGCCGGTTGCCTGGCGCTCCTGCAGGAAGGCACGGAATGGGGCGATACCAGTACCCGGTCCCACCATGATCAACGGTGCGCTGTTATTGGCAGGGACGCGGAATGCTTTATTGGGTGAGATAAAGATGGCGGGCTTCTCACCACGACGCACGCGCTCGGCCAGATAGGTCGAGCAGACGCCACCGCGATTACGGCCGCCACTGTGATAACGCACCGAGGCAACGGTCAGATGTACCTGGTTAGGGTGTGCTTTAGAACTGGATGAAATAGAGTAAGCACGATGCTGCAGCGGGCGCAGCAGGGCAACAAACTCAGGCACCGCCAGCGTGCGTGTCAGCTCAAGCTGCAGCAGGTCGAGGGTATCTTTGCCCCACAGCCAGACGCCCAGTGCATCTTTATCATCATGCTGTAAGACATGACGCAGTTCCTGATTGGTCGTGTTCTGCCCAACCCATTCGATTAACTTGCGTGACGGCTCAGAGATTTCAAACTGATAGGTCAGCAGGTCGCCGAGGCTGCGGTCAAAGCCAGGTACTGGTGTCTGGTAATCAGCATTAAGCTGCGTCAGCAGCAGGCTGACCAGTGACGGCTCGTTGACCGGAATCACGCCCAGCGCATCGCCCGCTTCATACTTCAGGCCGCTGTCCGACAGGTCGAATTCGAAATGACGAATATCTTTGGCTGACTGCTCGCCTGACAAACGCTTGTTGGTGATCAGCGCGGCGGCATACGGATTCGATTTGTTACTGCCTGGGATGACTGGCGCTTCAGGCGCGCTCTCCAGCACAGTGCCGCTGCTGCCTGCGCTGGCGGCAAACTGTGGCATTGAGCTGTTCAGCCACTCGCTGGAAGGTTCTTCGTAGTCGATATCACAATCGATACGATCAACCACGCGTTTCGCACCCAACTGCTCAAGGCGCATATCAATGAACTTGCCTGCCTGACAGAAGCCATCGTAGCCGGTATCGCCAATCGCCAGTACGGCGAAATGCATCTGCTCCAGACGCGGTGCGGTACTGGCAGAGATCGCATCCCAGAACAGCTGTGCGTTGTCCGGCATCTCACCTTCACCATAGGTCGAGGTGACGATCAGCACATGACGCATGGTGGCAAACACGTCGAGATCGACATCGCCCAGCGCCTGCACCACCGGCACCAGGCCTTTCGCACGGGCAGATTTTGCAGCAGTCTGCGCCAGCGCTTCGGCATTGCCGGTCTGGGAGCCGTAAAGAATATGCAATTGCGTGGTCGCGGCTGCGCCTGTACCCGCGGCAGGTTGCTGCTTGTCTTCTAATACCAGCAAACGGGAGTGAAGCCCCGCGAGAAAGCCAGCCAGCCAGTACTTCTGATCGCCATTAAAAGGTGCATCTTCTGGAATATAAGGAATTTTCATGGGTACTTTTACTCAATCCCGTTCTCGCCCGATATCAGTGGCGTTCCCCGGTCTGAAAGCGGTTCCGCCTCCCCGCGCCGCAGCGTGTGCAGCATGGGAAAGCGGTTCAGCCTCTGTCCGGTACAACGATTAATCCGGGCAATGATCAATTAATAATATTCAGTTCAGCCTGATCAGTATCACTGTCAGGAGAGTTTACCCACCGCAGCGGCGATTTCCGGCAATGCCGCACGTGCAAACAGCTCTTCAAAGTCAGGCAGGTGGCCCAGCACTTCCCGGTTACAGGCATCCTGATACATGATCCAGCCGTAGGTCGCCAGACTGTCCATGGAGCGGATGTTACGTTGCGTCAGCGCCGCTTTGTAATCTGACATGCGTTTGGTACCGATCAGACTCGCCAGTTCGTCATCGCTGTAACTCTCGATGGCCGAACGGGCATGACGCTGCAGCTTGCTCACAAGCGAAAAGTCTTCAGTCATCAGCAGATTACGCACCGCTTTTTCCACCGCCGCATCTTCAACAGGTGTACCTTTCGGCAACTTCGCCAGTGCCAGCTGCTGGGCAAAACTCAGCACGGTGTAGTTGTTCAGCAGGACAAACATCTCCTGCGTATCGGTTGCGCCATAAGCCGGGACGGCACCGTTGGCGATGGTTTTACCCTGACGCCACGCGGCTTTGAATTTCGCTACCTGATGGCCTGCCAGTGCTGTCGACAGCTCTTCGAGCAGATCTTTACGGCTCTTGGCTTTGAGGATCTCGCCGCCATCCTGATAGAGCAGCAGCGAGCGCGGCATCACGTAAACAAAGTGGTGACACTCGGTTTCCCAGTTCTCCAGCAGCCAGGCGGCACGCGGCGATTTGGTCGCTTCCAGATGCCAGTTCAGCATGGTCAGCACTGCCTGCTTGTGAACCTGCGCCATCTCATCCTGATCGGCAATCGAGCCGAACCGCACTGAATCACCGGCAGCGTGACTGGCCAGCGATCCATACGGATCGTACTGGTAAGCAAAGCCGCCGCTCATGCCGTTGCCAAATCCTTTACCAAAGGTGCCCAGGTTAAGAATGGCACCGTTAGTCATGTATTCGCAGCAGAAGTCACCGACGCCTTCAACCACGGCCGTTGCGCCTGAGTTACGCACCGCGAAGCGATCACCGGCCTGACCCTGCACGAATAGACGTCCGCCAGTTGCGCCGAACAGCGCAAAGTTACCAATCAGCACGTTGCCGTCGCCATCCTGCGCGCCGCCGCCCGGCGACATGACAATCAGCTCACCGCCACACTGTCCCTTGCCGACGCCATCATTACAGGTGCCGTAGTGGGCCAGCTGCATGCCATCGTTGCAGAACGCGCCAAATGACTGACCAGCAGAACCGGTGGTGGAAATTTTTACGCTCTCAGGGGCCAGATAACGGCGGCCGCGATCGTCGGTCATCACCGCAGGCATCGCCTGCAACTGCGCCGCACTCAGTTCATGGTTCAGCATGCGTTCAATGTCGATCGCTAACTGGCCGCCCACACTTTTGTTGCGGTTGTTCAGCACGATGCCGTTGCCCAGTGCGACGTCGGTATTGGCCTGATCGACCAGCGCTGATTTCAGCTGCTCAACCCAGCCGTCATCCAGCTCAAAATCTTTTTCCAGATAAACCGGCTTGTCGATTTTCAGCTCAGGTACCACGGTCAGCATGGCGCGTAAGTCGAGTTTGCCGACTTCCAGTGGATGATCCATCAGGTGCAGCAGGTCAGAGCGACCTCGTGCCTCACGCAGGGAACGCAGGCCCATGCGAGCCAGAATCTCACGCACTTCATGTGCCACGTTGAGGAAGTACTGTGCCAGCTGACGCGGATCGCCATCAAAGGCTTCGGCATTAGTGGTTAAACCAGCAGGGCACTTAACGTTGCAGTTTTTCGCCATCACGCATTTCAGCATCATCAGCGCCGTCGTACCGAACTCAAAACTGTCACCGCCCAGCAGAGCAGATTTCACCACGTCGCTGCCGGTCTGCTGCGCGCCAGAGCAGCGCAGCTGCACTTTATCGCGCAGGCCATTAGCGCATAGCGCCTGATGGACTTCAGCGATGCCGATTTCCGCCACGCGTCCGGTATATTTCAGGCTGGTCACCGAGGCAGCGCCGGTACCGCCGGTGTTTCCCGCGACGTTAATCACGTCTGCACCGGCTTTGGCTACGCCAACCGCGATGGTGCCGATCCCTTCAGAGGAGACCAGTTTGACGATAACGCGTACCCGCGCCGCTTTGCAGTCGTGGATCAGCTGCGCGAGATCTTCGATGGAGTAGGTATCGTGATGCGGCGGCGGCGAGACCAGCTCAACGCCAGGCGTACCGCCACGGGCCGCAGCAATCTCGACGGTCACTTTGGCCGCCGGTAACTGACCGCCTTCGCCAGGTTTCGCACCCTGACCAATTTTGATCTCCAGCTCTTCCAGCATCGGATCCGCCAGATAGGCAGCCCAGACGCCGAAACGCCCCGAAGCCAGCTGTTTGATACGGGAGGCACGGATGGTACCGTGACGGGAATAATGCTCGCCGCCTTCACCGCAGTTACTCATGCCGCCGACCATGTTGGTGCCGTGTGCGACCGCTTCATGAGCCGGGGCGACCAGTGCACCATGGCTCATTGCCCCGGAAGCAAAGGTACGGGTAATTTCACAGGCTGGCTGCACTTCACTTAGCGGCAGTGAGGGCAGGGTAGTAAAAATACGTGACAGATAATCTGCCGCTTTACCGTACGCCGTCACTTTCAGACCGCCAGTGACCACGTCGCTGCTCTCGATATCGTCGCCGAAGCGGGATTTCAGGGCGCGGGACAGGTTCTGCAAACGTTCACTCTCTGGCTTCAGCCCCTCAATCGCATCGGTCAGACGCAGCATAAAGTGATTCAGGCTGCCATCTACCGCTTCACACTCCATGCCGCGAATAGCAAAGCCGTTGTTGGTCAGTGAGTAGCGCCCAAGCTTACGGCGGAACTCCGCTTCGCTGTCGATGTGGGTCAGGTCAGCCGGGAAGGTCAGGATGTCGCGCAGGGCCGCCGGGCGACGTTTACGCTCTTCATACATCAGACTTGAGAACTGGCGGTAATCGGCCGTAATCGCAAAGTTGTTGATCACGTCATCCGGAATGCGCTCGAAGCTGCTGTCCTTAAACGTCTCTGGCTTGATGCCAAAGGCGTTATCCAGTTTTGCCAGCGTCATCAGACGGATGAAGTTGTCCTCTTCGCGCGCTTTGTCGGCAAAGCGAATCGGCTCTTCAGTCATGTCGATGAAGGTGCGCACGGCGATGGTACCGTAGGAGTGACCAGCGCCTTCGGCACGCTCTTTGAACAGGCCCAGCAACGGCACTTCAGACTCGCCCTGAATCTTCAGCGCGCTCTGATGCCAGTCAACGGCCATTGCCGCGATGGCTGCAAAGCCTGCGCCACCCACCGGGGTTTTGATATTCGGGAAATACTTTTTCAGCACCGGATCATCAGTGTTGAGGAAGTTAGGCTCAAAGAATTCACCGCTGCTGTAACTCTCAACGGTACAGAGACCGACTTTGCCCATGGTTTTCATCAGGGCTTTTTCAGCGGCTTTGGCATAGCGCTTAAAGGCTTTGTTACCTTCTTCACCTTCACCAAATTTCTCCTCTGCACGCATCTGTACACCCAGTGGATAGATAGCGGAAGCTCCGAAGCCGAGGGTGGCAGCTATGTGATGCGAGGAGATGCTCTGGCCGCTTTCCACTACCAGAGAAACATCCAGACGCAGACCTTCCTGCACCAGGCGCTGGTTGATGGCAGAAACCACCAGCAGCATCGGGATTGCGGCGTGCGTTGACGAGATGTGACGATCGGTAAGCACGGCGATGCCACCCTGTGCACGGGCAAAATCCACTACCTGTTGCGCCAGGTCATCAATCGCTTTTTCCAGCGCATTGGCGTTCGCGGTGGTGCTCAGCAGATCTTTGCCGATTACCGGCTCATAGAGCATTTCAAAGCGCGCATAAGGGGCGATGGTCTGCTCGCGCAAACGCAGCATATCAAGATGGCTGAGGATGGGGGTCGGTACCACAATCTGACGCCCCTTGCTGCGGCCCAGATGGGGTTTCGCACCCAGCGCGACACGCAGCGTCATGCCATCCACTTCGCGGATTGAGTCCAGCGGTGGGTTGGTCACCTGAGCAAAGCGCTGAGAGAAGTAGTGCGCCATGCCGCCTTCATGATCGGATAAACCGTTAATGGCGTTACCGTAACCCATCGCGGAGATTTTCTCTGCGCCGGTATTCAGCATCGGGTCCATCATGAACTTGAAGCTTTCTTGGTTGTAGTAGTAAGCCACAAAGCGCTGATAGGTTTTCAGATCGCCGCGATAACGAAGTGGTGAACCCTGCTGTTCAGCCGGGATCTCAGGCAGATCGTCAAGACCGACGCGGGCTTCACGCAGCAGCGCCGAATAATCTTTCTCTGCAGCCAGTTTTTCCAGCGCCTGCAGCGTGGTGTAGCTGCGTTTTTCACGATGATCGAAATAGAGCATGCCGCCTGCTTCGATACGGCCACGACGCAACACGCTTTCCGGTGGGAAGGCGATCTGGCCGGCTTCTGACATCGCCCCAATATACTCCGCCGTTTCAACTGAACGCAGTGGACGCAGGCCAAGACGGTCAAGGCGGGCACCAATTACTTCGCCGTTGCCGAAGATCAATGCCGCCGGCCCGTCGTTTTTCTCTTCATAAAGAGAGAAATACTCCAGCATGTCACGCACTTCTGCTGGCAGTGAACTGTCGTTTTCCCAGGCGGGCGGCATCATTGAAACCACGGCGGTGATGAGATCGAGATTATCTTCCATCAGACGGCTGTGGATACTCTGATCCAGACGTGAGCTGTCGGACTGACCTTTCGGCCGCACGATTTTCTTGCCACGGGCCAGTGCCAGCGCGGACTCAGCGATGCGGTTTTTACGGTCCGTGTTCAGCTCACCGTTATGTGCCATCAGGCGAAACGGCTGGGCCATCGTGGTATGCGGATCGGTGTTGGTGGAGAAGCGGGTATGGAAAAACAGCCCGCGCACCTGATGATCAGGATCGGTCAGATCTTTGAAGTAGGGGATCACTTCATTGGAGTTCAGACGAGCTTTAAACACCTGGGTACGCGACGACAGCGACAGCGGATAGAGGCCACCAAATTCACTTTCGGTAAACGCGCGGGCTTCAATCGTTAACAGGGCGCGGTAGATGCGTTGTTCGAAGTCGTTCTGGTCAACCACGTCCTGTGGCGCAGTGAAAATCCACTGCAGAATCGGTAACTGAAACTGTACGGCGGCCGGACGGGTCACGCTGCTGTCGAGCGGCATGTCACGCTTCATGATCACCGGCAGGCCAAAGCTGCTGAGTGTCTCATCTACCAGACGTTCAGCATTCGCGCGCAGCGCAGCATCTTTCGGCACAAAGAAGTTGCCGACGCCAAAGCGGCCTGCTTCCAGCGGCTGGCCGGTAATCTTGCGGAAGAAGTGCAGGGAAAGGTCAACGTTGACCCCCGCGCCGTCGCCAACGCCTTCCGCTGACATACCGCCGCGGTGAGGTACCGTGCACAGGGCGCTATGCGCCATCTGCAGAATTTCGTGGGTCTGCTCGCCGTCCTTGCGCGTAATGAAACCTACACCACAGCTGTCACTGCCTGCTGTCGGATCATACAAGCCATAGGATTGAGGTTTTTTAGTGGACATTGAGGGTCTCCTTAACTGCTTTGACATTACCTGCACTGTTTCAGGGTCTGAGCGCAACGAGCGCTATCATTTCATCGCCATGCTCTGTCGAGCGCGCGTCATAGCCCTGAGCATTTCTCTCCAGACATCGATAAAACGTCCTTAATTGAGCTGCTCTCTGATTTCCGGTCTCTTAAAGGAGATGACTTAAACCGCGCGGGAGTCTTCTTGTTGCATAGATATGCCGAGACAATGGCCCGTCTGGAAAGCTTTCAGCGGATTTCCAACTTATCGGGAAAGCGTAATCAGGTCAAATAGGGCGGTCAGACAAGGTAAATAGGTGTTTTATGTGATTAAGTTTATGAATTAATGGGTTTTTAAGGTTTAAAATGTATCACTCTGTAGCCTGGCGATAGGCCCATAAATGTGAACTGACTCACTGTAGTGCAGGCGTCAGATCTCTGCACCATGCTGGTGACGGGGTGTTAGACAGCATTAAATGCTGTTCAGAACCGTTGATGCATAGCATGTATCTGTTTTTCTTATGTCCGTCTATTTGAATGAAACAGCGGTTGGTTATAAGAAAAATTAATCAACACGGGCGTGCTTAAAACAGCATTTAAGTTGAATGGGTATGCATGTAAACAAGGTGTGCCTGCGCAACAGGACATTGCCAGGATATTGAAAACAGGCCATACGGAGAAATCACGGATTCGATGGCGGCATTACAGATTATTCATTTGGCACAATCAGTCAAGGGTTTTAACCGCTTTGTCCTTAACGTCGCCGATCGGCTATGCGAATGCACCATAAAAGCGCATTTGATCCCGTATCTTCACGCGACGTGCCGGGACGTCAGCAGGCTAACTGCGCTATTATGAGGCTGTTTCTCTTCCAGGGAGTTGTTATGAAACAAATTCGTCTGTTGGCGCAGTACTACGTTGATTTAATGGTCAAGCTTGGACTGGTGAGGTTCTCGCTGCTGCTGGCATCTGCGCTGGTGGTGCTGGCGATGATTGTCCAGATGGCGGTTACGATGGTACTGCGGGGTCATGTCGAGAGCATTGACGTGGTGCGTTCGGTCTTCTTCGGGTTGCTGATTACGCCCTGGGCGGTCTATTTTCTGTCGGTGGTGGTCGATCAGCTGGAGGAGTCGCGTCAACGGCTGGCACGGCTGGTGGATAAGCTGGAAGAGATGCGAACCCGCGACCTGGAACTGAACCAGCAGATGAAAGAGACCATCACGCAGCTGAATCAGGAGATCAGCGATCGTAAGAAGGCGGAGCTGGCTCGCGAACAGGTGATGGACAAGTTGCGTGAAGAGGTGACGCGTCGCGAGCAGGCACAGATTGAACTGGAGCAGCAATCCTCCTTCCTGCGCTCCTTCCTGGATGCTTCGCCTGACCTGGTTTTCTATCGCAACATTGATAAGCAGTTCTCCGGCTGTAATCGCGCGATGGAACTGCTGACCGGTAAAAGCGAAAAACAGCTGATTGGCCTGACGCCACGCGATATCTACGACGATGAAGCGGCAACGAAGGTGCTGGAAACGGACGAGAAAGTGTTCCGTCATAACGTCTCGCTGACCTATGAACAGTGGCTGCAATATCCGGACGGGCGCAAAGCCTGTTTCGAGATCCGTAAAGTGCCTTATTACGACCGCGTCGGTAAGCGCAGCGGACTGATGGGTTTTGGTCGCGATATAACGGAGCGTAAGCGCTATCAGGACGCGCTAGAGAACGCCAGCCGGGAGAAGACCACCTTTATCTCTACGATCAGCCACGAGCTTCGTACGCCGCTTAATGGCATTGTCGGCCTGAGTCGCATTCTGCTGGATACCGACCTTAACCAGGAACAGCTGAAATATCTGAAGACCATCCACGTCTCTGCCATCACGCTGGGCAACATCTTTAATGATGTGATTGAGGTGGACAAAATCGAGCGCCGCAAAGTGCAACTGGATAATCAGCCCCTCGACTTTACCGGTTTCCTCGCCGATCTGGAAAATCTTTCCGGCCTGCTGGCCCAGCCAAAAGGGCTGAAGTTTGTGCTTGCGCCGCAACTGCCGCTGCCGCATATGATTTCGACGGACGGAACGCGTCTGCGTCAGATTCTGTGGAACCTGATTGGTAACGCCGTGAAGTTCACTCAGCAGGGCGAAATCGTGGTGCGGGTAGTCTATGAGCAGGACGAAACGCTGCGCTTTGAGGTGCAGGACTCCGGTATGGGTATTCGTCAGGAGGAGCAGGATAAGATCTTTGCGATGTACTATCAGGTCAAAGATCAGCATGGCGGTAAACCGGCGACCGGCACCGGTATCGGGCTGGCGGTTTCACGTCGTCTGGCGCAGGCGATGGGCGGTGACATCCGCGTACACAGCTCACCAGGACAGGGATCATGCTTCACGGTTGAGATCAAAGCGCCACGCATTGCTGAAGAGGTGGAAGATGAAGGCCTGGACGACAGCCTGCCACTCCCGGCGCTGCACGTGCTGCTGGTGGAAGATATTGAGCTGAATGTGATTGTGGCGCGCTCGGTGCTTGAGAAGCTGGGTTGCAGCGTCGAGGTCGCCATGACCGGTAGCGAAGCGCTGGCGATGTTCGACCCACTGGAGTTTGATCTGGTGCTGCTGGATATTCAACTGCCCGATATGACCGGACTGGATGTCTCGCGTGCGATTCGCCAGCAGTATCAGGGAACGCATCTGCCACCGCTGGTTGCGCTGACCGCCAACGTGCTTAAAGACAAAAAAGAGTATTTCGATGCGGGAATGGATGATGTCCTGAGCAAACCGCTTGCAGTGCCGGCCCTGACCGCAATGATCAAAAAATACTGGGATTATCAGGCAGATTCGGAAGAGGAAACCGCAGATGCCAGCGACGACAAAACCCGGATGCTGCTGGATGTGGCGATGCTCGAACAGTATATCGAGCTGGTTGGTCCGGGCCTGATTACCCAAAGCCTGACGATGTTTGAAAAGATGATGCCGGACTATCTTGCTGTGCTGGAATCGAATCTGATGGCGCGCGATCAGAAAGGCATTGCTGAAGAGGGGCACAAGATTAAAGGGGCGGCGGGTTCGGTCGGGCTGCAGCGTTTGCAGATGCTGGCGAAACAGATTCAGAGTCCTGAATTACCGGCGTGGTGGGACAACGTTGTTGAATGGATTGACGAGCTGAAGCATGAGTGGCGACACGATGTGCAGGTATTGCGCGACTGGGTGGCAGAGCAGGGTCAGTCATATCCCGGAAAAAAATGACCCCAGCCGAGGCCGGGGTGCGCGAATACTGCGCCAACACCAGGGAAAGCATTGCGGCCGCTATGATTTGAATAATTAATGCAGCCGCAGGGTATTGGTTAACACTGACATCACCTTAGCAAATTCATCTTCTCATGCGACAAGATTCATTAAAATTTGTGATATTGAGCAGCGTTTAAATACAGAAAACATTAATTTGGCAACACAGTCAAGCAAGGAATCATTTTCTCTGCTGCGTTGCTTATATTTTAATCAAATTTGCGGTTTTTTGTGTGGTTTTGACGCGGCTCAGCTCCAAAGCAAAGGCTGAGCCGCAGTAAATTAAGCTGGCATTAACATCTGCCTCCTGAGGCAGGCTAACGCGCTGATATTGCAAGTGACCGCCCTGAAATGACACGAATTATCCAAAACGATTTGGAATGATAAAAAAGAATCTAAAACTTTGCCCTTTCATTGCGCTGACATCATTGTGCTTGCTGAAAGTCACCAGGGCCATAGCAACGTTGAGTGATGCTGTTAAGCGCTGTTTATTTATACATTATAAGCATGATTCTGTTTAAGCTTTGGGCGGCTCATCATTCATAAAATAATAACAGTTAAGCATAATGAATGATTTGAACCGGTGCTTATTATCCATTATTAAGTGTTTATCTGGAAAGATGCTAAGCAGTAGCCATGAATGGAACCGATTCCTTTTTTCTGGAAGTCCTTGAACTATTTCGAACTGTTGCAGCATTTTGATGCAAAATGATTGAATAAAGTCTGGAAACCGTTGTGAGGTTTTCAGCGATATTTGTGGAAAAGCTGCTTTTCTGGCAGTGATTACATGAGTGATTGATTAACGTCTGAAACAAGTGTGGGAAGATTGCATGAACAAGCATAAAGGAAGCGTCGGACAGCGTATCAGACGTATTATTGGTCGTATCCTGCTGGTGTGGCTGGGCGTATGGCTGGCGGGAATATTACTCTTTTCGTTCTTACCGGTACCGTTTTCAGCGGTGATGGCTGAACGCCAAATTAGTGCCTGGTTACACGGTGACTTTAGTTATGTCGCCCATTCTGACTGGGTCGGACATGATGAGATTTCGCCGTGGATGGGGCTGGCCGTTATTGCCTCCGAAGATCAAAAGTTTCCGGACCACTGGGGGTTCGATGTCGCGGCGATTGAATCTGTACTGGATAACAGCGATAGCCGGATGCGCGGGGCGTCCACATTGTCACAACAGACAGCCAAGAATCTGTTTCTGTGGGATGGCCGCAGCTGGGTGCGTAAAGGTCTGGAAGCGGGGCTGACAGTAGGGATTGAGACAGTCTGGACGAAGCGACGTATTCTGACCGTCTATCTTAATATTGCAGAGTTCGGGCCGGGTATCTTTGGCGTTGAGGCAGCTTCACAGCGTTATTTCCACAAGCCAGCCAGCCGGCTTACTGCAGCCGATGCTGCTTTACTGGCGGCGGTTCTGCCTAATCCTATCCGTTATCGTGCTGCTGCACCTTCAGGCTACGTCAGAGAGCGACAGCAGTGGATAATGCGTCAGATGCGCCAGCTTGGCGGGGAGGGCTTCCTGCAGCGTAATAAGCTCGACTAAGCCTTAGTCTTCATCAAAACCCGCTTCAAACAGCTCAATGACTGCTGCCAGCGCCGGGATCTCCTCCGGGCCGCTGGCTTCAATCTCTATGTGTCCGCCTTTAGCCGAGTCGAGCATCAGCAGCGCAATCACGCTGCTGGCTTCGGCTTCTGTGCCCGCTTCGTTGCGCAGCAATACTTCGGCATCGAAGCTCTGCACCAGCTCAAACAACTTCATCGCCGGACGGGCGTGCATGCCTAGCTTATTTTTGATTTCTACAGTTTGTCTGACGGTCATGATTTGCGCTTTTCCAGCGTGCGATGGCGTGACTGTACATTCTTACCGCGCGAACGGAAGTAATCCGCCAGCTGTTCTGCAATATACACTGAGCGGTGTTTGCCACCAGTACAGCCAATTGCCACGGTAAGATAGCTACGGTTATTGGTCTCCAGCATCGGCAGCCAGAGTTCAAGATAGCTGCGTGTCTGGTAGATAAAGTTGTGCACTTCAGTGTGGCGGTCAAGGAATGCCGCGACCGGACGATCGAGGCCGGTCATCGGGCGCAGCTTAGGATCCCAGTGGGGATTGGGCAGAAAGCGCACGTCAAAGACATAGTCAGCGTCAATCGGAATGCCATGCTTGAAGCCAAACGACTCAAACACCATAGTCAGCTCACGTTCACGCTTGCCCAGCAGGCGGGTACGCAGCATCTCTGCCAGCTCATGCACTGACATCTCTGAGGTGTCGATGATCAGGTCGGCACGTGAACGCAGCGGCTCCAGCAGGTCGCTCTCTTCATCAATCGCGCTCTCTAGTGACAGGTTTTTGCTGGAGAGGGGATGCAGACGGCGCGTATCGCTGTAACGACGAATCAGGGTATTGCGATCGGCGTCGAGAAACAGCAACTGAGGTGAAAATGTGTCAGGCAGATTATTCAGCGCGGTTTCAAAAATTTCCGGGGATTCAGGCATGTTACGGACGTCGATGCTGACCGCCGCCGAAATATTGCGTTCCGCCAGCGAGTTGGCTAACTCAGGCAGCAACACGACCGGCAGGTTATCAACGCAGTAGAACCCCATATCTTCCAGCGCACGGAGCGCCACTGACTTCCCCGAGCCTGAACGACCGCTAACGATCATCAGCACCATGACCTTCTCTCCCGTTTTAAAACCGGCACCGGGCCGGTAAAGACGCGTTACTGCTCTGTCTGGACTTCCGTAATAATGGCATAGAGTTCTTCATCACTCTGCGCAGCACGCAGACGACGACAAACCGTTTTATCTGCCAGACGTTTTGCCACCAGTGAAAGGGTGTGCAGGTGTGTTTTGCACTGGTCAGCCGGAACCAGCAATGCAAACAACAGATCGACCGGCTGGTTGTCGACGGCATCAAACGCAATCGGCTGCTCGAGGCTGATAAATACCCCTACCGCACGCAGTGTATCCTCTTCCAGCTTGCCGTGAGGAATGGCTATTCCGTTACCAATACCGGTACTGCCCATACGTTCGCGGGTCAGAATCGCTTCGAAAAGCGTCTGGTGCGGCAGGTTGAGCTGCTTAGCGGCCAGTTCGCTGATGATTTCCAGCGCACGTTTTTTGCTCTGGCAGTGTACGCCGCTGCGGGTGCAGTCTGGCGAAAGCACTGTGCTCAATTCCAGTGTAAGATCGTTGTTCATTATCGTTTCACTTGCGTGTTCACCAGGCCATTCACCGCCAGCGCCCTGATATGTGCGACAAACGGCGCTTGCTCAGATGACAAAACGGGGCGGATTATCCGCCCCATACTGTCGGCTCTGCGCGCCATGCGCGCGTAGCTAGCGTGAAGGTTAGTGTTTTTTCAGTTTATCTTTGTGTTTGGTCAGCTGACGGGCGAGTTTATCAATCAGCCCATCAATTGCCGCATACATATCTTCCGCTTCGGACGTGGCGTGCAGCTCGCCACCGTTCACGTGGAGTGTTGCGTCAGCCACCTGTGTGACTTTCTCAACCTTCAGGACAATATAGACCTGATTGATATGTTCAAAATAGTGTTCCAGTTTGGCAAATTTACTGTTGACGAATTCACGCAAAGGTGGCGTGATTTCAACATGTTGCCCGGTCAGGTTCAGCTGCATAGGTCTTCCTTCTCATTTCTTTCAAACCAGTTGTTTACGCTGGTTCGATGGCGGGATGGATAAAGACTCACGATATTTGGCGACGGTACGCCGTGCCACCATGATCCCCTGATCAGATAACATGGAGGTCAGTTTACTGTCGCTCAAGGGTTTGGCTGGGTTTTCCGCCGAAATTAATTTCTTCACCAGAGCCCGGATCGCGGTAGAGGAGGCTTCGCCGCCACCTTCCGTATTAACGTGGCTGGAGAAAAAGTACTTCAGTTCAAAAATGCCACGCGGGCTGTGCAGATACTTCTGCGTGGTAACACGGGAAATGGTCGATTCGTGCATCTCAACGGCCTGGGCGATATCGGCCAGCACCATCGGACGCATAAATTCTTCACCCTGCTCGAAGAACGCCTGCTGCTGCTCAACGATACAGCGCGTGACTTTCAGCAGCGTGTCATTACGGCTTTCCAGACTCTTAATCAGCCAGCGCGCTTCCTGCAGATTACTGCGAATGAACTGACTGTCGCTGTCATTGCGCGTTGCGCCACCCATTGCCGCGTAGTGCTGATTAATCTTCAGACGTGGCAGGCTGTCGGCATTGAGTTCAACCGTCCAGCGGTTGCCAACCTTACGTACCAGCACGTCGGGGATAACATATTCCGGCTCGCCAGTGTTGATCGACTGACCCGGACGCGGGTCCAGTGACTGAATCAGCAGCATCGCCTCTTTCAGCACCTCTTCTTTGAGGCGCGTGACGCGCATCAGGCTGCGGAAGTCGTGATTGGCCAGCAGATCGAGATGTTCGCTGACAATCAGGCGCGCTTCAGCCAGCATCGGTGTCTCTGGTGCATACTGCGAAAGCTGAACCAGCAGACAGTCACGCAAATCGCGTGCGCCCACACCAATCGGGTCAAAACGCTGGATACGTTTCAGCACCGCCTCAACCTCATCCGCTTCAAGCTCATCGTTGCCAATGCTGTCGAGGATCTCCTCAAGCGAGACGGTGAGATATCCGGTGTCATCAATAGCATCGACGATAGACGTCGCGATTGCGCGGTCGGTATCACTGAAAGGCGTCAATTCGACCTGCCACATCAGGTAATCCTGCAGTGACTGCGTGGTTTCACCCTGATAGACAGGTAACTCATCATCCTGATAATCGGTACCCGTGCCGGAAGGGGTGCCAGCGGTGTAGATTTCATCCCAGGTGGCATCCAGCGGCAGCTCATCAGGCATCTCTTTCTGCTCAAGCGCTTCACGTGTATCCAGCGCTTCGGCTTCCGACGATTCCCGGGAGTCAATCTCATCATGCAGATCGGTCTGCTCAAGCAGTGGATTACTTTCCAGTGCAAGCTGTAACTCCTGCTGGAGTTCAAGCGTGGAGAGTTGCAGCAGACGAATCGCCTGCTGCAATTGTGGAGTCATTGCCAGCTGTTGGCTGAACCTGAGTTGTAAACCTTGCTTCATAGACAGGATGGTAGTTCCCAGGTAAACATCGGTATTAACGACACCTTATCAGAGTCTGAACTCTTCACCCAAATAAACCCGCTTAACCTGCTCATCCGCAAGAATTTCATTGGGTGTACCATGCGCAATCAGGTGGCCCTGGCTGACGATATAGGCCCGCTCACAGACCGCTAACGTTTCGCGTACGTTGTGGTCGGTAATCAAAACGCCGAGGCCGCTGTCACGCAGATGCTCAATGATCTTCTTGATGTCGATAACGGAGATAGGGTCAACCCCGGCAAAAGGTTCATCCAGCAGAATAAACTTTGGATTGGCAGCCAGCGCGCGGGCAATCTCAACACGACGTCGTTCACCACCCGACAGTGCCTGACCCATGCTGTCGCGCAGGTGCTCGATGTGAAACTCTTCCATCAGCTCACGGGCGCGATCCTGACGTTGCTCTTCGGTCAGGTCATCACGAATCTGCAGTACCGCCATCAGGTTATCGTAGACGCTGAGGCGACGGAAAATCGATGCCTCCTGCGGCAGATAGCCGATGCCACGGCGCGCACGTGCATGCAGCGGCAGGATACTGATATCTTCATCATCAATAACAATGCGGCCCGCGTCACGCGGGACAATACCTACCACCATGTAAAAGGTGGTGGTCTTACCGGCCCCGTTCGGGCCGAGCAGGCCGACAATCTCGCCGGACTTTACCTGCAGACTGACATCTTCTACCACGCGACGGCCTTTATATGCCTTCGCCAGGTTTTCTGCGATTAATGTGGCCATAGCTATCAGTTACTCTTCTTTCCGCTGTTGGACGAACCTTTATCCTGAAGTTGCGACGGCACCAGGACGGTCGTGACGCGCTTGTTCTGGCCCTGGCTGTAAGCCTGCATTTTCTGCTCTTTTACCAGGTAGGTAATACGATCGCCTTTGATGTTGCTGTCCTGCTGTTCAATGAACGCATTGCCGGTCAGTTCAACGAAATCGTTAGCCAGTTCGTAGTGCAGTTTTGAGGCATGGCCCTGAACCGGCTTACCGCTGTCTTGCATCTGATAGAAAGTGGCAGGATTACCGTAGGCGTCAACGATGGTTTTCTTGCTGTCGCCGCCCGGACGGGTCACCACGACTTTGTCCGCCGTGATTTTGATAGAGCCCTGCGTCACGATGACATTGCCGGTAAAGGTCGCGACATTGCCCTGCAAATCCAGCGCCTGATTCTGCGAGTCAATATTGACGGGCTTGTCCGAGTCACCGGTCAGGGCCAGCGCCGGAACGCTGGTTGCCAGTAACATACTGGCCAGTAAAATCTTCAGGCTATTTTTGTTCATTTTGAATTTCATAAGAGGTTTTGACCTTCTCGATTAACTCGGCGTTTTTTGTCCGTAAATTGCCGCGCATTTTCATGCCGGTGGAGTTAAAGCTGCGGCCATACAATGTCACCTGGTCATCAGAGGTAACGTCCTGAGTGACAAGGTTAATCTGTGCATTATCGGTTTTGATCCGCTCAAGCTGGGAATCCTGCGTCAGCGTATTCAGCTCAACATGGCCATACAGATAAAGCATACGATCTTTGGTGAGCTTTGCTTTATCTGCGCGTAACGTCCAGGTGGGAACTTTGTTCTCATCAAAGGTGGTCATTACCGGATTGTCGAACCAGCTCAGCTCGTCATCCGAGAAATAGGTCACTTTGTCAGAGACCAGTTTATATGACAGCGCGCCCTGCGGGTTATACACCACAGTGTGAGAATCGTCACTGGTATAGGTCGGCGACTGACCATTCGTCCCGACTGGCGTGCTATCGCCATCCTGGTTGGTAAGATTCCAGCCGATCAAAACCAGTGCAATCAAGGTCAGAATCAGCGTTATCCAACGCCTGCTTTTACTCATACTGATTGCCCTTTGGCATCCTCAAATTTGTTCTGCGCCATTAAGATCAGGTCACATACTTCGCGTACTGCGCCGCGTCCACCCGCAATCCGCGTGACATACTGCGCGCGCGGCAACAGAATCGGATGTGAATCCGCTACTGCCACGCTTAATCCCACTTTCGCCATAACCGGCCAGTCGATCAGGTCGTCACCGATATAGGCGACCTGCTCATCAGAGAGAGACAGTTTATCCAGAAGTTCACGATAGGCCAAAAGCTTATCGGATTGTCCCTGATAAAGATGACGGATGCCGAGCGTTTTGCAGCGATCTTCCATCAGACGGGCATTGCGGCCGGTAATAATAGCCACTTCCACATCGGCGGTCAGTAAACAGCGTACACCGTAACCATCCCGCACGTTGAAGGCTTTCAGCTCTTCGCCATTGTTCCCCATGTAGATCACCCCGTCGGACATGACGCCATCGACGTCGCAGATCAGCAGACGAATGTTGCTGGCGCGCGCCATGACGTCAGCACTGACCGGTCCATAGCAGGTGTCAATCGTGGGAATTGCCTGTTGCATTTTCTTTTCCTGTTCAGACTACGCCAGCGCGCAGCATGTCATGCATATGTACCACACCGAGCAGATGGTCGTCATCGGCCACCAGAATCGAGGTAATGTTTTTGGTCTGCATCAGGTTCAGGGCTTCAACCGCCAGCATATTTGGCCGGACGCGGATGCCACCTGGCGTCATCACTTCCCCGATAGTGGCGCGCTGAAAATCGATGCCCATATCAAAGATGCGGCGCAGGTCACCATCGGTAAAGATACCTTCAATTTTCATCAGACCGTCGACAATGACCGTCAGTCCCAGATTTTTGCGGGTAATTTCCAGCAGCGCATCACGTAGTGAGGCGTCACGGGTGACGTGCGGCAGCTCATCGCCGCTGTGCATGATATCGGATACATGCAGCAGTAGTTTGCGGCCCAGCGCTCCGCCAGGATGGGAGAGGGCGAAATCTTCCGCCGTGAATCCACGCGCTTCAAGTAACGAAACCGCCAGCGCGTCGCCCATCACCAGTGTGGCTGTGGTGCTGGTGGTTGGCGCAAGGCCTAACGGGCAGGCTTCCTGGGGAACATGGACACACAGATGCACATCGGCAACCCGGCCCATCGCGCTGTCAGGCCGTCCGGTTATGCAGATCAGCGCAATATGCTGGCGTTTTAACACCGGAATCAGCGCGAGGATTTCGTTCGACTCACCGCTGTTGGAGATGGCGATCACGACATCATTTTTGCTCACCATGCCCAGGTCGCCATGGCTGGCTTCGGCCGGATGAACAAAAAACGCTGGCGTGCCGGTACTGGCAAAGGTCGCCGCCATTTTTTTGCCGATATGACCAGACTTGCCCATGCCCATCACCACCACTTTCCCCTGGCAGGCGTAGATCAGGGCGCAGGCGCGGGCGAAATCGTCATTAATATATTGATCGAGCTGTTCCAGTCCTTCACGCTCAATGCGCAGGACGTTTTTTCCCGCCTGCTGAAAATCAAAAGCTGTTGGTTGCTGATATGACATAGTGAGTCTGTCCTTGTTAGCCGTCCATGAATGCCGGCTGCATCCACAGCAGCGTCACCCAGACGAAGAAACCACAGAGTAAAATCAGGCCGGCGATGCGGCCAACGCGTCGGCGACGCAGCAGGCAGAGCAGGGCAAACAGCACGCTGACCCCCAGCATCACCCAGTAATCACGGGCAAAGGCGTGATAGTCGATACTGCCGGGGTGAATCAGCGCCGGCAGGCCCAGCACGATAGCAATATTATAAATGTTGGCGCCGATCAGGTTGCCGATCGCGATATCATCTTCACCTTTCAGTGCCCCGGCAATCACCGTCGCCAGCTCGGGCAGGCTGGTGCCCACGGCGATAAGCGTCAGGCCCATCACCAGTTCGCTGACGCCAAAGTAGTCGGCAAAGGCGGTGGCATTGTCGATCACCATCCGGGTCGACATCGGCAGGATAATCAGCGCGACGGCCAGCCAGAGGAAGGCCACCGTATTTCCGCTCTCTTCGCGGGGCAGCTCGGCCAGCTGCTCGCGCGTCAGGGTGTCGTTGTTGTCCCGTTCTGCTTTACGCGCAATGCGAATCACCACCATCAGATAAATAGCGGCGATGGCGATCAAGCCAATTCCATCCAGTCGACTAAGCTGATTGTCAAACAGCATGAATCCGCTGAGCAGGGTAACCAGCAACATCAACGGCAGTTCACGACGTATCAGATTAGAATGAACGCTGAGTGGATGCATTAGCGCAGCGGCACCGAGAATGAGTAAAATGTTGGTAATATTCGAGCCAAGCGCGGTACCAACAGCCAGATCCATCTGGCCATGCTGGGCCGCAGAAAAGGAGAGGATCATTTCTGGCAGCGAGGTGCCTATGCTGACAACGGTCATGCCAATGATCAGTGGCGGGATGCCAAATGATCGACACAATATAGAGGCGCTAAACACCAGACGATCGGCACCATATGCCAGTAAAAGCAAACCGATAATCAGCAGTGCAGAAGCTACGAACATGAAAAATCCTTGCGTAAAAACCCAGGTCGGCAATGCCTTTCCCGACCGGTTTAAGGTTCTGTTTGGCGAGACAGCCGCTGATTTTGACCGTCTGAACGGCAAAAGTAAATTTAATGACCATTTTCGCCAAATCTTAGCGGTAAGTTTCTGTAAAGCTATCGTGAATCAGGACCGAACAGGCTACCATCGTACCCCATGTTTACGCCCGATCCTTACAAGAGGTAATAATGATCCAGCAGCAAACGAATCTGGTTGAGGTTCGTGGCGTGAGTTTTTCGCGCGGAGATCGCACCATCTTCGACGACATTTCGCTGACCGTGCCAAAAGGCAAAGTGACGGCGATAATGGGACCGTCGGGAATAGGAAAAACCACTCTGCTACGCTTGATTGGGGGGCAACTTCAGCCAACTAGCGGGGAAATCTTTTTCCGTGGCGAAAACATTCCGTCATTGTCTCGCGCTAAATTGTACGAAGCGCGCAAAAAGATGAGCATGCTGTTCCAGTCTGGCGCGCTATTTACTGACTTAACGGTCTATGAAAATGTCGCCTGGCCGCTGCGCGAACATACCCGTCTTCCCGCACCTATTCTGCACAGCACGGTATTAATGAAGCTGGAAGCCGTGGGTCTGCGTGGTGCAGCTCAACTTAAACCGGCTGAGCTGTCGGGCGGAATGGCGCGTCGTGTGGCGCTGGCGCGCGCGATTGCCCTTGAACCGGAGCTGATCATGTTCGACGAACCCTTTGTCGGTCAGGATCCCATTACTATGGGCGTGCTGGTAAAATTGATCGACGAACTTAACCATGCTCTGGGCCTGACCTGTATTGTGGTCTCGCACGACGTACCGGAAGTACTGAGTATCGCGGACTATGCCTATATCGTGGCCGGACAAAAAATTATCGCACACGGCACCACGCCGGAACTGCGAGAGAATAATGACCCGCGCGTCCGCCAGTTTATTGATGGCGATGCGGATGGTCCGGTTCCCTTCCGTTTTCCTGCCGGCGACTATCTCGCTGATTTAACCGGCTCAGGGAGTAACTAAACAGATGGTCTTGAAGGCGCTGGCGTCATTCGGTCGTCAGGGAATTGAAACGTGCGCCAGTTTTGGACGCGCAGGATTAATGCTGTTTCACGCGCTGGTAGGAAAACCCGCGTTTCGCAGACATTCGCCGCTACTGATTAAACAGCTCTATAGTGTTGGCGTGTTGTCGTTACTGATTATTGTGGTGTCTGGCCTGTTTATCGGCATGGTACTCGGACTTCAGGGTTATCTGGTACTCACCACATACGGTGCTGAAACCAGTCTGGGTATGCTGGTGGCGCTGTCGTTGCTGCGTGAGCTGGGGCCGGTCGTGACCGCGCTGCTGTTTGCCGGACGGGCAGGCTCGGCGCTCACGGCTGAAATCGGTCTGATGAAAGCCACTGAACAGCTCTCCAGCATGGAGATGATGGCGGTGGATCCGTTGCGTCGCGTTGTTTCGCCGCGCTTCTGGGCCGGTTTTATTAGCATGCCGCTACTCGCACTGATCTTTACTGCCGTTGGCATCGCTGGCGGTGCACTGGTTGGCGTGAGCTGGAAGGGAATCGATCCTGGTTTCTTCTGGTCAGCCATGCAGAACGCGGTCGATTTCCGCACCGACGTTGTTAACTGCATCATCAAAAGCACCGTCTTTGCCGTGACGGTTACCTGGATTGCTCTTTTTAATGGCTATGACGCGATTCCCACTTCTGAAGGGATCAGTCGCGCGACAACGCGTACCGTAGTACATGCTTCACTGGCGGTGCTCGGGTTGGATTTTGTGCTGACAGCACTGATGTTTGGGAATTGATGCAATGCAAAGCAAAAAAAGCGAAATCTGGGTTGGCATTTTTATGATTATGGCGTTGATCGCCGCATTGTTTCTCTGTCTGCGCGTCGCCGATTTAAAGTCGATGGGCACAGAGCCAACGTGGAAACTTTACGCCACGTTTGACAATATCGGCGGCCTGAAAGCCAGTTCGCCGGTCAAAATTGGCGGTGTAGTGATTGGCCGGGTAACGGACATTGAGCTTGAATCGAAAACGCTGCTGCCACGTGTCACGATGGAGATCAGCGATCAGTATGCGAATAAAATTTCAGACACCAGCTCGCTGGCGATACGCACGCAGGGACTGCTGGGTGAGCAGTTTCTGGCGCTCAACTTAGGCTTTGACGATCCTGAACTCGGTTCGGCGATGCTGAAAGATGGCGATACGCTACGCGATACCAAGTCAGCCATGGTGCTTGAAGACCTGATTGGCCAGTTCCTTTACAAGAGCGGCGATAACAAACAAAACAGTGACAACAAGGATGCGCAGGAAGGCG
This sequence comes from Pantoea sp. XY16, assembly GCF_025153065.1. Lineage (NCBI taxonomy): Bacteria > Pseudomonadati > Pseudomonadota > Gammaproteobacteria > Enterobacterales > Erwiniaceae > Pantoea > Pantoea sp. XY16. The sequence continues at coordinate 139,859 of NZ_JANZNP010000007.1, read as the reverse complement.
ACAGTGCTGCGCCTGCGGCACCGGCTCAACCTTAAAGAAGAGGGTATACCATGTTTAAACGTTTACTGATGATTGCCATGCTGGTGGTTGCCGTACCGCTAACGGCGACAGCGGCCGATCAAAGCAATCCCTACAAGCTGATGAACGAAGCGGCGGAAAAGACCTTTACCCGTCTTAAAAATGAGCAGCCTAAAATCAAGCAGGATCCAAACTACCTGCGTCAGATTGTGCGTCAGGAGCTGCTGCCCTATGTACAGATCAAATATGCGGGCGCGTTAGTGTTGGGCCGCTACTATCGTGATTCGACCCCGGCGCAGCGTGAAGCCTACTTCAGCGCCTTTGGTGACTATCTGGCACAGGCTTATGGTCAGGCTCTGGCACTCTACAACGGTCAGAGCTACCAGATTCAGCCTGAGCAGCCATTGGGCGATGCTCAGATTGTCGCCATTCGGGTCTCCATTATCGATCCAAATGGTCGCCCACCGGTTCGCCTCGACTTCCAGTGGCGTAAAAACAGCCAGAGCGGTAACTGGCAGGCTTATGACATGATCGCTGAAGGCGTCAGCATGATCACCACCAAACAAAATGAGTGGAGCGATCTGTTGCGTACTAAAGGTATCGATGGTCTGACAGCGCAACTGAAATCCTCTGCGGCACAGCCCATCACGCTGGATAAACAAAAATAATGCACGAATCGTTACGCTGGGAGCGGGAAGCCAGCACGCTATTGCTGAAAGGCGAACTGGATCGCGACACGTTAATGAGCCTGTGGCAGCAACGTGAGACGCTGATTAAAGATGTCGATACCATCGATGTCGCGGCGCTGGAGCGTGTGGACTCTTCCGGACTTGCCCTGCTGGTGCACCTGCGGGAAATCGCACGGGCACAGGGTATTACCCCTCGCTTTACGGGCATCAGCGACAAACTGCATTCGCTGATTACGCTTTACAATCTGCAACAGATTATTGTTTCTGCGGATAAAAGCGCCTGATTTCCGGTTGTTATGCTAAGCCCCTGTTTTCAACAGGGGCTTTTGCGTATTTAAGAGTCAGCCGCTTTCCTCTACTATGTCAGCCTTATTATTATTAAGTGAAGTTAAGCCCAATGGAAAACAGTGAAATTCAGGCCGTGCTGATGGCAGCATTGCCTTTAGACGAAGTGCACGTGATGAGCAATGATGGCAGCCATTTTCAGGTGATCGCCGTAGGCGAACTGTTTGGCGAACTGAGCCGCGTCAAAAAGCAGCAGGCTGTCTACGCGCCGCTGATGGAATTTATTGCGGATAACCGCATTCATGCTGTCTCTATCAAAACCTATACTCCCGCTGAATGGGCGCGTGACCGTAAACTCAACGGTTTCTGATCCCCAGCGTGGTGAACTCGTCGCTGGCGAGTCCAATCTTTAGCTAGTTAATTGAGAGCCGTGTTAATGGACAAATTTCGTGTGCAAGGCCCCACCCGCTTAAGTGGTGAAGTAACCATTTCCGGGGCGAAGAACGCCGCGCTTCCTATTCTGTTTGCTGCCCTGCTGGCTGAAGAGCCGGTTGAGATCCAGAATGTGCCAAAGCTGCGCGACATTGATACCACCATGAAGCTGCTGAGCCAGCTGGGTGCGAAGGTGGAACGCAACGGTTCTGTGCATGTCGATGCCAGCGCGGTAGATGTATTCTGTGCGCCTTACGATCTGGTCAAAACCATGCGTGCCTCAATCTGGGCGCTGGGTCCACTGGTGGCACGTTTTGGTCAGGGTCAGGTTTCCCTGCCGGGTGGCTGCGCGATTGGCGCGCGCCCGGTTGACCTGCACATTACCGGTCTGGAACAGCTGGGTGCCGAGATCAAGCTGGAAGAGGGCTATGTTAAAGCGTCAGTCAATGGCCGCCTGAAGGGCGCGCTGATTGTCATGGACAAAATCAGCGTTGGCGCAACCGTGACCATCATGAGTGCTGCAACGCTGGCGACTGGTACTACCGTAATCGAGAATGCGGCGCGTGAACCGGAAATTGTCGATACAGCCAACTTCCTTAATACCCTGGGCGCTAAAATCAGTGGTGCAGGCAGCGACAAAATTACTATCGAAGGCGTAGAGCGTCTGGGTGGCGGTGTCTATACCGTCCTGCCCGATCGTATCGAAACCGGTACTTTCCTGGTGGCTGCCGCTATTTCAGGCGGTAAAGTAATGTGTCATAAAACTCAGCCCGATACGCTGGATGCAGTGCTGGCGAAGTTGCGTGATGCGGGTGCCGATATCGAAACCGGTGAAGACTGGATCAGTCTGGATATGCATGGCAAGCGACCAAAAGCGGTCAATGTGCGCACCGCACCGCATCCGGGTTTCCCGACCGATATGCAGGCGCAGTTCACTCTGTTAAATATGGTTGCGGAAGGCACGGGCGTGATTACCGAAACCATTTTTGAAAACCGTTTCATGCATATTCCGGAACTGATTCGTATGGGCGGACATGCTGAGATTGAGAGCAACACAGCGATCTGTCACGGGGTTGAAACCCTTTCAGGTGCGCAGGTGATGGCGACCGATTTGCGTGCGTCTGCCAGCCTGGTTCTGGCAGGTTGCATTGCGGAAGGAACGACGTTCGTTGATCGCATTTATCATATTGATCGTGGCTATGAGCACATCGAAGATAAGCTGAAAGCGATGGGCGCGAACATCGAGCGCGTCAGCGAAGAGTAGTTCTGCAGATGCGCTGAAATAGCCAGCCCCCGCGGGGGCTGGTTTTTTTTCGCCTGAGGATCGCCTGAGATCTCAGGCATTATCCGTCTGATCGGCAGGCGTCCGGATACGTTTTCTGCGATCCAGCAGACAGTTTGTATCGGGATCGTAATAGCGGCTGGGCCAGATCTCACTGGGATGAACCTTAATCGCGTCGGCAATCAGCCATTCGCCTTTGGGCCAGGGACGCGTCAGTGCATTAGCCAGCGTTGATGAACTCAGGCCTGCTGCGCGTGACAGCGCCGCCAGTGTCATACCACGCTTATGCAGCGCCGCGATAATGTCAGCCGGGTGCCAGTCTTCCTTTCTTTCTTGCATAACCTGTTCTCCTTTTCCTTGTCATTGCATCGTCCAGCGAGATGCTGGTTTTCCTTTTACCATTATCTGGAAATAGTCAGAATTTTATAGCAAATGTTTCCTGATAATTTCCAGTAATATTTGGATCCAGCTTCTGGTCTGTGTCGTGGCACGCAACAGGAGTGCAATAGCTAATAGGGAACAAAAAGAAGTGAGAGCAGGGTCGTAAAAACGGAGCCCGGCAGGCTCCGCGAGGGATCAGAAGTCGCGCTGAACTGACATGTGTGCCAGCGACTCCAGCGCGCTGCGCCAGGGGGATTCGGGCAGAATCCGCAAGGCTTCAATCGCTTTATCCGCTTCCTGTTCCGCGCGGCTGCGCGTCCATTCCAGCGAACCACACTGATTCATCGCCTCCAGCACCGGCTCAAGCAGATGGCGGCCATTTCCCTGCTCAATAGCTTCACGGATCATCTTCGCCTGTTCAGGCGAGCCGTGCTGCATGGCATGCAGCAGCGGCAGCGTCGGTTTGCCTTCGCTCAGGTCATCGCCGGTATTTTTACCCAGCGTCTCGCCGTCAGCACTGTAATCCAGCAAATCGTCAATTAACTGGAAAGCAGTACCCAGATAGCGCCCATAATCCTGCAGCGCCTTTTCCTCTTCAGGCGTGGCTTCAGCCAGTATCGCCGAAGCCTGTGAGGCTGCTTCAAACAGGCGCGCGGTCTTACTGTAAATCACGCGCATGTAGCTCTCTTCGGTAATGTCGGGATCGTTAACGTTCATCAGCTGCAGGACTTCGCCCTCAGCAATGACGTTTACTGCTTCTGACATCAGCGCCAGGATACGCAGCGACCCCATGCTGGTCATCATCTGGAAGGCACGAGTGTAAATAAAATCACCGACCAGCACGCTTGCCGCATTGCCAAACGCCGCGTTCGCGGTCGCTTTGCCACGACGCATATCGGATTCATCCACGACATCGTCATGCAGCAGCGTGGCGGTGTGGATAAATTCGATCAGCGCCGCATTGGTCACGTGCAGGTCGCCCTTGTAGCCCATGGCACGTGCGGATAGCACGGCAATCATGGGACGGATACGCTTGCCCCCACCACTGATGATGTAGTAGCCCAACTGGTTGATGAGCGAGACATCCGAATTCAGCTGGTCGAGGATGGTCTGGTTAACGGCAGCCATATCCTGTGCGGTTAATTCATTAATCTGTTCTAAGTTCATTCGTCTTTTCAGCTATGACTCGTTATCTCTGCCATGGTAAGTGGTTTACCCAGCCAGCGTTCAGGTAATCTGTTACTGATTGTACTTGAATTTTGTGCCTGAGAAACGGTTGCATTCAGCCTGTGTTTTTTTTCTGCAAGAGTGTGCAAAGTGCTCTTGTCTTCTTCTGGAGTTTTGCGTAGAATTCGCGCCCTATTGTGAATATTTAGCGCGCCGCCTGATGAACTAAAAGGCAAGCGCAGAAGCGGAGTTTTATATGTACGCGGTTTTCCAAAGTGGTGGTAAACAACACCGAGTAAGCGAAGGTCAGACCGTTCGCCTGGAAAAGCTGGACATCGCAACCGGTGAAACGATTGAGTTTGACCAGGTTCTGATGATTGCTAATGGCGAAGACGTGAAAATCGGCGCGCCACTGGTTTCAGGCGGAATGATCAAGGCAGAAGTTGTTGCTCACGGTCGTGGCGAAAAAATTAAGATTGTTAAGTTTCGTCGTCGTAAGCACTACCGTAAGCAAGCAGGCCATCGCCAGTGGTTCACTGATGTGAAAATCACTGGTATCACGGCGTAAGAGGAGATCTGACAAATGGCACATAAAAAGGCTGGTGGTTCGACTCGAAATGGTCGTGACTCCAATGCAAAACGTCTGGGTGTAAAACGTTTCGGTGGTGAATCTGTTCTGGCAGGTAGCATCATCGTTCGTCAGCGTGGCACCAAATTCCACGCCGGTACCAATGTAGGTTGTGGTCGTGACCACACCCTGTTTGCTACCGCAGACGGCAAAGTACAGTTCGAAGTTAAAGGTCCGAACAACCGTAAATACATCAGCATCGTTGCTGAGTAAGGTTGTCGTGACGCAGACGTCTGACGTCTGAACGCACGAATTGAAGGCCCCGCAGCTCCTGCGGGGCTTTTTACATTCTGCGGTCTGTCGCGGTAAAAGCGACGCATCACAAAAGTTTGCTGTACACTTTGTGTACGCACTGGCGAAAGCCAATCCTGATTTATCCGCCGCTGGTCAGCGCAGAAGACCCTGGCGGACCCGTCTGCAGAGTGCTGCAGACGATTGTGTGACGGAGATTTAAAAAATGAAGTTTGTTGATGAAGCGACAATTCTGGTCGTCGCCGGTGATGGCGGTAATGGTTGCGTAAGCTTCCGCCGCGAAAAATATATCCCGAAAGGCGGCCCTGACGGGGGTGATGGTGGTGACGGCGGTGACGTTTATCTGATCGCTGATGAAAACCTCAATACCCTTATCGATTATCGTTTCGAAAAATCTTTCCGCGCCGAGCGTGGACAGAACGGCCAGAGCCGCGACTGTACCGGTAAACGTGGTAAAGATATCGAAGTTAAAGTGCCGGTCGGCACCCGGGTTATCGACCAGGGTACCGGTGAGACACTCGGCGACATGACGCGCCACGGCCAGAAACTGATGGTCGGTAAAGGCGGCTGGCATGGCCTGGGCAACACCCGTTTCAAATCGTCAGTGAACCGCAGTCCGCGCCAGAAAACCATGGGTACCCCAGGTGAAAAGCGTGACCTGCAGCTGGAGCTGATGCTGCTGGCGGACGTCGGGATGCTGGGCTTACCGAATGCCGGTAAATCGACCTTTATTCGTGCCGTCTCGGCAGCCAAACCTAAAGTAGCGGACTATCCGTTTACCACCCTGGTGCCAAGCCTGGGCGTAGTGCGTATGGACAGCGAGCAGAGCTTCGTCGTGGCCGATATTCCGGGTCTGATTGAAGGTGCAGCAGAGGGCGCAGGCCTCGGCATTCGCTTCCTGAAGCACCTTGAACGCTGCCGCGTGTTGCTTCACCTGATCGACATCGACCCTATTGATGAAAGCGATCCGGTTGAAAATGCCCGTATCATCCTCGGCGAGCTGGAAAAATATAGCGAGAAGCTGTTCAACAAACCACGCTGGCTGGTCTTCAACAAAATTGATCTAATCAGTGAAGAAGAAGCGCAGTCACGGGCTAAAGCGGTTGCTGAAGCGCTGGGCTGGGAAGATAAGTATTACCTGATCTCTGCCGCAAGCCAGACCGGCGTCAAAGAACTCTGCTGGGACGTGATGAGCTTCATCAACGCTAACCCGAAAGAAGCGGAGCTTGAAGAGAAGCAGCCGGAGAAAGTGGAATTCATGTGGGATGATTACCACAAAGAAACCATTGAAAACACGGTCGAAGTGGAAGATGAAGAGTGGGATGACGACTGGGATGATGAAGACGACGAAGGCGTTGAAATTATCTATCAGCGTTAACCGATCGCCTGCTACTGCGTGATATGCGATGCCCCCTTTCAGTGCTGAAAGGGGGCATCGTTCTTTCTGCCGCTAGTTCATGACCGCTACGCTCAGTCGCGCACTGCAGCACAGCTGATCCCGACCGTTCCGAATCTCAATCTGCCAGCTCTGACTGCGTTTACCCAGATGCAGTGGACGGCAAATTCCGCGCACCAGACCCGCAGAAACCGCACGATGATGGCTGGCATTCACTTCTACGCCAACCACGCTGCTGCCTTCCTCTACCGCCATATACCCGGCAATTGAACCCATCGACTCCGCCAGCACCACAGAGGCGCCGCCATGCAGCAGCCCGAACGGCTGTTGCGTCCGGGCATCGACCGGCATCGTCGCTTCCAGATAATCGTCACCTATTGCGGTAAAAACGATACCCAGATGGGCCACCAGAGAGTTCTCACCCAGCGCGTTCAGCGCAGGAAGATCAATGGATCGTTTCCAGATCGCTGTCATCATCATGCTCCCAGGGTTGCGCCGCCATCGACCACAATATCCTGCAGCGTCACATGGCTGGCAAGATCCGACGCGAGAAACAGAACGGTGGCCGCAATCTCCTGCGGCTGCGCAATCTTGCCCAGCGGAATACCCAGCTTGAACTGATCCGGGAAGCCCGCAATCATCTCCTGCTCACCGGTCGGTGTGTGCCACAGACTGCGCTGCATATCGGTGTCGGTGGAGCCAGGCGAAACGATATTACAGCGCACGCCGTAAGGCGCCATCTCCAGACCCACGGTCAGACAGAGGCTGCGCAGCGCGGCTTTTGACGCACCATAAGCGGACATGCCGATACGTGGGGCATGCGCTGAATTCGATGCGACAGTAACGATGGCACCGGTGCGCTGTTCACGAAAGCGTGGCAGCGTCTGCTGGAACAGATTAAATGCACCGCCCGCATTGACGTTAAGACAGGCCTGCCAGTCGGCAAACGAGAGCTCATCGGTGGCACCAGTACGCAGAATACCGGCTGCGTTGACCAGCACATCAATGCGCGGCTGGGCGGCTAATACGCGCTGGCAGATCGTTTTGACCTGAGCCGGATCGGCCACATCCATCGTGTGGCAGGGAAACGGATAATCATCACTCTGGAACCGCAGATCAAACGCTTCTACCTGCGCGCCCGCCTGATGAAAGGCTAACGCAGTATGATAGCCGATGCCCTGGCCGGCACCGGTTACCCAGACGATTTTACCGCTGAAGTCGAATGTGTGGCTCATTTCGCCGGCTCCCGCGACAGCAGCGCCCACCAGCCATCAATGCTCGGGTTTTTGGCCAGGCTGACAAAATCAATGTCACGATGTACCTGACGCCAGCGTGCCGCCAGCGCCATCACGCGTACCGAATCCAGCCCGTAGTCGATCAGGTTTTCATCATCGTCCGGCACCTCATCATCTTCCAGCAGCGGCAGGATCAACGCGCGCAAATCATCTTTGCTGAGTGGCACAGGCATCAGATCGGCGGTCATCACCACTTTTCCGCTACGGCCCGCGGTGTAGGTCAGCGCCATCATATGTTCCTCACGGCTGAAGTCAGCCAGCGCATCGGCCACCATAAACGGCTGAATATTGCGCATAAACGCATCGGTGGCGGTGGTCAGGCAGCCAATATGGGCATAGACGCCGGTGATAATCAGCTGATCGCGCCCCATCTCCTGCAGGATCGCCTCCAGCGGCGAGCGGTGAAATGCACTGTAGCGCCATTTGGTCAGAACATGATCGTCCTCATCCGGTGCCAGCGCCTCCACGATCTTCTGCTGATCGGGATGCTTATTCAGTCCGGGTCCCCACATATCGTTAAGCAGCGCACGATCTTTATCGCTCTGCGCGTTTGGCTGGGCGGTGTAAAACACCGGAATACCCTGCGCTTTGCAGTAGCGTCGCAGGCGGACAATATTGTCAACGACCTGCTCAACCAGCGGGCTATTTTCGCCCCAGAAGTTGAGAAAATAGCGCTGCATATCGTGGATCAGCAGGGCGGCACGTCCCGGCTCCAGCATCCATTTCACTTTGTTGTTGGGCAACTCGGTGGCGGCTGGCAGCGGATAAGAGGTCAGTTGTGGAATAGCCATTGAAAATCTCCGGACAGATCAGGCTTGCGCTTGTTGATCGGCAAGTTGTTGGCGCAGACGTTTCTTGTCCACCTTGCCGACCGCGGTCAGCGGCAGAGCATCTACGCAGGTAATACGGTCGGGCAGCTTAAATTCTGCGACGCCCAGTTCACGCAGGTGACGACGCAGCGCCACCGGTTTCACCGGCTGACGGGTGACAATAAAAGCACAGCTCTTTTCACCCATCAGTTCGTCGCTCATAGAGACCAGCGCTGCGTGGATCACATCCGCATGGCGCTGCAGCAGGTTTTCAATCTCTTCAGCTGCGATCTTTTCGCCGCCCCGGTTGATCTGATCTTTCTCCCGACCCTGCACAATGATGTTGCCAGCGGGGGTGATCTCAACCAGATCGCCAGAGCAGTAGAAGCCCTGGTCATCAAAGCTGGCGGCGTTATGTTCCGGGCTGTTGTAGTAGCCACGGAACGTATAAGGACCGCGCGTCATCAGGCGACCAATGGCACCCACCGGTAGCGGATGTCCCTGTTCGTCTGCAACCCATACCTCGTCATCCGGAGAAACAGGGCGTCCCTGCGTAGTGAGAATGGTCTGTTCATCGTCATCCAGCCGGGTGTAATTCACCAGACCTTCCGCCATACCAAACACCTGCTGAAGGGTACAGCCAATCTCGTTCTGGATGCGCGCGGCCAGCGTTTCGCCCAGCTTTGCGCCACCGACCTGAATACGTTGCAGTGAGGCCAGCGCGGCATTGCTGCCCCATTCCTGAATCGCCTGCAGCCAGAGACTGGCCGCGGGTGGAACCAGGCCGGTATCAGTTACCTGATGTTTTTCAATCAGCGGGAAACAGAGGGTCGCGCTGGGATCGGCCGCTAAGATCACCTGGCCGCCCGCGTAAAAGACGCCCAGCGCGCCCGGAGAACTCATCGGGAAATTATGCGCAGCGGGCAGGGCAATCAGGTAACGGGTGTCTGCGGTGACCCCGCAGATCACATCGCTTTCCCGGATGCTGTAGTAGTAATCATTGTGGGTACGTGGGATGAGTTTCGGGGTGCCGGTACTGCCGCCCGAAAGCTGGAAAAAGGCGACTTCATCGCCTGCGGTCGGGGTTGCCCTGAAGTCACCTGCGGGTTCTGCCAGCAGGGCGTCGAGACGGTTTTCCGCATGAGCATCATTACGCAGGATCACCTGCTGCAGTGAAGGCTGCTCACGGCGAAGCTGCGTAATAAAGGCGTCATCGGCGAACAGGGGGTGGCTGCGATCGGCAATCAACAGGCGCGGCGCGATCTGACTGGCATAGGCGGCCAGTTCGGTACGCTGATGGCTGAACAGGGCGTTAACCGGGGCAACGCCGATTTTGAACAGCGCAAACAGCGTCAGGTAAAATTCCGCCACGTTGCCAAGCTGCACCAGCGCCGTATCACCGGGTTTCAGGCCACGACGCTGCAGGGCCGCTGCCAGATTGTCACTCAGTGAGGCCAGCTGTCGATAGGTAAATTGCCGGTCGCCATCAATCACCGCCACGCATTCGCTGTCGCGGTGACGCTCCAGGATGTCGGTCATCGGCAGATCCAGCCAGTACCCTTTTTCACGGTAACGAGCAGCCAGATCGTCCGGCCAGCGGCTGTAAGAAATCGTCATACAGGTTCCTTTAGTGCAATCCAAAAGCGCGAAGCATGGTGTCGAGTTTGACGCCGGTCTCGCGCCACTCGGATTCAGGTTGTGAGTCCGCCACGATCCCCGCGCCAGCAAACAGCCGGACCCGCGGACCATTCACCGTGCCGCAGCGAATGGTGACGACCCATTCGCCGTTGCCCTGATCGTCACACCAGCCGACGATGCCGCCAAACAGCTGACGCTCAAACGGTTCAAGTTGCTGAATCAGCGCCTGAGCACGCTGATGCGGAAATCCGCTGAGCGCTGGTGTCGGATGCAGCAGGCAGGCCAGTGACAGTGCATTTTCGCGGTCGTCCAGTACTTCGCCCCGAATCTGCGTAGCGAGGTGCCACAGCGTGGCGGTGGTCAGCAGGGAAGGGGTTTCCGGGACCGACAGCAGGCGACTGCGAGGCTGCAGCGTCATGCGCATCGCATCCGTCACCAGTTTATGTTCATGCCGGTCTTTGGCTGACTGCATCAGGCTGTCACCTGAGGCCTGGTCACGCTGTGGATCGTTGTTGCGCGGCGCTGAACCGGCCAGCGGACAGGAGCTGAACTGTCGGCCCTGCTTACGAATCATCAGTTCCGGGCTGGCCCCCACCAGCGCGCCGCCATCGGGCAGCGGCAGATGAAAGTGATAGCTGTCAGGGTTCTGCGCCACGATGCGCTGCATCAGGGCGGCCGTATCGACCGGTTGTTCCGCCACGATTTCCATCAGCCGCGACAGCACCACTTTATCCGGATCGCCGCGCCGCGTGGCTGCCACGGCCTGCGCAACCATGTCAGTGAAGGTGTCGTGATCCGGCAGCGCGGTACGGCGACGAACTTCTGGCAGCTCGCTTTCAGCCGATGAGGCACGGGCTTTCAGATCGTCACGTTGAAAGGTCTGATATGACTCAGGGATAAACAGCGCTGCGGGCTGATCCACATCGAACGGGATCGCACCCACCAGAATGGGATGGGCTATGCCCTGTTTTCTGGCCGAGGCAAAATGATGCTGCAGTTGTTGCTGAAACTCTCCGGTCAGCTGCTCACCCTGGTTTACCGGGGCAGTGAGTGTCGTAAAACAGCCCTGAGTTGTCAGGCTTCGCCAGGGAGAAGTAAACAGGAAGCCACGGCAGAGTGCCGGAAAATCCTGCAGCAGGGGATGTTCAAATGCCAGCGATTCCACCATAATTTCACCTATAAATGATAAGATAACTAATAATGATTATCATTTGTATTATGTTGCAGTAACCTACGTCGAATAGCCGAAGGTGTCAATAAATACGCGGTGATTCAGCTGGTTTTGTTGGTTAAATCAGCACAAGTTGTCGCCCGGATTACCGGAGAGAAATAGGATGAAAACAAATGACTAAACAGGGAGTAACGTCGGCATTAGCGCTGTTTTTGCTGAGTATCACTCTGTTCAGCGTGACCGCTGTTGCACAGACCGGCTGGCCGCGCACCTTCGCGGGGGCAAAAGGTCAGGTCACCCTGGCTCAGGCACCGACTCGCATTGTCTCGACCAGTGTCACCCTGACCGGATCGCTGCTGGCGATTGATGCGCCGGTAGTTGCCAGTGGCGCAACCGCACCCGGCAGCCGGCTGGCTGATGAGCAGGGATTCTTCCGGCAGTGGGGGCGTGTGGCGAAACAGCGTGGCGTAAAGCGGCTCTATATTGGTGAACCCAATGCGGAAGCGATCGCTGCGGAAGCGCCAGACCTGATTGTGGTCAGCGCCACCGGTAATGATTCAGCGATCAAACTGGCCGATCAGCTCTCGGCGATTGCACCGGTACTGGTCGTTAACTATGACGATAAAAGCTGGCAGCAGCTGGTGACGCTGCTGGGTGAGGCGACCGGGCATGAGGCGGATGCCGCTGCCCGGATAAGCGAGTTCGACGCGCGTGAAAAGGCGCTGAAGGCAAAGCTGACCCTGCCTCCGCAGCCGGTTTCTGCAATGGTGTGGAACGGAGATGGCCGGGCTGTGAATCTCTGGACGGAGGCATCGGCACAGGGGAAGTTACTGCAGGCGCTGGGCTTCACGCTGGCAACGCCACCGGCGACGCTTCAGTCCGCTCACAGCATGGGACAGCGTAAAGATATTCTTCAGCTGTCAGGCGAAAATCTGGCGGAAGGCCTGAATGGGCAGACTTATCTGCTGTTTGCCGCCGAAGATAACACGGCTGCGCAGGTAATGAGCAATGCTTTTCTGGCGCAGACCCCAGCGGTGCGCGCTAAAGCGGTCTATGCGCTGGGGCTGGATAGCTTTCGTCTCGACTACTACAGCGCCAGTCATTTACTGACGCGGCTGGAAGCGCTGTTCGTGAAATCATGATGTGGCTTCGTCGGGGGCAGGCCGTTGATAGCGTCGCAGGCGGCCCATCAGCAGCCACATGATGAGACCCAGCACGGTGGCTGCCAGGCCAGAGAGGGCGGCTGCCTGCTGCGGCAACAGCAGTGAACCCATCGCGCCAATGATTGCTGCACCTATCGCATCGCCGGTGACATTCTGCGCTGTCCAGAGGCTGTTGATCCTGCCAAGCAGTGCATCGGGCGTCAGCGTCTGAATCATCGCGTACTGCACCAGGCTGCTGATGGCACTGAAATAACCAAAGGCCACGAGGCAGATCAGACTCAGGCTGAACCACGGCATCAGGCTGAACAGAGCCAGTGCGACGAATGCCGCGATGGCACTGACCAGAATCAGGCGGCCCGGCTGTGGCGACTGCGCCAGCCGTCCGCTGGTCAGCGCGCCTGTCGCAGCACCCAACGGCACGGCGGCGTACATCAGCCCCAGCTCCGTCAGACCGACCTGCCAGTGAGGGGCCAGCGCCGGATAGAGCACGCGCACCGCGCTGGCTAACGTCACCAGCGCGCCAGTCAGCGCCGCCATACCTACAATCGGCGTATCGAACAGGAAGCGGACGCCGCTGCTTAGTGCCTTTATGGGATGTTCACGCGGCTGCTGCGGTGGCGCAAGCGGCGGCAATCGCAACAGGGTTAACACCGTCAGCAGCGTGCCGAACGCGGCCAGCCCGTAGTTCCACGCCACACCGCCCTGAGCAATCACCATACCCGCAATCGCGGGTGACAGAATCGCGCCAAAGCGCACCGTCAGCATAGTAATGGCACCCGCCTTCATCAGATTCTCACGCCCGACCAGCGCCGGCGTGGCCGCCAGCAGCGCCGTGACGCCTATCGCGCCGAAAAAGCCATCCCAGAGTCCCAGCACGAAGACGGCGATGACCGACGGTGAAGGGAGCAGGGCATTTATGCACAACGCGGCAAAGCCCAGGCCACAGGTGGATCGGGCAAACAGGATCAGGCGACGACGCTCATAGCGATCGGCCAGCACGCCGCCGGTCAGCAGGCCGATAAACATACCGGCTCCGGCCAGCGTCACCGCCAGTCCTACCAGCAATGGTGATTGCGTCAGCTGCTGAATCTGAACCGGGACCGCCACCGCCAGCATGCCGAGAGCGACAATCGAGATAAAGCGGGCGATAAACAGGGCGCGAAAGGCGGGATGGGTTCTCAGCAGAGTGAGATCGATAAAATGGGAGGGTTTGTTCATAGCGTCGCTTTTTTGCACCCATTTTCCTCATTATTGAATCTGAGAGTCATGGTAACATACAAAAAACAGTTAATAACGATAACAAGTATCATTATCATAAACACTCGCAATTGCGGGCCATGTTGAATTCGTGAAGGTTTAAACGTTATGCGTCAACTCCGTGCAATAGCCGGTTCAGGGATGCTGCTATTGTTGCTTATTGCGCTCAGCCTGATGCTGGGTGCCAGACCTGTCCCCTTTCATGATGTCACACATGCCTTACTCTCCGACTGCAGCCGCATCGATTGCGTGATCGTGCGCGATGCCCGGCTGCCGCGAACCCTGGCGGGACTGCTGGCCGGGATCAGTTTAGGTCTGTCGGGCGCACTGATGCAGAGCCTGACGCGCAATCCACTGGCCGATCCAGGCATTCTTGGTGTGAATGCCGGAGCAGGTTTTGCGGTGGTGCTCGGCATCGCGCTCTCTGGCGCCGATTCTCCTGCGGAATGGCTGGGTTTTGCTTTTACGGGTGCACTGCTGGCGTCGCTGCTGGTGGCCCTGACGGGGGCGATCGGCGGTGGCCGCGTGAATCCGCTGCGTCTGACGCTGGCAGGCGTGGCGCTGGGTGCGGTGCTGGAGGGCTTAACATCTGGCCTGTCGCTGCTTAATCCCGATATTTACGATCATCTGCGTTTCTGGCACAGCGGCTCGCTGGATATCCGCAATTTCGCCATTCTGCGCACTGTCTTTCCGGCGGTCGTGGCCGGGAGCCTGCTGGCGCTGCTGCTGGCACGTTCGCTCAACAGCCTGAGTATGGGCGGAGATATGGCAACCGCGCTGGGCACCCGTGTGATGCGTACTCAACTGGTGGGATTGCTGGCGATTGCACTGCTGAGCGGTGCGGCGACGGCGGCAGTCGGACCCATCGCCTTTGTCGGGTTAATGACACCGCATCTGGCCCGCTGGCTGCTGGGCAACGATCATCGCTGGATGCTGCCGGGAACCCTGGTGATCACGCCCTGTCTGCTGCTGGCCGCCGATATTCTTGGACGGCTGCTGATACCGGGTGAACTGCGCGTGTCAATTGTCACGGCCATTCTCGGTGCGCCGATGCTGATTGTGCTGGTGCGCCGTAAGCTGGGAAAAGGGCAGATATGACACGGATGATGATCAATGCGTTACTGCTGTTGATGGCCTGCGGGGTGCTGGCTTTTCTGGGCATCACGCGCGGCACCTTACCGATCTCCGCCAGCCAGTTATGGGCACTTCTCAACGGCGAGGCAGCGCGCAATGTTCAGCTGATTGTACTGGAGTGGCGTCTGCCGCGCGTCATGATGGCGCTGCTGATTGGTGCGGCGCTCGGCGTCAGCGGGGCGATTTTCCAGTCGCTGCTGCGCAACCCGCTGGGCAGTCCCGATATTCTGGGTTTTAACACTGGCGCTTATAGCGGTGTACTGGTGGCGCTGGTGCTGTTCCAGCAAAACATGGAAGGGATGACGCTGGCGGCGCTGGCAGGCGGGCTGCTCACTGCAGGTGTGGTCTGGCTGTTCAGCTGGCGCAACGGCGTGGAGACTTTCCGGCTGATTATTGTCGGCATCAGCGTGCGGGCACTGCTGATGGCGCTGAACAGCTGGCTGATTATCAGTGCTTCACTGGAGGCGGCACTGAGCGCCGGGCTCTGGAGCGCCGGTTCACTTAACGGTATTACCTGGGCGAAAACCACGCCGGTGATCATCGTGCTGCTGCTGGCGCTGCTGGCAACAGGCATGCTGGCCCGCCGCATGCGACTACTGGAGATGGGTGACGACACGGCCTGTGCGCTGGGCGTTCCGGTTGAGCGCAGCCGCCTCATGCTGATGCTGACGGGTGTTATCCTCACCGCCGCCTCGACGGCGCTGGCCGGTCCGATCTCCTTTATTGCGTTGCTGGCACCGCAGATTGCGCGGCGGCTCAGTGGTGGCACTAAAGGCGCGCTGCCGCTGGCGGCCTTGTGTGGCGCGCTGCTGTTAATCGCCGCGGATTACGCCGCGCAGCACTTTTTCCTGCCTTATCAGCTGCCGGTTGGCGTAATCACGGTCAGCCTGGGCGGACTCTATCTGATTGCACTACTGGTGCGGGAGGCACGACGTCAATGAAAGTGACAACACGTTTGCAGGGCGACGCGCTGACGCTGGGCTATGACAAAAAAATCGTGGCGGAGAATCTCTCTGTGGCGATCCCTGACGGTGAGCTGACCGTGATCATCGGTCCCAACGCCTGCGGAAAATCGACGCTGCTGCGTACCTTAAGCCGCCTGGTCTCGCCGCTGCAGGGCGAGGTGCTGCTGGATGGCAATACCATTGCTCACTACGCCACCAAAGAGGTGGCACGCCGGCTGGGGCTGCTGCCGCAAAGCTCGAACGCGCCTGCGGGTATCAGCGTCAGCGAACTGGTGGCGCGCGGGCGTTATCCGCACCAGTCGCTGTTCGGGCGCTGGCGACAGGAAGATGAGGCAGCGGTGCAGCAGGCCATGCAGGCCACCGGCGTGGCCGATTTAGCGCAGCAGCAGGTTGATACGCTCTCTGGCGGTCAGCGGCAGCGGGTGTGGATTGCGATGGTGCTGGCTCAGCAGACACCGCTATTGCTGCTGGATGAACCGACCACCTGGCTGGATATTGCCCATCAGATTGAACTGCTGGAATTAATGCAGGATCTCAATCAGCAGCATGGCCGAACGCTGGTGGTGGTGCTGCACGATCTTAATCAGGCGTGCCGCTACGCCAGCCACCTGATAGCGATGCGCGACGGGAAAATCGTTGCCGAAGGGAAACCGGCGGAGATTGTAACGCCGGAACTGATAGACGCGATCTACGGCCTGCGCTGCCTTATCATCAGCGATCCGGTGGCCGGTACGCCGATGATTGTACCGCTGGGCAGAGGCTGACCCGCGCCTTCTCCGGTGAATAAGCGCAGGTCAGGATGACTCAGGAAATCAGCGTTGCCAGACACTGCTGCAGTCGTGGGCCGATCTGCTCGAACATGCGCGGTGAGATGATCTCGACGTGCGCACAGTCCAGCGGCCAGATAGTCAGTCCGCCAACCCAGGGCGCCCAGGCGCGGCGTGCATCCTGACCGGGCAACTGGGTCTGTTGCGCCAGGAACAGCGTGGCGTGCCCACTAAAGCGGGCACTGCGCGCCGTGGCCAGCAGGCGCACCGAACTGGCATAGTTGGCTTCAATGGTGGTAAACAGTGCCTCCATTCCTTCACCGGCCTGCTCGCGCTGTGCTGCGATAAACTGCTCGCGCTCACGATTAACCTCTTCCAGCACCGCCGGATCCAGCACGTTTTCGCCGCGCCGTTCATCCCAGTTCTGCGTCTCCGGCGGCCAGGTATCCAGCAGTCCGAGGAAAGCAACGGTTTCACCTTCGGCCTCCAGCCGCGCGGCGATACCCTGCGCCAGCGTGCCGCCCAGCGAATAGCCCAGGAAATAGTAGGGCCCCTCTGGCTGCTGCTGGCGCACCGTCGCCAGATGCGCCTCACACACCGCGTCAAGGTGCTGCGCCTGATTCAGCGGGCTGGTGATATCAGGTGACTGAATGCCGAGCAGCGACCAGCGGGCATCCAGATAGCGCTGCAACACGCTGAACTGCCAGGCAAAACCTGAGGCGGGATGGAAGCAGAACAGCGTCGGGCCGGTAGTACGCCGCAGCGGCAAGACCGCCTCAAATCCGGCGCGGGCTGTCTCCGCGGGTTCACTACTAAGCAGGACGGCCAGCTTTTCTACCGTAGCTGCCACCATAATCTGGCCCACTGACACCGGCTGATTCAGCGTCCGCCGCAGCTGCGCCGCCAGCCGCATCGCCAGCAGCGAATGACCACCCAGCGCAAAAAAATCATCCTGTGCGCTGACGGACTCACGTTCCAGCAGCGTGGCGAACGCCTGCGCCAGCGTCGTTTCCAGACCCGGGTACGGTGCACGACCGGCAGCCGCTGTTCGGGTCTGTGGCAGCGGCAGCGCTTTACGATCCAGCTTGCCGTTGCTGCTGAGCGGTAATGCCGCCAGCTGAACAATCGCCACCGGCACCATATGCGCCGGTAACTGTGTCGCCAGAGTCTGGCGCATGACGTCGGCATCAATTGAGCCCTCTGCCACCACATAGCCGACCAGTTGGCGGGCATCACCCTGCTGGTCGCTGCTGCTGCCCAGTACCACTGCATGCGTCACGGCCTGCACAATGCCAGGCAGCGCAGCCATGGCGTGGTCGATCTCGTTCAGCTCGATACGCTGTCCGCGAATTTTAAGCTGATCGTCGCTGCGACCCAGATACTCCACCGCACCATCCGGCAGCCAGCGCGCCACATCACCGGTGCGGTACATCCGGGAGCCGTGACCCCACGGATCGGCGACAAACCGGCTGGCAGTGAGGTCGGGACGATCAAGATAGCCATGCGCCAGCTGCACGCCGGTCAGCCAGAGATCGCCAGCCACGCCCGGTGGCACCGGCTGCAGACGCGCATCCAGAATCCGTAAGCCGGTGTTCCAGACCGGGAAGCCAATCGGCACGCTGGCACCGTCGACGGCCGCCAGCGCCGGTCCGAAAGCCGGGTAGAAGCTGACATCCACTGCCGCTTCGGTCGGGCCATAAAGATTATGCAAGGGCACCCGGGTCAGCGTCTGCCACTGGCGCGACAGCTCAGCGGGCAGCGCTTCGCCGCTGCAGAAAACCCGGCGCAGGGTGGCGCAACGCGCTATCGCGTCACCTTCCTCCAGCGAGGCGACAAAAGCAGCCAGCATCGACGGAACAAAATGGGTGGTGGTCACGCGGTAGCGGGCAAATAGCTGCTGCAGCGCGTCCGGGTCGCGGTGGGCATCAGGCGGTGCCATCACCAGCTGTGCGCCAGCGATCAATGGCCAGAAGAACTCCCACACCGAGACATCAAAGCTGCTCGGCGTTTTCTGCAGCACCACATCATCACCGCCGAGCGGATAACGATCCTGCATCCACAGCAGCCGGTTGACGATCGCCTCATGACTGACCAGCACGCCTTTTGGCCGACCGGTCGAACCAGAGGTATAGATGAGGTAAGCGCCATCATGCGGACGCGGAGCCTGTGTCAGCACGCTATCCACCGGAGTTAACAGCACGTCGTAAAACAGCGGCGCGGCCGGTGAGAGAGCCGCCAGCCTGTCTGCCAGTTCGCGGCAGGTGATCAGCATTTTCGGCGCGGCATCTTCCAGCATCATCTTCAGCCGATCGTCCGGGTAGCCGGTATCAAGCGGCAGCCAGGTTGCGCCTGTGCTGACAATCGCCTGCAGCGCCAGTGATAAAAAGACCGAGCGCGGCAGCGCCACGGCGACGATGTCACCCCGCGTCACACCCTGCGCAATCAGCTGTTGTCCCAGCGCGGCGACCTGCTGTTGCATCTGCTGATAATTAAGCTGATGCGCCTCATCCGCCAGCGCCATAGCGTGCGGCGTACGCTGCGCCTGCAGCAGCAGCAGGCTGCTTAGCGTCTCTGCAGGCAGCATCACAGCCGTCTGATTGACCGCTGCCAGCTGTTGATGTTCTTCCGGCATCAGCATATCCAGCTCGCCACAGGCGCACGCTGGCCGGACGGCAAGCTGCTCAAGCAGCAGACCAAAGCGACTGGCATGTTGCTTCAGCGCGGTTTCACTATAGCGCTCTGCATTAGCCAGTAGTTCCAGCGTGAGGTCGCCCTGTTCGCTGAGGTAGATAGCAATCTCCAGATCGCGAACCGGGCCTGACGCCAGCTGATGAGTGATGCCTTCAATGCCGGCGAAATCGAGCTGATAGTCGAATATCTTCAGGTTAATCACCGGCCCATAGAGCGGAGCACTGTCACCAAACCGGCCCAGATCGCGCTGCACCTGCTCAGCGTCGTAACGCTGATGACGGCGCATTTTTCTGACTTCGCCCGCCAGACGCCCGGCCAGTGCCGTCAGCGGCTGTGCCGGGTCGTAATGGATTGCCATAGGCAAAACGTTGATCACCGGACCGGTGGCGCAGAGCGCGGCCGAGCCGATGCGGCGCATAAAGATGAAACCGGCGGCGAACGCATGCTGACCGGTGAGGCGCGCCAGCCATAACGCCACCAGCGCAAAGGCGGTGTCCGCAGCACTGAGGTTGTGCTGCCCGGTGTGCGTCAACAAAGCCTGAAAAGTGTTGCGATCCACGGCAAACGTATGGCGTAGCAGGTCGGTACTGGCGCTCTGACCGGCCAGCGGCAGAGCGGACAACGAGGCGGGCGCAGGTAACTGCGCGCCTTTCTCCAGCCAGAACTGGCGATCGCGCTGCCAGGCCAAAGAGTTGTGATAGCGCTGATACTCGTCGACGACCTCGCTGAACGGGACAAAGGGGCTCGGCTCCGGCGTGTCGCCGTGCTGCCAGGCGCTGTAGAGATGGGCGATGCGGCGGGTCAGGGCGGTGAAACTAAAACCATCGACCACCAGATGATGGTAGCGCTGATACCAGTACCAGTGATCCTCGCCCAGCCGAAGCAGGCTGTGATGATAGAGCGGCGCACCGCTCAGTATCCGCAGGTCACCGGACATATCCTGCTGCATCAGCGCACGTGCTGATGCCTCAGGATCGGCGGCATCGCGCAGATCGATCACCTCAGGCTCGCGGAAATCCTGGGGGGCAGGCCACTGTAGCGGTTCACCCTCCAGCTCGCCAAAGGCCATATTCAGTGTGTCCGCTTCCTGCATGCCAGCAATTATGGCCCGTGACAGCAGCGCGCTGTTCAGCACACCGTGCAGTTCGACAAAATGCGCCACGGCGTAAGCATTGGAATAGGGCGATAGCTGGTCAGCGATCCAGATTCCGGGCTGAGCGGCCACCAGCGGCAACGTTTTTTGCTCTGTCAGCGGGTTCAGAGTGGTCTCAGACATTGCGGCTCCCACTGTCCTGCGTCATAACCGGACGGATATCGTGCCAGTTTTCATTCAGCCAGCTCAGGCAACGGGCCTGTGGTTCGGGCCCATAAACAGGCTGCCATCCTGGCGGAACCGCACAAAAGGCGGGCCATAAGCTGTACTGCTGCTGAGCATTTTTCAGTACCTGACAATCCTGCTGGGGATCGTCGAAAGGATTGCGTTGTTGCATGTTGGTCTCCTGTCCGAAGTCGTCGGGCGTATAAACGCCGATCTCCTGGGTATCCTTTTTCTTTTAATGGCGCACAGACGGCGGGATATCAGCGGGTTATGACGATTGCCACATAGCGTTGAGGCCTGCCAGCATTCCGCCGCGCCAGCACAGCGCATCGTGACCGCCTTCAATCGGGTGATAGCTGACCTGATGTCCTGCCAGAGTCAGATCGCGCTGAAACTGTTCGTTTGCTGCCAGAATCAGGCGTTCGCGCCGCCCCGCCTCCAGATAAAAGCGCCGGGAGGGCGCCTGCAGCAAACCCTGCTGTAACTGCTGCGGCAGCCAGCCATTCGGGTCACCGCGCGCGGGCCACCAGAACGAACCGGAAAGACTGACGGCACCCGCAAAAGTTTCCGGCCAGTTCAGGGTGGCGTAAGCGGCAGAAAGGCCGCCAAAACTCTGTCCGGCCACCAGCGTGCTGTCGGCCCGAAACGGTGCCCACTGCTGAATTTGTGGTAACAGCTCGTGCTGAATCGCCAGCCAGAAGTCAGGGTTACAGGTCAGTTCACGCGTGCGGTGTTCGCGGTCGATGATGTCGATCATGACATAGACCGCAGGAGGCAGCTCGCCTGCCTCAGTGAGTTGCTGAAGCGGACCGGCAACCGGCATGCTGTGCGCCCAGAACTGACCATCCAGCAGCAGTGCCAGCGGACGATCGCCTGCACTGGCGTCTCCGGTGACAGCGATCCAGATCTGACGCTGGTTTCCCAGCCGTTCGCTGCGCCACAAATAGTGTTGCAGCGGAATATCGGCGGCACGGCCCTCATCAACCGCACGCCACACCTGTTGATCCGGCGCGCGTGGCAGGTGCAGCGGCGAGACCCTCATTCCGCGTCCACCTGCCCAGCTACGCAAAGGATTCAGCGGGTCGCTTTGTGCCTGCCGGAATTTCTGACTCCACCACTGGCGCAGCGCCTGCATATCAGCCTGCCCGGCAAACGTCTCTGTCTGGTTGTCAGGGATCAGGCAGTAGCTGCCGCGCCAGTCAGCGGGCAGGGTGGTTTGCCACCACCAGACATCGGTATCAGGAACAGGTGTTAAGGAGGAAGGTGAGGCTGTGTGATGATGATCGGTTACACCGGTAATGTTGATCCAGACGCGCCGGGTATCAGAGTGCAGCGGGTCACCCTGCGGATCACGCCAGAAAAAAGTGACCTGACAGGTCCCCTTTTCAGCGGGTTCAATCAGGGGAATGCCCTGTCGCTGCAGCTGCTGCCACCAGCGTTCGCTGCCGGTCTCTTCGTTTAACCACGCTATTCGCGCCATGATTCAATCACACTTGCTTAGAGTCATGCATGTTACAGATAATAGTATTGATAATTATTTGCATTTGCAATAGGGTGTTTCCGCTCGACAGGGAGCGCGCGCATTCTCTCTGCCGCATCGGATTTCAGACGGACGCAACGCGGTTCTGAAGCCGGTGTGGCGGGAAGGTTAATGCGTTGCAGGCAAGGTTATGACCTTTTTACCGGTACGCCGGCAGTGGCATGCTCGCTGGCACTCCAGGAACAGAAAAATGAAAAAGATATCCCGGCTTTCGTTAGCCATTATGATTGAACTGGGTCTCACGGCCTCTCTCATTTCTGCCGGTGCCGTGGCTGCTGAAGCCACCCGCGAACCCGCTATCGACAGCAGCACCTCCGATCCCCTCCACGACGACACCATGACGGTCACCGCCGCTGAGCAGACGCTGCAGGCCCCTGGCGTGTCAACGATTACCGCCGACGAAATCAAAAAACATCCGCCTGCGCGCGACGTCGCCGAAATCATCCGCACCATGCCCGGTGTCAATCTGACCGGTAACTCCACCAGCGGCCAGCGCGGTAATAACCGTCAGATCGATATCCGTGGTATGGGGCCGGAAAATACCCTGATCCTGATCGATGGCCTGCCGGTGACCAGCCGCAATGCGGTGCGGCTTGGCTGGCGTGGCGAGCGCGACACACGCGGCGACACTAACTGGGTACCGCCAGAGATCATTGACCGCATTGACGTCATCCGGGGTCCGGCAGCGGCCCGCTACGGCAATGGTGCGGCGGGTGGTGTGGTCAATATCATCACCAGGAAAGAGATGGATAATCAGTGGCACGGCTCGTGGAGCGCCTATTACAACGTGCCGCAACACAAGGAGGAGGGCGCGACGCGGCGTACTAACTTCAGTCTTGAAGGACCGCTGGGCGATGATGTCAGTTTCCGGCTCTATGGCGGTCTGGCAAAAACGCAGGCTGATGCTTACGATATCAATGAAGGGCACGCCGCAGACCGCACCGGCAGTTACGCGGGATCCTACCCGGCGGGCCGCGAAGGTTCAGTCAATAAAGATATTCATGGCCTGCTGCGCTGGGCGTTTGCACCAATGCAGGCGCTGGAAGTGGGGGCCGGTTACAGCCGTCAGGGCAACCTCTATGCTGGCGACACCCAGAACACCAATACCAACGCGCTTGTGAAAAGCAAATATGGTGACGAAACCAACCGGCTCTATCGGCAGAACTTTTCAGTTAAGTGGACCGGCGCCTGGGATAATGGCATCAGCACCAACACCTATGCGCAGTATGAAAACACCCGCAACTCGCGTCTGAATGAAGGGCTGGCGGGCGGCACTGAAGGGATCTTTTCCAACAGCAATTTCAACACTATCCAGCTGGATGATGTGTTGCTGCACAGCGAGATCAGCGTGCCCTTTGAGTGGCTGGTGAATCAGACTGCAACTTTTGGCACGGAATGGAATCAGCAGCGGATGAAGGATCCGTCCTCGACGACGCAGGCCGCCAGCTACGGTTCGATTCCGGGTATCGCCACCACCGGACGCTCTCCCTATTCGCAGGCGGAGATCTTCTCACTGTTTGCGGAAGACAATATTGAGCTGACTGACAGCACCATGCTGACGCCCGGCCTGCGCTTCGATCACCATTCGATTGTCGGCGATAACTGGAGCCCGTCGCTCAACCTCTCACAGGGATTAGGCGATGAGTTCACGCTGAAAATGGGCATTGCGCGCGCTTATAAAGCGCCGAGCCTCTACCAGACTAACCCGAACTATCTGCTTTACAGCAATGGCCAGGGCTGCGCGGCCAGTGCCGGTGCCTGTTATCTGATGGGTAATGATGACCTGAAAGCGGAAAACAGCATCAATAAAGAGATTGGACTGGAATGGAAGCGCGACGGCTATCAGGCGGGTCTGACCTGGTTCCGCAACGACTACCGGAACAAGATTGAGGCAGGCACGGCTCCCACCGGCACGGCGTCTAACGGCAAAACCGACATCTACAAATGGGAAAATGTGCCCAAAGCGGTGGTTGAGGGGCTCGAAGGTACGGTTAACGTCCCGTTCTCCGACAGCCTGACGTGGAACAACAACTTCACGTATATGCTGCAGAGCAAAAATAAAGAGACCGGCGATCGCCTGTCAATTATTCCGGCGTATACGCTCAATTCGACGCTGAGCTGGCAGGCGATGCAGGATCTCTCTCTCCAGACAACCCTGACCTGGTACGGTAAACAGGTGCCGAAGAAGTATGACTATAAAGGTAACGCCGTCACCGGCAGCGCGACCGATCAGGTCAGTCCCTATTCGGTTGTAGGCATGAGCGGCACCTATGACGTTAATAAATATGCCAGTGTCACCGTGGGTATCGACAACCTCTTCGACAAGCGTCATTTCCGTCAGGGCAATGCGCAGACTACCGGCAATGCCACCACCGGCGCTTACCTCTACGGCGCAGGAGCCAATACCTTTAACGAATCGGGCCGCACATTTTATATGAGCGTGAACACCCGCTTCTGATCGGTTCAGCCATAAAAAACGCAGCAGGTTGATCGCCTGCTGCGTTTTTATTTCTGCTTAATCAGTTGTTCTGATTGATATCGCGGTAGAGTCGGCTTTCAAAACGCACCAGTGGAATACGGCGGGTACGTTGATCTTCCGGCGGCACTGCATAACCGGAAAGGAACTGAACAAATGCCACTCTTGCACCGCTGGAAGTGGTAATAAAGCCCGCCAGATTATAGACGCCCTGCAGTGAACCGGTTTTCGCCGAGACCTTGCCATCCAGTCCCGCCTCATGCAGCCCGCCACGATACTGTAGCGTGCCGTCGTAACCCGCCAGGGGCAACATCGAAATATAATCCAGCGTGTTGTCATTCTTCGCAATGAACTGCAACACCTGCATCATGGTTTGCGGCGAAATCAGATCGTGGCGCGACAGACCGGAACCATCAACCTGAATGCTGTTACCCATATCGACATTGGCTTTGGCTTTCAGGATACGGCGGACAGCATCCTGCCCGGCACGGAAGGTACCGGGCACGTTGAAGTAGTGATGACCAATGGTGCGGAAGACCGTGTCGGCTATCATGTTGTCTGACTTCTTCAGCATGGTGTGCAGCAGCGTGTGCAGCGGCGCAGACTGGGTCGATGCCAGTACGGTACCTGGCTCCGTGACCTGCGTCTGGCGCACCAGATGGCCACTGTAGTCAATCTCTGACGAGCGCAGCTCTGCCTTAAGGATTTCACCTGCCCAGGCCGCGCCATCCTGCACCGCAAAGGCCAGCGGCAGAGGTTCGGCACGCTGGCGCATACAGCCTGTCAGGGTGTAACGGTTCAGCTCACCTGGAACCACATCCAGTTCGCAATATTGCCCTTCACCGCTGTTACGGCCGATGGTGCGGACCTGGCTGTACATATGCGCCGGATAATAGGAGGCGATGCGCACAAACGCATTTTCACCTGGCGTATTGGCACTGTAGAGCGACACCGAGAAGCAGTTTTTATCCACAATCGCGGCACCCGGCGGGGCGCTGAAGCACTGGGTCATATCGTTCCACGGCCAGCCCGGTGCCATGTCGTGACTGGCAAAAACCGAGGTGTCGATAACCAGGTTGCCTTTGATATGGTTAATACCCTGCTTCTTTATTGCCGCGACCATGTTGCGCAGATCCTGACGGCTTAAAGTTGGATCACCGCCGAAACGTGCGACTAAGTCGCCGTTCAGGGTGCCATCTATAATGGCACCCCGGGTCTCAAACGTGGTCTGAAAACGGAAGTCGCCACCCAGTTCCAGCAATGCCGCCAGCGCCGTCACCACTTTCATGGTACTGGCGGGCAGGGCCATCTGTTTGCCGTGGTAATCAATGATCGGTGTTGATGCACCCACTTTCTGAACCATCAGCGCCAGATTGGCGCCATCTGGCAGGTACTGCATGTATTCATCAACTGGCGCTGCGTGTGCCTGCAGCATAAATGCGCAGCTTAATCCGGTAACAAGTCGTGAAAATCGCATAATCTCGCGGTAACTGGCAGGTGAGGGCGTCAATACTACGTCGCTGGACGGTGCAAAGTAAACGATGACCCGCAGGGAACTCTGGGGTAAAATACGTATCAAATTGCAAAACTCTTTTCTGGCCTGGAAGCATCTCCGGGTCAGGATTCTTTTATTTGCAAAAACGGGCTAATGCGCCGCAGAGCGCTTTTTTCTGCGGTCACCGGTCAGGATGACATCGTTAAACAGGAAAGAGGGCGAGGAGCTTAAATGAATCAGATTCCGATGACGTTAAGAGGCGCTGAAAGATTGCGCGAAGAGCTGAACGAGCTGAAAACCGTGAAGCGCCCGCGCATTATCGCCTCTATCGCTGACGCACGCGAACATGGCGATTTAAAAGAGAACGCGGAATATCACGCTGCGCGTGAAGAGCAGGGCTTTTGTGAAGGCCGTATTCAGGAGATTGAAGCCAAACTCTCCAATGCGCAGGTTATCGATGTTACGCAGATGCCTAAAACCGGCCGCGTGATCTTCGGCGCAACGGTGACCGTGCTGAACGTCGAGACCGACGAAGAAGCCACGTATCGCATCGTGGGCGATGACGAAGCAGACTTTAAGCAAAATCTGATTTCAGTCAATTCGCCAATGGCGCGTGGTCTGGTGGGTAAAGAGGCCGATGATGTGGCTATCGTAAAAACCCCGGGCGGCGACGTTGAATATGAGATTCTGAAGGTGGAATACCTTTAAGATGTTGCTACGCTTTGAAAAGCGCTGAAGCACAATGTAAAGAAAGGAAAAAGGCCGCATTGCGGCCTTTTATCTGAGGTAAGAGCATGTCACTTTCTTTGCCCACTTAGCGTGGCAGAGAAATTTTGCTCTCTTTAGAGGGGCGATACAGCACCAGCGTTTTGCCGATCACCTGTACGTTGCTGGCACCGGTCTCACGCACGATAGCCTCGACGATCAGCTGTTTCGTTTCACGATCTTCAGAGGCGATTTTTACCTTAATCAGTTCGTGATGCGACAGAGCCTGCTCGATTTCGGCCAGCACGCCTTCAGTCAGGCCATTGCCACCCAGCATAACAACTGGCTTGAGCGGATGGGCGAGGCCCTTGAGGTGCTGTTTTTGTTTGGTACTTAGATTCATCGTAGTTTTTTACTTACTCAGGGATTGAAAACGGTTCATTCTACCGCCATCTCGGGTATATCACCAAATCGACGCAACCCATTGCGTGCAGGTTTATCGCTACGATGACGATTTAACTGGAATTATTATGACGGGTAAAAAGCGTTCGGCCAGCTCCAGCCGCTGGCTTCAGGAACACTTTAGCGATAAATATGTGCTTCAGGCGCAGAAAAAAGGGTTGCGTTCGCGCGCCTGGTTTAAACTTGATGAAATACAACAGGGTGACAAGCTTTTCAAACCCGGCATGACCGTGGTAGATCTGGGTGCTGCACCTGGTGGCTGGTCGCAATATGTGGTTCAGCAAATCGGGAATAAAGGGCGCATCATTGCCTGTGATATCCTGCCAATGGATCCGATAGTCGGTGTCGATTTCCTTCAGGGCGATTTTCGTGAAGAATCGGTGATCAATGCGCTGCTTGAGCGCGTTGGCGATCAGAAAGTCCAGGTTGTCATGTCCGATATGGCGCCGAATATGAGTGGTACACCTGCCGTAGATATTCCCCGGTCGATGTATTTAGTAGAACTGGCGCTGGAGATGTGTCGGGATATCCTGGCACCTGGCGGCAGTTTTGTAGTGAAAGTGTTTCAGGGAGATGGCTTCGATGAATACCTGCGGGAAATTCGCTCCCTGTTTACGAAAGTGAAAATTCGTAAGCCGGACGCTTCACGTTCACGTTCACGTGAAGTGTACATTGTGGCGACTGGGCGCAAACTATAACCAAATTGCTGGAGACGTCCGCAGCTTTGCTGCGATTCCATGTATGCAGGATCTATAGTACCCTACGCTATCTGTTAACACCGATGTAATATGAGGTTAATCCCTTGAGTGACATGGCGAAAAACCTGATTCTCTGGTTAGTCATCGCGGTCGTGCTGATGTCAGTATTCCAGAGCTTTGGGCCCAGCGAGTCAAATGGCCGTCGGGTTGATTATTCAACCTTCCTGTCGGAAGTGAACCAGGATCAGGTCCGCGAGGCACGTATTAACGGGCGTGAAATTAACGTCATTAAAAAAGACAGCAATAAATACACGACCTACATTCCTGTCAACGATCCCAAGTTGCTTGATAACCTCTTGACCAAAAACGTCAAAGTGGTTGGCGAACCGCCGGAAGAGCCAAGCCTGCTGGCTTCCATCTTCATTTCGTGGTTCCCGATGCTGCTGCTGATCGGTGTGTGGATCTTCTTTATGCGTCAGATGCAGGGCGGCGGCGGTAAGGGCGCGATGTCCTTCGGCAAAAGCAAAGCCCGCATGTTGACGGAAGACCAGATTAAAACCACTTTCGCCGATGTAGCAGGTTGTGACGAAGCGAAAGATGAGGTGGCTGAGCTGGTGGAATATCTGCGCGAGCCGAGCCGTTTCCAGAAGCTGGGCGGTAAAATTCCAAAAGGCGTTCTGATGGTGGGCCCGCCGGGTACCGGTAAAACCCTGCTGGCAAAAGCGATTGCCGGTGAAGCCAAGGTGCCTTTCTTCACTATCTCCGGTTCTGACTTTGTGGAAATGTTTGTCGGTGTCGGTGCATCCCGTGTGCGCGACATGTTCGAACAGGCCAAGAAAGCCGCTCCGTGCATCATCTTTATCGATGAGATCGATGCTGTGGGTCGTCAGCGTGGTGCCGGTTTAGGCGGTGGTCATGATGAACGTGAGCAGACGCTGAACCAGATGCTGGTTGAGATGGATGGTTTCGAAGGTAACGAAGGTATTATCGTTATCGCCGCGACTAACCGTCCTGACGTACTGGACCCTGCGCTGCTGCGTCCAGGCCGCTTTGACCGTCAGGTTGTGGTTGGTCTGCCAGACGTACGTGGTCGTGAGCAGATCCTGAAAGTGCATATGCGTCGTGTGCCACTGGCAACCGACATTGATGCCGCAATCATTGCACGTGGTACGCCAGGCTTCTCAGGTGCCGATCTGGCCAACCTGGTGAACGAAGCCGCGCTGTTCGCCGCTCGTTCAAACAAGCGCGTGGTGTCGATGGTTGAGTTCGAGAAAGCGAAAGACAAAATTATGATGGGTGCGGAACGTCGCTCCATGGTGATGACGGAAGCGCAGAAAGAGTCAACGGCTTACCACGAAGCGGGCCACGCCATTATTGGCCGCCTGGTGCCAGAGCATGATCCGGTGCATAAAGTTACGATTATCCCGCGCGGCCGTGCGCTGGGTGTGACCTTCTTCCTGCCTGAAGGCGACGCGATTAGCGCCAGCCGTCAGAAACTGGAAAGCCAGATCTCAACGCTGTACGGTGGTCGTCTGGCAGAAGAGATCATCTACGGTGTGGAACATGTTTCTACCGGTGCGTCCAACGACATTAAAGTCGCGACTAATCTGGCACGTAACATGGTGACGCAGTGGGGCTTCTCTGAAAAACTGGGTCCGTTGCTGTATGCAGAAGAAGAGGGTGAAGTGTTCCTTGGACGTTCTGTCGCGAAAGCGAAACATATGTCTGATGAAACAGCCCGCATCATTGACCAGGAAGTTAAACACCTGATCGACAGCAACTACCAGCGTGCCCGCCGCATTCTGGGTGAGAACATGGACATCCTTCACGCCATGAAAGACGCGCTGATGAAGTATGAAACCATTGATGCACCGCAGATCGACGACCTGATGGCACGCCGCGAAGTGCGTCCGCCTGCGGGCTGGGAAGATCCAGGCAGCAACTCAGACAGCAACGGTACGCCAAAAGCGCCACGTCCGGTTGATGAACCGCGTACGCCGAACCCAGGCAATACCATGTCAGAGCAGTACAACAAATAAGACGCATCATTGTCAGACAAAACCCCGGCTGGTCCGGGGTTTTTTACATCCAGATATTGATCAGCAAGGAGTTTTCACCATGAAGTTGTTTGCCCGTGATTCCCATCTCGATTTATCTTTTCCTCATGTGATGGGCATTCTGAATGTCACGCCGGACTCTTTTTCAGATGGTGGTAAACATAACGCGCTGGTCGATGCGCTGACGCATACCAATGAGATGGTCAACGCAGGCGCAACCATTATCGATGTCGGCGGTGAATCAACCCGTCCTGGCGCAGATGAAGTGAGTGTGGAGGAGGAGCTGGAGCGGGTCATTCCGGTAATCGATGCCATTGCCCAGCGTTTCGAAGTGTGGATTTCAGTAGACACCTCTAAAGCCGACGTAATCAGGGAAGCCGCACGAGTGGGTGCTCACATCATTAACGATGTCCGCTCACTCTCTGAGCCGGGTGCGCTGGAAGCCGCAGCGGCTACCGGACTTCCTGTCTGTTTAATGCATATGCAGGGCGAACCGCGCACCATGCAGCAGGCACCGGTTTACGAAAACATCTTAAGCGAAGTGGACACTTACTTCGCTCAGCAGATTGCGCGCTGCGAAGCGGCGGGAATTAAAAAAGAGCAGCTGATACTCGACCCGGGCTTCGGTTTCGGTAAAAATCTCAGCCACAATTATGAACTGCTGGCTCATCTCAGCGATTTTCACCACTTTGGTCTGCCGCTGCTGGTGGGGATGTCGCGTAAATCGATGATTGGCCAGTTGTTAAATGTTGGCCCGTCACAGCGTTTAACCGGCAGCCTGAGCTGCGCGGTGATTGCTGCCATGCAGGGCGCGCAGATTATTCGCGCGCATGATGTAAAAGAGACGGCCGAAGCGATGCGCGTGGTCGAAGCGACCCGAAGAGCAAAAGGAGCATCATGAGTAATCGTAAATATTTCGGTACAGATGGCATTCGCGGCAAAGTCGGTGAAACACCTATCACGCCTGATTTCGTCCTGAAGCTGGGCTGGGCCGCGGGTAAAGTACTGGCGCGTCACGGTTCGAAAAAGATCATTATCGGCAAAGATACCCGTATCTCGGGCTATATGCTGGAGTCTGCGCTGGAAGCAGGCCTCGCCGCCGCGGGCCTGACCGCTGCGTTTACCGGTCCGATGCCGACCCCCGCCATCGCCTATCTGACCCGTACCTTCCGCGCAGAGGCGGGCATCGTTATTTCAGCGTCGCACAATCCGTTTGACGATAACGGCATTAAATTCTTCTCGTCCGAAGGCACCAAACTGCCTGATGACGTGGAAGAAGCGATTGAGCTGGAGATGGAAAAGCCGATTACCTGTGTTGAATCAGCCCAGTTAGGCCGCGCCAGCCGCATTGTTGATGCAGCGGGGCGTTACATTGAGTTCTGTAAGGGGACTTTCCCCAGTGAACTCAATCTGAATGGCCTGAAAATTGTGGTCGACTGTGCCAATGGTGCGACTTACCACATTGCGCCGAATGTCCTGCGCGAGCTGGGCGCAACCGTCATCGCAATCGGTGTCCAGCCAGACGGCATGAACATCAACAAAGAGTGCGGTGCCACCGATCTTAAACTGCTGCAGCAGCGCGTACTGGCGGAGAAGGCCGATATTGGTCTGGCCTACGACGGCGATGGCGACCGCATCATGATGATTGACCATCTGGGCGACAAAGTAGATGGCGACCAGATCCTCTACATCATTGCACGTGAAGCGCTGCGTCAGGGACAGTTACGCGGCGGTGTAGTGGGTACGCTGATGAGCAACATGGGCCTGGAATTAGCGCTGAAACAGCTCGGCATTCCGTTTACCCGTGCCAAAGTCGGTGACCGTTATGTGCTGGAGAAGATGCAGGAGAAGGGCTGGCGTCTCGGCGCGGAGAACTCCGGTCATGTGATCCTGCTGGATAAAACCACCACCGGCGACGGTATCGTTGCAAGTTTGCAAGTGCTCACTGCGATGGTGCGTAACCACATGAGCCTGCACGATCTCTGCAGTGGTATGAAGATGCTGCCGCAGGTTCTGGTCAACGTACGCTTCGCGGGCGAGCATGACCCGCTGCAAAACGACGCCGTGAAAACGGTCACCGCTGATGTTGAAAAAGCGCTGGCGGGTCGCGGACGCGTTCTGTTGCGTAAGTCAGGCACTGAGCCGCTAATTCGTGTGATGGTCGAAGGCGAAAATGAGGCGCAGGTCACCGAACTGGCTAATCGTATTGCCGATCAGGTCAAAGCGGTTTAAACCTCTTAAAGGCGGTGCTCAGAATGCTGAACCGCCTGTAAAATCACCGGGATGGCGCTTTTTTCTGCAATCAGTTTGCGTAAGAGAAATTGCACTTGCAGAGATATGCGCCTTTGGTTAGTATTCACACCCGCTTCTGATGGGTGATGACGAGACGCCCCATCAATACTGGTTGAAGCTTTAACTGTACGATTATCGTGCAAGGAACAGGTTGAATATGTACGAAGCTCTTTTGGTTGTTTTCCTTATTGTAGCTATCGCCCTCGTGGGTATGATCATGCTGCAGCAAGGCAAAGGCGCTGATATGGGAGCCTCATTCGGTGCAGGCGCATCCGGTACGGTGTTTGGTTCTTCGGGTTCAGGTAATTTCATGACCCGTACTACTGGCATCCTAGCGGCACTGTTCTTCATCATCAGCCTGGTTCTGGGTAATCTGAACAGCAATAAAGCCTCGAAAGGAAGTGAGTGGGAAAATCTTTCTGCGCCAGCGCAGTCTTCTCAACAGACTGAAAAGCCAGCTCAACCGGTTACACCGGGCAGCGATATTCCTAAGTAAGATCGTCAGCACAACGAATCGTTGTGGTCAGTGCAGTGCCGTGGTGGTGGAATTGGTAGACACGCTACCTTGAGGTGGTAGTGCCCGATTGGGCTTACGGGTTCAAGTCCCGTCCTCGGTACCAAATCGTAGTATCACTTGCATTTTATGCAGGTCTGGCGTATTATTCGCCACGTTTTCGGACGCGGGGTGGAGCAGCCTGGTAGCTCGTCGGGCTCATAACCCGAAGGTCGTCGGTTCAAATCCGGCCCCCGCAACCACTTTCCCTTTGAGTTCTTTTTCAAATATACTGTATGCATCGACGGACGCATTCACGGCTATTTTTTGAAAGAAAATTCTTTGGATGGAGTCCGGGCCGCGTTGCGGCATACAGGGTCCAGTGACTAAAAGCCCCGAATATTCGGGGTTTTTTGTTATTAGCGAATCGTAATACTGGGCTATAGGCCCTTTTTTTATGTCTTGGGGGTGGGCTTGTCCACATTAGAGCAAAAATTGACAGAGTTGGTATCGGCTCCCGTAGAAGCGCTGGGTTACGAACTGGTTGGAATTGAATTCGTTCGTAGTCGCACATCTATCCTGCGCATCTATATTGATAGTGAAGATGGCATCAATGTCGATGATTGCGCCGATGTCAGCCACCAGGTAAGTGCGGTAATGGATGTTGAAGATCCGATTACTGTACCTTACAACCTTGAAGTCTCTTCACCGGGACTCGATCGTCCTCTGTTCACCGCAGAACACTACACCCGTTTTATGGGTGAAGAAGTGAGTCTGGTGTTGCGTATGGCCGTTCAGAACCGCCGTAAATGGCAGGGAACCATCAAGTCAGTTGATGGCGAGATGATCACGGTGCACGTTGAGGGTAGCGATGAAGTGTTCGCGCTGAGTAATATTCAGAAAGCGAACCTGGTCCCCCACTTTTAAAAGTCCGGATTGAGGCTAACCAGGATGAACAAAGAGATCTTAGCTGTTGTAGAAGCCGTTTCTAACGAAAAAGCCCTGCCGCGTGAGAAAATCTTCGAAGCGCTGGAGAGCGCGCTGGCGACTGCGACCAAGAAAAAGTACGAGCAGGAAATTGAAGTACGCGTCAGCATTGATCGCCGCAGTGGCGATTTCGATACTTTCCGCCGCTGGGAAATCGTAGAAGAGGTGACACAGCCGACGCGCGAGATCACGCTGGATGCGGCCCGCTTCGAAGATGAAGCATTCAATCTGGGCGAATATGTCGAAGATCAGATTGAATCGGTCACCTTTGACCGTATCACTACCCAGACCGCTAAGCAGGTTATCGTGCAAAAAGTGCGCGAAGCTGAGCGCGCGATGGTGGTTGATCAGTTCCGTGAGCAGGAAGGCGAAATCATCACCGGTGTGGTGAAGAAAGTTAACCGCGACAACATTTCCCTCGACTTAGGCAGCAATGCCGAAGCGGTCATTCTGCGCGAAGATATGCTACCGCGTGAAAACTTCCGTCCAGGCGACCGTATTCGTGGCGTACTCTACTCTGTACGTCCGGAAGCGCGTGGCGCGCAGCTGTTTGTGACGCGTTCCAAACCGGAAATGCTGATTGAACTGTTCCGCATTGAGGTGCCAGAAATTGGCGAAGAACTGATTGAAATTAAAGCCGCTGCCCGTGATCCGGGTTCCCGCGCTAAAATTGCAGTCAAAACCAACGACAAACGTATCGATCCGGTGGGTGCCTGTGTGGGCATGCGCGGCGCGCGTGTTCAGGCGGTTTCCAGTGAACTGGGCGGCGAGCGTATCGATATCGTGCTGTGGGACGATAACCCGGCGCAGTTTGTTATTAACGCCATGGCTCCGGCCGATGTGGCATCAATCGTGGTTGATGAAGATAATCACACCATGGATATCGCCGTAGAAGCTGGCAATCTGGCTCAGGCGATCGGCCGTAACGGCCAAAACGTGCGTCTCGCTTCGCAGCTGAGTGGCTGGGAGCTGAACGTGATGACCGTCGATGATCTGCAGGCTAAGCATCAGGCTGAAGCGCATGCAGCGATCGATATGTTCACTAAACATCTCGACATCGACGAAGAGTTCGCCACCGTACTGGTGGAAGAGGGCTTCTCCTCGCTGGAAGAGCTGGCATACGTGCCAATCAACGAGCTGCTGGAAGTCGACGGCCTCGACGAAGAGACCATTGAAGCCCTGCGTGAACGAGCAAAAAATGCGTTAACCACCCTGGCACTGGCGAAAGAAGAGAGTCTTGGAAATCAGGAGCCCGCTGCGGATCTTCTGAATCTTGAAGGCCTCGATCGTGCGCTGGCGTTCCGCCTGGCGTCAAAAGGCGTTTGCACGCTGGAAGATCTCGCTGAGCAAGGTGTTGACGATCTGACGGATATTGAAGGCATGTCTGATGAACAGGCCGGCGCGCTGATTATGGCCGCACGTAATATCTGCTGGTTCGGCGATGACGCGTAATAACAGGAAGGAACAGCATGACAGATGTAACCGTAAAATCGCTGGCCGCAGAAATTCAGACTCCGGTCGATCGCCTGGTACAGCAATTTGCTGATGCGGGAATCCCTAAGTCTGAAAATGACGCGGTGACCCAGCAAGAGAAAGAAACCTTACTATCTCATCTGAACCGTGAACACGGTCAGGTCGGTTCAGCTAAGCTGACGCTGCAGCGTAAAACGCGCAGCACCTTGAATATTCCAGGCACCGGGGGTAAAAGTAAATCGGTGCAAATCGAAGTCCGCAAAAAGCGTACCTATGTGAAGGGTGATGCAGAGGCTGAGCAAGCTCAGGCAGAAGCTGAAGCCGAGGCGCAGCGTGAAGCGGAAGAGCAGGCGCAACGCGAGGCTGAAGAAAAAGCCCGTCGCGAAGCTGAACAGAAAGCGCAACGTGAAGCCGAAGATAAAGCCAGGCGCGAAGCCGCTGATAAGGCCAAACGTGCAGCAGCGGAAAATGACAAAGTGACAAATCAACCTACCGACGAAGTGACCAGGGCTGCGCAATCAGACAAAGCCCGTCGCGAAGCTGAAGCTGCTGAACTGAAGCGTAAAGCTGAAGAAGAAGCCCGCCGTAAGCTTGAAGAGGCTGCCCGCCTCGTAGCCGAAGAAGCCCGCCGTCTGGCTGAAGAGAAATCAGCTGAATGGGAAAAACCGGAAGAAGAGGATAAAGGCGACTATCACGTCACCACTTCGACCCACGCCCGTCAGGCAGAAGACGAAAACGACCGTCAGGTTGAAGCAGGCCGTGCGCGTGCGCGTACTACTGCTAAAGCTGCGCGTCCGGCGAAAAAAGGCAACAAACATTCCGAAGCCAAAACTGACCGTGAAGAAGCGCGTGCGCAGGTTCGTGGCGGTAAAGGCGGTAAGCATCGCAAACCTAGCGCACTGCAGCAGGGCTTCAACAAGCCAGCGCAGGCCGTTAACCGCGATGTTGTGATTGGCGAAACCATCACCGTAGCCGAACTGGCGAACAAAATGGCGGTGAAAGGTTCTCTGGTCATCAAAGCGATGATGAAGATGGGCGCCATGGCGACTATCAACCAGGTCATCGATCAGGAAACTGCACAGCTCGTAGCCGAAGAAATGGGCCACAAAGTGACCCTGCGTCGTGAGAATGAGCTGGAAGAAGCGGTAATGGACGATCGTGATACCGATGCGGCACAGGAGTCTCGTGCGCCGGTTGTGACCATCATGGGCCACGTCGACCACGGTAAAACCTCTCTGCTGGACTATATCCGTTCCACTAAAATCGCCTCTGGCGAAGCGGGCGGTATTACACAGCACATTGGTGCTTACCACGTTGAAACCGACAACGGTATGGTCACCTTCCTGGATACCCCGGGCCACGCCGCGTTTACCGCGATGCGTGCACGTGGTGCACAGGCGACAGATATCGTTATCCTGGTGGTTGCCGCAGACGATGGCGTGATGCCACAGACTGTCGAAGCTATTCAGCACGCCAAAGCCGCTAAAGTGCCGGTTGTGGTTGCCGTGAACAAGTGCGATAAGCCAGAAGCGGATCCGGATCGTGTTAAAAACGAACTGACTCAGTACGGAATCATTCCGGAAGAGTGGGGCGGCGAAAACATGTTCGTAAATGTCTCTGCGAAAGCGGGTACCGGCATTGATGACCTGTTAAACGCAATCCTGCTGCAGGCAGAAGTTCTGGAACTGACGGCTATCCGTGAAGGTATGGCGAGCGGCGTGGTGATTGAATCGTTCCTCGACAAAGGTCGTGGTCCGGTTGCTACCGTGCTGGTTCGTGAAGGTACGCTTAATAAAGGCGACATCGTTCTTTGTGGTTTCGAATATGGCCGTGTTCGTGCAATGCGTGACGAACTGGGTCGCGAAGTCATGGAAGCGGGTCCTTCTATCCCGGTTGAGATTCTGGGCCTGTCCGGCGTGCCGGCTGCAGGTGATGAAGCGACTGTGGTACGTGACGAGAAGAAAGCACGTGAAGTTGCGCTCTACCGTCAGGGCAAATTCCGCGAAGTTAAACTGGCTCGCCAGCAGAAATCTAAGCTCGAAAACATGTTTGCTAACATGACCGAAGGCGAAGTGTCTGAACTGAATATCGTTCTGAAAGCCGACGTTCAGGGTTCTGTGGAAGCCATCTCTGATTCCCTGCAGAAACTCTCCACCGACGAAGTGAAGGTGAAGATTGTGGGTTCAGGCGTGGGCGGGATTACCGAAACCGATGCAACCCTGGCGGCTGCTTCTAACGCCATCCTCCTTGGCTTCAACGTTCGTGCCGATGCCTCTGCGCGTCGCGTCATTGACGCAGAAAGCCTGGATCTGCGCTACTACTCTGTCATCTATAACCTGATTGACGAAGTTAAAGCAGCGATGAGCGGCATGCTGGCACCAGAGTACAAACAGCAGATTATTGGTCTGGCTGCAGTGCGCGACGTGTTCAAATCACCGAAGTTTGGCGCGATTGCCGGTTGTATGGTGACGGAAGGTAACATCAAACGTCACAATCCAATCCGTGTCCTGCGTGACAACGTGGTGATTTACGAAGGCGAGCTGGAATCTCTGCGTCGCTTCAAAGATGACGTCAACGAAGTGCGTAACGGCATGGAGTGCGGTATCGGCGTGAAGAACTACAACGACGTTCGCGTTGGCGATATGATCGAAGTGTTTGAAATCATCGAAATTAAACGCACCATCGAGTAATAGACTGCTGATGTGTTGCAATTTGGGAGGCCTCTGGCCTCCCGAATTATTTGGGAGAAATAATGATGGCGAAAGAATTTGGTCGCCCGCAGCGCGTGTCACAAGAGCTGCAAAAAGAGATTGCGATGATCCTGCAGCGTGAGATTAAAGATCCGCGCCTTGGCATGATGGTCACCGTATCCGGCGTTGAAGTGTCACGCGATCTTGCTTACGCAAAAGTGTTCGTTACGTTCCTCAACGACAAAGATGAAGATGCGATCAAGCATGGCCTGAAAGCGCTGAAAGAAGCGTCAGGCTACATTCGCATTCTGCTCGGCAAAGCGATGCGTCTGCGTATCGTGCCTGAGCTGACGTTCTTCTACGATAACTCGTTAGTCGAAGGGATGCGCATGTCTAACCTCGTCACCAGCGTTGTTAAGAACGATGCAGAGCGCCGTGGTCCGGATGCCACCGGCGATGACGAGGAGGCGTAATGAGTCGTCCGCGTCGTCGCGGTCGCGACGTCCATGGCGTGTTGTTGCTGGATAAGCCACAAGGCGTTTCGTCGAATGATGTCCTGCAAAAAGTGAAGCGTATCTTTAACGCTAATCGCGCAGGCCATACCGGCGCGCTTGATCCACTGGCCACCGGCATGTTGCCAATCTGCCTGGGTGAAGCGACCAAGTTTTCGCAGTATCTGCTCGATTCCGACAAACGCTACCGTGTGATTGCCCGACTGGGCGAGCGCACTGACACGTCAGATGCGGATGGCAATATCGTGCAGACGCGTCCGGTCAGCTTCAGTCAGGCCGATCTGGATAGCGCCCTTGAGAGCTTCCGCGGCGATACGCTGCAGGTGCCATCGATGTTTTCGGCGCTGAAGCATCAGGGTCGTCCGCTGTATGAATATGCGCGTCAGGGCATTGTGATTGAGCGTGAACCGCGGCCCATCACGGTCTATGAACTGCAATTTATTCGCTGGCAGGATAATGAGCTGGAGCTGGAAATTCACTGCTCCAAAGGCACCTATATCCGTACCATCATCGATGACCTGGGTGAAAAGCTGGGATGCGGTGCGCATGTCATCATGCTGCGACGTGTACAGGTTGCCCGTTATCCGTATGAACGGATGGTGACGCTGGAACAGCTCAACACGCTGCTGGCGGAAGCCACAGAAGCGGGCACCCCACTGGAAACGCAGCTCGATCCGCTGTTGTTGCCGATGGACAGCCCGGCCTCTGATTTCCCTGAAGTGAATATCCCGCCCGCCGTGGCAGATTTTTTCCGTCAGGGACAGCCGGTACAGGCCAGCAACGCGCCTGCGCAGGGGCTGGTCAGAGTATCGGAAGGCGAAGCGCGTAAGTTTATCGGTATGGCAGAAATTGCCGATGATGGCCGTCTTGCGCCACGTCGTTTAGTGGTTGAGTATCAGGATTAAGCCAGGCGTTCACTTTTCGCTGATGGGGCATTTGCGTTGCTATCAGGCGCAGAGTAGAATAGCGCGGCTTTAAAGCGGGATGCTGAATTAGAGATCGGCACCCATACATTCATTTATTACTGGAGTTTATTATGTCTCTAAGCGTAGAAGCTAAAGCAGAGATCGTTGCTAAATATGGCCGTGGTGCTAACGACAGCGGTTCAACTGAAGTTCAGGTTGCCCTGTTGACCGCGCAGATTACCCATCTGCAGGGTCACTTCTCTGAGCACAAAAAAGACCACCACAGCCGCCGCGGTCTGCTGCGCATGGTATCACAGCGTCGTAAGCTGCTGGACTACCTGAAGCGTAAAGACGTTGCACGCTACAGCAGCCTGATCGAAAGTCTCGGTCTGCGTCGCTAAGTCTGAAGAATCTGATCGTCGGGGCATTATGCGGACTTTTGCACTGTGTGCAGCTTACGATCAGATTTGTGCGAGTTTCGTGAAGAGGGGGCCTTTATGGCCCC
The DNA here is from genome assembly GCF_025153065.1 of Pantoea sp. XY16. Classification (NCBI taxonomy): domain Bacteria; kingdom Pseudomonadati; phylum Pseudomonadota; class Gammaproteobacteria; order Enterobacterales; family Erwiniaceae; genus Pantoea; species Pantoea sp. XY16. The sequence goes on along the minus strand of NZ_JANZNP010000007.1, from coordinate 99,831 downwards.
TTTTTTCGAGCAATCGGCAGCAATCCGGGCCAAACTGATGTATTGTTGCTTAGTGTGATCTTTAGTTTGCAGAATTTCGCGCGGCTAATGAGAGGCTTTACCGCAGGGGCGGTCGAGGGTTGTCATTAGTCGCGAGGATGCAGCTGAAGATTGGTAATCAATGGCAGGCTACAGATAGCCCTGCCCCGAAGTTAAGGACTTTGATTTTGCTGAATCCGATCGTACGCAAATTCCAATATGGTCAACATACCGTCACGCTGGAAACCGGCATGATGGCTCGCCAGGCGACAGCCGCTGTGATGGTGAGCATGGACGATACTGCAGTGTTCGTCACTGTTGTAGGTCAGAAAAAATCTAAACCAGGTCAGGACTTCTTCCCACTGACCGTGAACTATCAGGAGCGTACTTACGCTGCTGGTCGTATCCCAGGCAGCTTCTTCCGTCGTGAAGGCCGTCCAAGCGAAGGCGAAACCCTGATTTCGCGTCTGATTGACCGCCCGATTCGTCCACTTTTCCCGGAAGGCTTTGTTAACGAAGTCCAGGTTATTGCCACCGTGGTGTCTGTCAACCCACAGGTTCATCCAGACATCGTTGCGATGATCGGTGCTTCTGCTGCACTGGCGCTTTCTGGTCTGCCGTTCAATGGCCCGATTGGCTCTGCACGTGTAGGTTACATCAACGATCAATATGTTCTGAACCCAACCGCAGATGAGCTGAAACAGTCTCGTCTGGATCTGGTTGTTGCCGGTACGCAGAATGCCGTTCTGATGGTTGAATCTGAAGCTGAGATCCTGTCAGAAGAGCAGATGCTGGGCGCCGTGGTCTTTGGCCATGACCAGCAGCAGATCGTTATCGAAAACATCAATGCCCTGGTTGCTGAAGCAGGCAAACCGCGCTGGGACTGGCAGCCAGAAGCGGCTAATACCCCGCTGATTTCTCGTGTTGCTGCCCTGGCAGAAGCGCGCATCAGTGATGCTTACCGCATCACTGACAAGCAGGAGCGTTACGCGCAGGTTGGCGTCATCAAAGACGAAACCATTGCTGCGCTGCTGGCTGAAGATGACACGCTGGATGGTTCAGAAATCGGCGACATCGTGCATAGCCTCGAAAAAACCGTTGTTCGTACCCGCATCCTGAATGGCGAGCCACGTATCGATGGCCGTGAAAAAGATATGATCCGCGGTCTGGACGTGCGTACTGGCGTATTGCCACGTACTCACGGTTCATCACTGTTCACCCGTGGTGAAACGCAGGCACTGGTTACGGCAACGCTGGGTACTACCCGTGATGCGCAGAACCTGGATGAGCTGATGGGCGAACGTACCGACAGCTTCCTGTTCCATTACAACTTCCCTCCATACTCTGTCGGTGAAACCGGCATGGTTGGTTCGCCGAAGCGTCGTGAGATTGGTCACGGTCGTCTGGCGAAGCGCGGTGTGTTAGCGGTAATGCCTAAAGCGGAAGATTTCCCTTACACCGTTCGCGTCGTGTCTGAAATCACCGAATCAAACGGCTCCTCTTCAATGGCCTCTGTCTGTGGTGCCTCACTGGCGCTGATGGATGCAGGTGTGCCAATCAAAGCCGCCGTTGCCGGTATCGCGATGGGTCTGGTGAAAGAAGATGAGAAGTTTGTGGTTCTGTCTGACATCCTGGGCGACGAAGATCATCTGGGCGACATGGACTTCAAGGTAGCCGGTAGCCGTGAAGGTATCACCGCGCTGCAGATGGACATCAAAATCGAAGGCATCACGCGTGAAATCATGCAGGAAGCCCTGAACCAGGCCAAGGGTGCGCGTCTGCACATTCTGGGCGTAATGGAACAGGCTATCAGCACACCGCGTACTGAGATTTCTGAATTTGCACCGCGCATCTACACCATCAAAATCAGCTCTGACAAGATCAAAGATGTGATCGGTAAAGGCGGCTCAGTGATTCGTGCACTGACCGAAGAGACCGGCACCACGATTGAAATCGAAGATGACGGCACCGTGAAAATCGCTGCGACCGATGGTCTGAAAGCGAAAGAAGCCATTCGTCGTATTGAAGAGATCACTGCAGAAATCGAAGTGGGCCGCATTTACAGTGGTAAAGTGACCCGTATCGTTGATTTCGGTGCCTTTGTTGCCATCGGCGGCGGTAAAGAAGGTCTGGTTCACATTTCACAAATCGCTGATAAGCGCGTTGAGAAAGTGACTGACTACCTGCAGATGGGTCAGGAAGTGCCGGTTAAGGTGATGGAAGTTGATCGCCAGGGTCGCGTACGCCTGAGCATCAAAGAAGCGACAGAATCTAAGCCGCAGACTGAAGAAGCTGCAGCGGTGACCACGCCTGACGCTGAATAAGTCGTTGCTGATTTGCCCCTCTTTGCCTGGCAGAGAGGGGCGTTTGTATCATCGCGAGGGCGGGAATCCTTGTGCACAGCAGGCGGATGACAGGATGGTTATCCCAATGTTTGTATTCGGGAGTGGGAAATGAAGCCTTTTCTGCGCTGGTGTTTTGTTGCGACAGCTTTGACGCTGGCAGGATGCAGCAACTCCAATTGGCGTAAGAACGACGTTCTTGCAGTGCCTTTACAGCCCACACTGCAGCAGGAAGTGATACTGGCGCGCATGGAACAAATTCTTGCCAGTCGCGCTCTCACCGATGATGAACGCGCACAGCTGTTATATGAGCGCGGAGTGTTGTATGATAGTTTAGGTCTGCGGGCATTAGCGCGGAACGATTTTTCGCAAGCGCTGTCTATAAGACCAGATATGCCCGAAGTGTTTAACTACTTAGGCATATATTTAACGCAGGCGGGCAACTTTGATGCCGCCTATGAAGCGTTTGATTCTGTACTTGAGCTTGATCCAACTTACAACTATGCGCATTTAAACCGTGGTATCGCCCTCTATTACGGCGGTCGATACAAGTTAGCGCAAGATGATCTGCTGGCGTTTTATCAAGACGATCCTAACGATCCTTTCCGCAGTCTGTGGCTCTATCTCGTTGAACGTGAGATGGATGTCGACAAGGCAAAAGTCGCGCTTAAACAGCGTCACGACAAAGCGGTCAGAGACCAATGGGGATGGAATATTGTCGAGTTCTACCTTGGAGATATCAACGAGAAAACGTTGATGGAAAGTCTCAAGGCGGACGCAACGGATAACACCTCGCTCGCTGAACATCTCAGTGAAACCAACTTCTATTTAGGTAAGTACTACCTAAGTCTGGGGGAGAAGGACGACGCGAAAGCGTTGTTCAAACTGGCGGTGGCCAACAACGTTAACAACTTTGTTGAACACCGATACGCATTGTTGGAACTGGCGCAACTCGGCCAGGCACAAGACGATTTATCAGAATCTGACCAGCAATAGCTGACGAACTTAATTTGCCTGTAAAACCTGTTAAGTCATCATCTTAAAGGATGAAGGCTTTTCTGTTCGTCAAAACTTCTAATTTGAGCCGGTTCACACTTTTTGATGAAAATGACTGAAAGTTTTCACGACGAGTTATGTAGACTGGCCGCCGCAATCTAAGAGGCACGTGTACTACATGACTGATATTCAAACCACTTTTGCTGACCTTGGCCTGAACGCCGACATCCTTGAATCACTGAATGGCATGGGCTACGTAAAGCCATCCCCAATCCAGGCTGAGTGTATTCCTCACCTGCTGGCGGGCCGTGACGTGTTAGGCATGGCGCAGACCGGGAGTGGTAAAACTGCGGCATTTTCTCTGCCGCTGTTAAACAACATCGACCCGACTGTTAAAGCACCGCAAATCCTGGTGCTGGCACCGACCCGCGAACTGGCGGTACAGGTTGCTGAAGCAATCACCGAATTCTCTAAGCACATGCGTGGCCTGAACGTGGTTGCCCTTTACGGCGGCCAGCGTTATGACGTGCAGCTGCGCGCTCTGCGTCAGGGACCACAGGTTGTTGTGGGTACCCCTGGTCGTCTGCTTGACCACCTGAAACGCGGCACGTTAGAACTCTCTAACCTGCGCGGCCTGGTGCTGGATGAAGCTGATGAAATGCTGCGTATGGGCTTCATCGAAGACGTTGAAACCATCATGGCTCAGATTCCAGCCGGTCATCAGACTGCACTGTTCTCTGCAACCATGCCGGAAGCGATTCGTCGCATCACCAAACGCTTCATGAAAGATCCACAGGAAGTGCGTATCCAGTCAAGTATGACAACGCGTCCTGATATCAGCCAGAGCTACTGGACCGCTTACGGTCGTAAAACAGATGCACTGGTTCGCTTCCTGGAAGCAGAAGACTTTGATGCTGCCATCATCTTCGTGCGTACTAAAAACGCAACGCTGGAAGTGGCAGAAGCACTGGAGCGTAGTGGCTACAACAGCGCCGCGCTGAACGGTGATATGAACCAGGCTCTGCGTGAGCAGACGCTGGAGCGCCTGAAAGATGGTCGTCTCGACATCCTGATTGCAACCGACGTTGCGGCCCGTGGCCTGGACGTTGAGCGTATCAGCCTGGTTGTGAACTACGACATCCCGATGGATGCAGAATCTTACGTTCACCGTATCGGTCGTACCGGTCGTGCTGGTCGTGCTGGCCGTGCGCTGCTGTTCGTTGAGAACCGCGAGCGTCGTCTGCTGCGCAACATCGAACGTACGATGAAGCTGACTATCCCTGAAGTTGAACTGCCTAACGCAGAACTGCTGGGTGAGCGTCGTCTGGCCAAGTTTGCCGCTAAAGTTCAGCAGCAGCTGGAAAGCAGCGATCTGGATCAGTACCGTGCTCTGCTGACTAAAATGCAGCCGGAAGATGAACTGGATCTGGAAACGCTGGCCGCCGCACTGCTTAAGATGGCACAGGGCGAACGTCCTCTGATTCTGCCACCAGAAGCACCACGTCCTGCACGTCGTGAATACCGCGATCGTGACGAGCGTGATGGCCGTCGTGACAGCCGTGAAGCGCGTAGCGATCGTGGCCCACGTGACAGCCGTGATGGCGATCGTCCACGTCGCGAACGTCGTGACGTTGGCGAAATGCAGCTGTACCGCATCGAAGTAGGCCGTGATGATGGTGTTGAAGTTCGTCACATCGTTGGCGCTATCGCTAACGAAGGCGACATCAGCAGCCGTTACATCGGTAACATCAAGCTGTTCGGTAACCACTCGACTATCGAGCTGCCGAAAGGCATGCCAGGCGATGTGCTGCAGCACTTCACCCGTACGCGTATTCTGAACAAACCAATGAATATGCAGCTGCTGGGTGATGCTCAGCCAAACGAAGGCCGTGGCGATCGTCGTCCAGCCGGTGCTGGCGGTGAGCGTCGCAGCGGTCCGGGCGCAGCTAACCGTGAAGGTGGTCGTCGCTTCTCTTCTGAACGCCGTGAAGGTGGTCGTGAAGGCGGTGGACGTACTTTCAACCGTGAAGGTAGCCGTGGTCCACGTCGTGAAGAAGGCGCAGCTGCCGCTCCACGTCGTCGTGATGCATAACGACTTAACGTCGTAATAAAAAGGGAAGCCGCTGGCTTCCCTTTTTTTATGCCTGTCAGGCACCCCCGCTGATCATGACGCGCTCGCCGCTGACATAAGCGGACTCCTCAGAGGCCAGAAATAGCGCGACCTGCGCCACATCCTCCGGCAGACCAAAACGCCCCAGCGGGGTAGCCGCCAGCAGCTGTGCCTTGAGCTGCGGACTCATCCTCTTCGCAGCCAGTAATCCCTCGGTCAGGATCATCCCAGGAGCCAGCGCGTTAACCCGGATATTCCTGGCGCCCAGTTCGCGCGCCAGCCCCTGAGTCAGGGTATCCACCGCGCCTTTGGTGGCCGCCCAGAGTACGGAACCCGGCGTGCTGTTTTTACTGTTCAGGGCACTAAGATTGATAATGCTGCCGCCATGCGCGGGGAAATGACGAATCGCCTGCTGACAGACCATCAGCGTGCCGAGCAGGTTAATGTTGATCTGCTGCTGCATCTCCTCCTGCGTCAGCGCCGCAAACTCGCCGTGATGAAAGCTGCCCGCATTGTTCACCACAATGTCCGGTGCGCCGAAACACTCTGCAGTTGTGGCGAACAGCCGTTCCACATCCCGCAGATGAGAGATATCAGCCTGTACCGCCACGGCTTCACTGCCCAGCGTGACGATATCGCTGACTACGTCAGCCGCTCCCACCTCGTCCTGACGATAGTTGACCACGACGCGCGCGCCCGCTGCGGCAAATGCGATGGCAATGGCCGCGCCAATGCCTTTGGACGCGCCGGTCACCAGTGCAATTTTATTCTGCAATGCTTTCATTATGTCATTCTCCGCCGTAATGATTGCGTCGAAAGACTATGCGCGCGGCTGACGAAAAGCGGGTAGCGCAATCCTGCAAGCTTTTTGCACGATCCTGCAAAAGCGCTGCACCAGCACAGGCATTCCGCCAGACGTCAGGTAATATCGGCACAGAGCGGAAGGGGAGAACGCAGTGACAGAGAGTAACAAGTGGCAGGCGCTGGCACAGTTAATTGCCCGTCATGCGCCGGAGGATGGCCGGCATTCCAGCGCCATCGACTGCCTGTTTTTTGGCCGGGTTTCAGCACCTACTGAGCCGATGCACTTTGCTCAATGGGCCAGTTTTGCGCTGGTGGCGCAGGGCAGCAAAGCGCTGCATATGGGTGATGAGGTGCTGCACTATGGACCAGGGGATCTGCTGCTGGTAACGCTGGATATGCCAGTGCGCGCCTGCGTCACTGTCGCCACGCCGGAAAAGCCCAATCTCGGGATAGGTATCGCCATCAATGAATCCCGGCTTATGCGCTACCTTGAACAGTTTCCGCCAGCGCTGCCGCTGGTGACCTCAGGCAATGAACGGGGTGTCACCGTGCATAAGGTTTCACCTTTGCTGGTGGATGCAGTCATCCGGCTGGTGCGTCTGCTTGACCACCCGGAAGATATTGAGGCGCTGGCTCCGCTGATTGAGCAGGAGATTTTCTACCGGCTGCTGACCGGGCCGGAGGGCTCGCGCATCCTGAATATGGCGCTGGCTGAGCGGCCGGGTAACCGGGTGGCGCAGGCTGCCCGCTGGCTGCGGGAGAATTTTCACCAGCCGCTAAAGATCGATCAGCTTGCCAGCAGTGTCGGCATGAGTATCTCTTCGCTGCATCATCACTTCAAAGCCGTAACGGCTATGACGCCGATGCAATACCAGAAACAACTGCGGCTCAATGAGGCGCGGCGTTTGATGTTGGTGGAAAAGCTGGATGCCGGTACGGCAGGCTATCGGGTGGGCTATCAGAGCGCATCACAGTTCAGTCGTGAATATCGCCGCCTGTATGGGCAATCTCCTGCCAGGGATAGTCGTCAGCTGGCGGTGAGCCCGGATACCCTGCGCCCACCGCAAAACTGATTACAGGCTGTTTGCCGCTTCCATCGCAATGGCAAAGGAGCGCAGACGAGCTTCGCTGTCAAAAATCTGGCCATTAACCATAATTTCATCTGCCTGCGTTTCACGCATCAGCGAAGCCAGGCCATGACGCACCTTGTCGGTATCGCCCACCAGCGACATGCTGAGTGCCTGCTGAACGCCATACTGCTCTGACGGCGACCAGAGATTATCCATATTCTCAACCGGGGCCGGTAACGGGCCCGGTTTGCCGCGGCGCAGGTTAATAAACTGCTGCTGCTGCGAGGTAAACAGGAAGCGCGCATCACGCTCATTATCAGCGGCCACCACGTTAATGCAGACGGTGGCATAGGGCTTGTCGAGACGCGCCGAGGGCTGGAAGTTCTCACGATACACGTGCAGTGCCTGGAAGAGCTGGTCAGGCGCGAAGTGGGAGGCAAAGGCAAACGGCAGGCCCATTTTTGCTGACAGCTGCGCGCTGTAGAGGCTGGATCCGAGTAGCCAGACCGGGATCTTCAGCCCCAGACCCGGCACTGGCTGAACCGGCAGTTGCGCATCCGGGCCAGCATCGAACCAGTTAATCAGTTCAGCCACATCTTCGGGAAAGGTGTCCGCATGCATGCTGGACTGGTGACGGCGCAGCGCCATCATGGTGCGCTGGTCAGAACCGGGCGCGCGACCTAAACCGAGATCGATACGGCCCGGATAGAGAGAGGCCAGGGTGCCAAACTGCTCGGCGATGACCAGCGGCGCATGATTAGGCAACATAATGCCACCGGAGCCCAGCTTCAGTGTCTCGGTGTTCGCCGCCAGATAGCCGATCAGCACCGACGTCGCAGCGCTGGCAATCCCTGTCATGTTGTGATGTTCAGCCAGCCAGTAGCGTTCGAAGCCCAGTTTTTCAGCCTGACGCGCCAGCGCCAGGGAATTATGGAACGCATTCCGTGCGGTCGCACCCTGTGGAATCGGCGCAAGATCCAGCACGGACAGGCGAAGAGGTTTTTTATCAGACATGACTACTCCCGTTGTATGGCGCAGGCGTAAAACCTGCACCATTTAGTATTACGCATCATTCCTTATATTAAAACTGCTAACCTCAGCAGGAATATAGCCGGTATGTGCTTTTACTCAGGATGCCAGCGTCATACCCGCCAGTTTGCGCCAGTAACCGTTACAATCGCAGCCTTTCGCGACCATAAGCGGAGCCTGACCGTTTTCATTGGCGCGGAAACGGTCGATCTCTGCCAGCGTCGACGTATCCTGCGGCGAGAGTCTCACGCAATCGACCTGGCCACGCATCCCCGCCAGATCGTTACCCAGGTTATAGCAGTAGCCGCTCATGGTCTGAATGCCATTGAGGACGAACACCTGTTGTCCCTCCTGAGAGTTGACGCGGCGACCTGTCGGATAGTTGATACAGCAGGTTTCGCAGTCATCTTTCGCGCGATTTTCCGAGCGGGCGGTGAAACAGCGCGCTGACAGCGCCAGCGGCAGATGACCGTAACCCATCACCTCCACCTCAAACTGCTTGCGGATACCCCGCGTCTCGCACTGCGCCAGCAGCTGTAGCAGCCAGTCACGCGACATCTCCACCGGCATACACCAGCGCGTCATGCCCTCTTTAACCAGCAGCTGCAGCGTGTCGGCATTATAGACATTCAGCGTGGGACCGGCGACAAAGGGCAAATGGCGCTCAGCGGCCATATTGACCGTGCCGATATCATTGGCTTCAATCAGGAACTCGCCGTTTTCTACGTAGCGCTGCAGCTCTTTCAGCTCAGAGGGTGATTGCAGCAGCGCCAGCGTGCTGAGTACAACCTGTTTGCCGCTGGATGCCACGTCACGCGCCAGCGCCATCCAGCGGGCATAGGGCGTAGCGCGGCGTTTACTGCACACCGCTTCGCCGAGATAAATAATATCCGCACTACTGCGGACAGCCTGCTGATAAAAATCGTCCAGCGTATCGGTCGGCCAGTACCAGAGCACCGGTCCAAGAGCATATTGCATCATGACTCCTTATTGCCATTCACGGTGATAAGCACCCAGCGTGGTTTGTGTGCCTTCAGAGAGATCGCCCAGCGTCTGCATCCACTGTGGCGCCACGTCAAACTGCTCCGGCTGCGCCTTGCAGCGATCGATTGCCTGACGCCAGACGCGCGCCACATCAGCGACGTAGGCGGGACTGCGCTGCCGGCCTTCGATTTTCACCGAGGCGATGCCTGCCCGCAGCAGCTCTGGCAGCAGTTCCAGTGTGTTGAGACTGGTCGGTTCCTCCAGGACGTGATAACGCTGATTGTTAACCTCATAGCGTCCTTTGCAGAGCGTCGGGTAACCGGCGCTCTCATCGGGGGCGTAGCGATCAATTAGCACTTCATTCAGGCATGATTCCATGCCCTGCGGCGTCTGCTGCCAGCGTACAAATTTCGCCGGGGAGCAGGCACCTGCGCTGTTAGGTGATTCGCCGGTCATCCAGGAGGAGAGGTAGCAGCGGCCTTCTGCCATAATGCACAGACTGCCAAAGGCGAACACCTCCAGTGGCACCGGCGTGCTGCGTGCCAGTTGTTTAACCTGATGAATCGACAAGACGCGCGGGAGTACCACCCGCTGCAGATTGAAGTGGCGATGATAAAAGCGAATCGCCTCAAGATTGGTTGCCGATGCCTGTACAGAGAGATGACGTTCAACCTGTGGATAGTGCTTCGCGGCGTACTCCAGCGTAGCGATATCAGCCAGAATCAGGGCATCTGCCCCGTTTTGCGCCGCCACATCAATCGCCCGCTGCCAGCGTCCCATGCCATCGGGATGGGCAAAGGTATTGATTGCCACATGCAGTTTGCGCTGATGCTGATGGAGATAGCGCGCCGCTTCAGCCAGCTTTTTATCAGTGAAGTTCAGGCCCGCAAAGTGACGAGCATTGGTGTCATCTTTCAGTCCCACATAGACCGCATCCGCGCCATTTTCTACGGCGGTGCGCACTGCGGGTAAGTTTCCTGCCGGGCAGAGCAGTTCCATAGGTGTTCCTCTCAACATGCGATGGGCGTCGAGTCTAGGCATCTGGTCTGGTCTGTGTGTTGATTTAAGGCAGTGAAATTTCAGTTCATCTTTCCCGGCAGCGTTTTTTCCCGCTATTGCCGCGTTTTTTATTGATCCCGGATGAGGCGCGCAGAAAAGGATATGGCAATATACGTAAAATTTTCTGAAGGGAGTGACGAAAGTGTTAGAGCGGATACATGCCCATTGTGTGAAGACCGGTCCAAAAATCTTAGGGTTACCTGTAGCGCTCACCCCATTCCCGGTCAAAAAGTTGCTGCTGCAACAACTCTTAAACTGGCAATTTCGCCATGCTTTGGCTGAAGGTGAGTTAGACTTTCTGAATGGTCGCCTGCTGGGTATCGAGATTGCCGATCTTAATCTGCAATGGATAACCACGCTGCAGGATGGCCGACTGGCGGTATTGCAACAGTCCGAAGCGGATGTCTGGTTTCGGAGCAATGCCAATGATCTGTTGCTGGTGGCAGCACGTAAAGCAGACCCCGATATGCTGTTCTTTCAACGCCGTCTGGTGATTGAAGGTGACACAGAACTGGGACTTGAGGTGAAGAACGTAATGGATGCTATTGAACCCGAGGCTATGCCCACTGCGTTACGCACGGCTATTGAGCAGATGGCGGCATTTGTCGACGCCGGCATGAAACAGGACGCGAAGGCCGCACAGCCGCGCGCAGGTGCCGCATGTTGATCCGTAGCGAAATTGGTGTTGATGCCGCAGGCATCGACGTACTGCTCAGACGCTGCTTCAGTCACTCCGCCGAGGCGGAACTGACTCAGGCGTTGCGTGAAGATGGCCTGCTGACCTTAGGCGTGGTCGCCACAGATGACGAGGGACAGGTGCTGGGTTATGCCGCATTCAGTCCGGTCAGCGTTCAGGGCGACGATCGCGGCTGGGTGGCGCTGGCACCGCTGGCCGTTGATGAGACGCTGCGCGGTCAGGGCATTGCCAGCAAGCTGATTTATGAGGGGCTGGATACACTTAATGAATTTGGCTACAGCGCGGTTGTCGTGCTGGGCGATCCGGCGCTGTTCAGCCGGTTTGGTTTTGAACCGGCTGCACGTCATGGCCTGCGCAGTCGCTGGCCGGGAACAGAGGCAACGTTCCAGGTCTACCGTCTGGCGGACAATGCCTTTGACGGCGCGGAAGGGCAGATCGACTACGCCGAACCCTTTAATCGCCAGCCGTAATACGTAGCCAGCTCTCCAGGCTGATCGGCTGACCCGCCACCAGCAGTAACTTCTGCTGATGGGTCAGTTGCTTAACCTGATACTCCAGTCTGGAGGCGCTGGCGCGATCGCCCGCCTCACAGTGAAACACCAGGTCCAGCGGGCCTTTGCCGCGCAGCGCGCGGGCGCCGCGTCCGCTCTGGTGCTGAGCAACCCGGCGCACCACATCCGTGGTGATGCCGGTGTACAGGCTCCCTTTCGCCGTCCGGACGATGTAGAGTTGCCACTGCTGACCCATCGTAAACTATTCCCAAAAAAAGGTGCCGGGCAGTGTAGCGCGCTTCACGCTCCGGTGCACCACCAGGAGTTTATCTTGTCCGATCACGCCCATCTGGTTCGCTACCTCAGAAAGCAGCATGTACTTTCTCTCTGCTGTACCGCCGACGATCAACTCTGGTGCGCTAACTGCTACTACGTCTTTGATGAGACACGCATGGCCTTCTGGATTATGACCGAACCCGCTACCCGCCACGGTGAATTAATGGTACAGAATCCGCAGGTTGCAGGCACTGTCAATGGCCAGCCCAAAACTGTGCTGCTCATTAAAGGGGTACAGTATCGTGGCCGGGTCAGACGGCTGGAGGAAGCGACAGAGCAGGTCGCCAGAGCGGCTTACCAGAAACGTTTTCCGGTCTCACGCAAAGTGTTGGCCCCGCTGTGGGAGATTGAGCTGGATGAGGTGAAGATGACGGATAATGCGCTGGGATTCGGCAAGAAAATTGCCTGGCAGCGGGAAAAATAGACACGCCCCTTTCGGCTGAAAAGGGCGCGGCGGAATTACAGCGCTTCGAGGATCCGCAGGGATTCACGGTTAAAGGCCGGTAAATCGTCCGGCGTACGGCTGGTGACCAGCTTATCGCCGTCCACCACCACTTCCTTGTCATGGAAGTCAGCACCGGCATTGATCAGGTCAATGGCAACGGCTTTAACGGTGGTCATCTTGCGACCGCGCACGCCGTTCGCGCTAATCAGCAGCTGTGGACCGTGGCAGATGGCAAAGATCGGTTTGCCGCTGGCGACAAACTCTTTGGTAAAGGCAACAAAACGATCGTCGCCGCGCAGAGCGTCAGGCGAGTGACCGCCTGGCAGCAGCAGGGCATCAAATTCCGCCGGGCTGACATCATCAATGCTGCGATCGATGGTCACTTCCGCTTCGCCTTTCTTGCCTTTAACGACATTACCGGCCTGTTTCTCAATGGTCACGACCTCAAAACCCGCGCCTTTGTAGGCTTCCGCAGGTGAGGTAAATTCTGAGTCTTCAAATTCGTCGGTAATCAAAACCGCAACTTTCTTGCTCATCTTTTTTTCCTCCTTAAAGTTGTGGAGAGCGTGGCGCGCTTTCCGGATCACGCTGTAAGCCTGGTCGCTGAGCGTGAGAACGCAAGCCTGCCCGTTAAGATCAGCTATCTTTTAAGCTGTCAGCAGTGAAATAAGGACGAATCTGAGATGAATCGCGTATTACTGACCGGTGCCACTGGCTTAGTCGGGTCGCATCTGCTGCGCTTACTGATTGAGGATCCCCGCATTGACGAAATCATCGCGCCCACCCGCCGGCCACTGCCTGCGATGCATAAAGTGGTGAATCCGGTAGAAGCCGATCTGACGGATGTGCTCGGGCCGCTGGAAAGTTCGCTGGATACGGTGTTCTGCTGCCTGGGAACGACGCGCAGGCAGGCGGGCAGCAAACAGGCATTCATCCACGTCGATTACACCCTGGTAGTGGACAGCGGATTATGCGGATTACGCCTGGGCGCGAAGCAGATGCTGGTCGTCAGCGCGCACGGTGCCAGCCGTTACTCACCGTTTTTGTACAATCGCGTCAAAGGCGAAATGGAGAATGCGTTGCGCCATCAGGGCTGGCCGCGCCTGACGCTGGTGCGACCTTCACTGCTGCTGGGGGATCGCGCGCAGAAACGTCAGGGCGAAAGCCTGGCGGGACCGCTGTTTTCGCTGCTGCCGGGCAACTGGCGGGCGGTTCACGCACGCGACGTGGCGCGCTGTCTGCATCAGCAGGCGTTCACGCCGGGTGGTGAAAGCGTCAACATCATTGAGTCGGGCGACATCCCACGTCATTCAGCGTAACTGCCAGACGATCTGATTACGGCTGCCGCGCCATTGCAGCGTGGCATCTTTCTCCTCTTCGACAAAGCGGCCATCGATCAGCACGTCGAGATAGTCCAGCACGGCGCGCTGTGCCGCATTCAGCTCCTGCATCCGGTAGCCGGTCCAGAGCCAGATGTCTTTACCGGGGCATATCTGTCGCACCCGTTTCACCAGACGGCGAATGTGCGGCACGTTATGCGGATGAAGTGGATCGCCACCGCTCAGCGACAAGCCCTGGCGCGGAATGCGTGTGTCCTGCAGATCCGCCAGTAGTTGCTCCTCCATCGCCAGCGTAAAGGGCACGCCGGAATCAATACGCCAGGTGCTCTGGTTGTAGCAGCCGCGACACTGATGTTCGCAACCAGCAACAAACAGCGTGCAGCGGGTGCCGGGTCCATTCACGATATCCACATCATAGTAGCGATGGATGTGCATCATCCCAGCGGTCCTTCAGACAGATGCTTCACCCGACGCTGCACTTCCTGCTGTTTACCGGCATTAAAGGGCCGTGCATCCGGGCTGCCAAGATAGCCACAGACCCGCCGTGTAACAGAGACGCGCGCCGGATCGTGATTGCCACAGTTCGGACAGGTAAAGCCACGGCTGGTACAGGTGAACTCGCCGTTGAAGCCGCACTCGTAGCACTCATCAATCGGCGTATTGGTACCGTAATAGGGCACGCGGTCGTAGCTGTAATCCCAGACATCTTCCAGCGCTTTGAGATTGTGCTGCACATTCGGGTATTCGCCGTAACAGATGAATCCGCCATTCGCCAGCGGCGGATAGGGCGCTTCAAAGTCGATTTTGTCGTAAGGATTCACCTTCTTCTCAACGTCGAGATGGAAGCTGTTGGTGTAGTAGCCCTTGTCTGTGACGCCCGGCACCAGACCAAACTGCGCGGCATCAAGACGGCAGAAACGGTCACACAGATTCTCACTTGGCGTGCTGTAAAGGCTGAAGCCGTAGCCTGTTTCCGCTTTCCAGCAATCGGTGGCGGCGCGCATGTACGCAATGATCTCTACGCCTTTGGCGCGCAGCGCCGCATCATCGTAAGGATGCTGATGACCGCCGCTGAGCGCATTCAGGGTTTCATGCAGGCCGATATAGCCCAGCGACAGCGACGCACGACCATTACGGAAAATAGGTCCTACCTCATCATCGGCATTCAGCCGGACGCCGCAGGCCCCTTCCATATAGAGGATGGGCGCAACGCGCGCTTTGGTCTTCTCCAGCCGTGCCACACGCGTCATCAGCGCCCGCTTAGCCAGCAGCAGGCGGGCATCGAGCAGCGTCCAGAAACGCGCTTCATCACCGCCCGCTTCCAGTGCGATGCGTGGCAGGTTCAGGCTGATCACCCCGATATTGTTGCGACCCTCATGAATCTGCTCGCCGTTCTCTTCATAAACGCCAAGGAAACTACGGCAGCCCATTGGGGTTTTGAACGAGCCGGTGACTTTCACCACCTGGTCGTAATTGAGAATGTCGGGATACATCCGCTTGCTGGCACACTCCAGCGCCAGCTGCTTGATGTCGTAATTAACATCGCCCGCCCGGCGGTTGACGCCTTCACGAATGCTGAAGACCAGTTTAGGGAACACCGCGGTTTTGCGATTCTTGCCCAGCCCCGCCAGCCGGTTACGCAGAATCGACTGCTGGATCAGCCGTGCCGCCCAGTCAGTCCCCAGACCAAAACCAAAGGTGACAAACGGCGTCTGGCCGTTGGCGGTGTGCAGGGTATTCACCTCATACTCCAGCGACTGAAAGGCGTCATAGCACTCTTTATCTGTGCGCTGGCGCGCATACTGCTCTGCCTGCGGGATTTGCCACTGTTCGGCGATCGCCAGATGCCGGGTATAGCTCTGCTCAACAAACGGGGCCAGTACTTCATCAATGCGGTTAATGGTGGTGCCGCCGTAAATGTGGCTGGCGACCTGGGCGATAATCTGCGCCGTCACAGCAGTGGCGGTGGCGATCGATTTAGGTGGCTCGATCTCAGCATTGCCCATCTTAAAACCGTTGGTCAGCATGCCCTTCAGATCGATCAGCATGCAGTTGAACATCGGGAAGAAGGGTGAATAGTCGAGATCGTGATAGTGGATCTCGCCGCGCTCATGCGCCAGAACGATGTCGCGCGGCAGGATCTGCTGCTGTGCGTAGTGCTTTGCCACGATCCCGGCCAGCAGATCGCGCTGCGTCGGGATCACTTTGCTGTCTTTATTGGCATTTTCGTTCAGCAGCGCCGCGTTGGTCTGATCGACCAGACCGCGAATGGCGTGATGTAACTGGCTCTGACGATCGCGGGCGACATCGCGATCGTGGCGATACTCAATGTAGGCGCGCGCCAGTTGTGGATAAGGACCCGCCATCAGCGTCTCTTCTACCGCACACTGAATCTCGCGGATAGCCACTTCCGGACGATCGGCCAGCCGCAGGGCAACGCGCTCAGCGACCTGCGCGCACCAGGCCGCATCGTCGACATCTGCTGCCCGTGCCGCTGCCACAACAGCCTGCTCAATACGCTGCGCATCAAAGCCTGTCCGGCATCCATCGCGCTTGATTACCACCGTCGCCATTCCTCTCTCCGTTAACTACATATGGGGGTTGGGTGGATTCTATTCTCTACATGTAGTGATTGCTGTGAATTATTGCGCAAGGATTTGACCTGAAGCAAGGAAGACTCAACCCGGCAGAAAATTCCGACGAATGTAAAAAATCGGGTGATGGTTCAGGTTTCCTGCGGGATTCACTGGCGAATCGGCGTGCAGCAACTTTAATCAACGTTCTGCCCTGTCAAACCATTGACGTTACAAGGATGCCCGCCAATGTGGTTACCCCGTACTCTGCTCCTGCTCGCTGTTTTTAGCCCGATCGTCATAGCCAATCCGCTGCCGCTAATGCCCTGGCCGCAACAGGTGGAGCAGCCCGCCAGTGGCGGTGCGCTTACCCTGACGCCGCAGTTGACGCTGCAAATCTCAGGCGATCATCTGGCGGGGGCCGAAGCACGCTGGCTGGCGCGCATCAGCGATCAGACCGGCTGGCCGCTATTGCCCGCCACGCAGCCGGTAGCTGCACCGACTATCCGCATCATGATTGCAAAGGCAGTCGATCCACTGCCGCTGCCCGACAGTGATGAGCGCTATCAGTTGCAGGTCAATGGCGATGGCGTGCGATTAACCGCACCCAACCGTTTTGGTGCGATGCGCGGCATGGAAACCCTGCTGCAGCTGATACAAAACGGTGAGCAGGGCACGACGATTCCTTACGTCACCATTCACGATCATCCGCGCTTTCCGTGGCGCGGTGTGCTGATCGACACGGCACGCCACTTTATGCCGGTAGAAACGCTTAAGCGTCAGATCGACGGCATCGCCGCCGCACGAATGAACGTCTTTCACTGGCATCTCACCGACGATCAGGGCTGGCGCTTCGCCTCCAGCCACTATCCCCAGCTGCAGCAGAAAGCCAGCGATGGCAACTATTACAGCCAGCAGCAGATGCGGGAAATCGTGAAATATGCCACCGACCGTGGGGTGCGTGTGGTGCCCGAGCTGGATATGCCAGGACATGCCTCCGCGCTGGCGGTGGCGATGCCGGAACTGATCAGCGCAGCGGGTCCCTTTCAGATGGCGCGCGGCTGGGGCGTCTTTAAACCGCTGCTTGATCCCGCTAATGAACAGGTTTATCAGGTGATCGATACGCTGGTGGGAGAGATGGCGGCGATCTTTCCCGATCCCTGGCTGCACATCGGCGGCGATGAAGTCGATCCCACGCAGTGGAAAAACTCACCCGCGATTCAGCAGTTTATGCGCGAGCACGATCTGAAAGACGCGCATGCGCTGCAGGCGTACTTCAATCAGCGGGTGGAGAAGATCCTCGAAGCCCATCAGCGTCAGATGGTGGGCTGGGATGAGATCGCTCATCCCGATCTGCCACGCAGTATTCTGATCCAGTCCTGGCAGGGCCAGGATGCGCTGAGTGCGCTGGCAAAAGAAAATTATCGCGGCATCCTCTCCACCGGTTTCTACCTCGATCAGCCCCAGACTGCCAGCTATCACTATCGCAACGAGGTCACGCCACGCGGGCTGAACGGTCAGGACCGTCTGCGGCCCGGCGACCAGGCGCAGAGCTGGTCATTCACGATGCCACGGCTGAAAGGCAGCCCGGTGAAGGGCAGCTTTACGTTGATTCAGGGCGCGCAGGGCTGGCGCGGTTTTATCGACTTCGACGGCAAAGCCCGGCGGATGATCAGCGACATCAACTGGCTCTCGACGCAACAGGTGCAGTTCACGGTGGATAGCTGGATGGGGCCGTTCCAGCCGGTGGTCACGCTGCAACAGCAGTCTCTCAAAGGCTATGTGCGGGTAGGCAACGTACGTTATCCCGCCAGCGGTCAGCGTCTGATGCAGCCGCCTGCGGGCATCGCACCCGTGCTGCCCACGCCAGAACAGGTACAGCAAAATCTGCTGGGTGGCGAGGCGGCGCTGTGGGCTGAAAACATCAACAGCCAGATCATTGATACTAAACTGTGGCCGCGCGCCTTTGTGGTGGCCGAGCGGTTATGGTCGGCAGAAAACGTCACGAACATGGATTCGATGTATTCACGGCTGGCGGCGATGGATCGCTGGAGCACGGTGTCCGTGGGAACGCTGCAACATGCGCAGACGGAGCAGCAGATGATGCGGCTGGCCAGCGGACACGATATCGCCCCGCTGCGAGTGCTGGCCGAAGTACTGGAACCGGCGCAGTATTACACGCGTCAGCACCTGAAGTTTCAGGCGGGGCATTACAACTATCAGGAGCCATTAAACCGGCTGGCCGATGTGCTGCCCGCAGAGAGTGAGGCAGTGCGCCAGCTGGAGCAACAGGTCGCCGTATTAATCGCCAATCGTAATAATCCGGCTGCCGCCTCCGCAGTGCGCGCGCCGCTGCAGCGCTGGCAGGCCAACACGACTGCGGTGATGCCGATCGTCAACGGCAGCGCGACGCTGAAGCCGCTGGCACACAGCGTGCAGCAGGTTGAGGTGCTGAGCGCCATGGGCCTCGCGCTGGTGAATGCTTACGTCCGTAATCAGGCGTTTGGTGCCAGTGAAGTGGCGGAGATGCAGGCGACACTGGATGCCGCCGCAGAGGTGCAGGATGAAACGGTGATAGCGCTGGTCAGGCCGCTGGAGACGCTGCTGCACGCCTTTCAGTAAGTACTGTGGCCGGCTGAACCGGCCTCCGTTGCGTCAGGCCGGGCCGCTGACCGAATGACGGCGCACCAGCGTCGGGCTGAACATGTGAGTCACTTCCGGCAGCGGCAGATCGTTGGCCAGCGCCAAGGCCAGCTGAGCGGCCTGCTGCGCCATCGTGACAATCGGATAGCGGACCGTCGTAAGGCGTGGTCGCACATAGCGCGACACCAGCACATCATCGAAGCCGATCAGCGACATCTCTTCCGGCACGCGGACGCCGTTATCGCTCAGCACCGCCAGCGCGCCCGCCGCCATCGAGTCGTTGTAGCAGGCGACGGCGGTGAAATTTCTGCCGCGTCCCAGCAGTTCTGTCATCGCCTGCTCACCGCCCACTTCGTCCGGTTCGCCCCAGGTCACCAGCCGATCGCTGCACGGCAGACCGTGCTCTTTCAGCGCATCATAGTAACCCTGCAGGCGATCTTCGGCATCGGAGATGGTGTGGGTCGAGCAGATAAAGGCGATATTCTGATGGCCGAGCTGGATCAGATGACGGGTTGCCAGCCAGGCGCCGTAGCGATCGTCGAGTGCAATACAGCGCTTTTCAAAGCCTTTGATCAGGCGGTTCAGCAGCACCATACCCGGCACCTGCTTCATCAGCACTTCCAGTTCTGCGTCGGGAATTTTCTTGGCGTGCACCACCAGCGCCGCGCAGCGGTGACGCATCAGCTGTTCAATCGCCTGCCGCTCTTTTTGCTCATTATGGTAACCGTTACCAATCAGCAAAAAGTTACCGGTGTCGCCTGCCACCTCATCCACGGCTTTCACCATTGCGCCAAAAAAGGGATCGGAGACGTCACCGACAATCAGGCCGAGCGTTTCGGTCGATTGCTGCGCCAGCGCGCGTGCGTTGGCATTCGGGTGATACTGAAGCTGCTCCATCGCCTGGCCTACGGCCTGTCGGGAGCTGTCGCTGGCTTTGGGAGAATTATTGATTACACGGGAGACTGTGGCGACAGAAACGCCCGCCAGTCGCGCAACATCCTTTATGGTAGCCATGCGTTGACCTGCTTTGGGGAAAACGTTTACACATCGCATCAGTGTTACGGAAAAGGGCGGACACATCAACCCGACAGAATGCCAGCGTCGTCGCAAAAAGGGGCAAAAACGACCGCTGCTGCACATCTTCTGCTGAGACGTTGCCCCATGTTATGCTCAGTTCCCCACCTGGCTACCGTGAAAAAAACAACGATGAAAACCAAAGTGCCACATCTGGCGCACTGGGGCGCGTTTACCGCCGTCACTGAAAACGATCGTCTGATTGGCTGCGAACCTTTCTTCGCTGATGCCGATCCGTCACCGATGATCCACACCATTCCTGAGCTGGTCTACTCAGACAAACGCATTCGCCAGCCGATGGTGCGTCGCTCGTGGCTGAAGTCACGCGAAAAGAGCGACCGCACGCTGCGTGGCCGGGAAGATTTTGTCGCCGTCGACTGGGAAACCGCGCTGGACCTGGTGGCGGAAGAGAATCGCCGCGTCCGCGAACGCTATGGTGCGTCGGGCATTTTCAACGGCTCCTACGGCTGGTCATCGGCCGGTCGCGTCAATCACGCCCGCACGCTGGTGCGTCGTTTCTACTTTCAGGGCGGCGGCGGCGTCGATCAGCAGGGTAACTACAGCTGGGGCGCGGCGCAGTTCTTCCTGCCCTATGTGATCGGCACCTATATGCCGCTGACCGGGCGCGTCACCGAGTGGCCGCAGGTAGTGGAACATGCCGAAATTTTTGTCGCCTTTGGCGGGCTGGCGCTGAAAAACGCCCAGGTCGCCTCAGGTGGCGCAGGGCAGCACAGCCTGAAACCGGCGCTGATGCAGCTGGCGGCCAAAGGCACGCCGGTCATCAACATCAGCCCGATGCGCGATGACTGCCCGGAATTTGTGAACGCCGAGTGGATCCCGATTCGCCCCAATACCGACGTGGCACTGATGCTGGCGCTGGGGCATGAGATCACCCAGCACGGCGCGGTTGACGAGGCGTTTCTCGCCAGCCACTGCACCGGCTGGCCGCAGCTGCGCGCCTATCTGCTGGGCGAAACCGACGGCGTAGCGAAAACCGCTGGCTGGGCCAGCCGTATCACCGGCATCCCGGCTGATCGCATCGTGCAGCTGGCGCAGCAACTGACCGGCAAGCGCAGCTTTATTACCTGCTCCTATTCCGTGCAGCGCGCCCATCGCGGCGAGCAGCCTTACTGGATGATGATTGCGCTCTCCTCAATGCTCGGTCAGCCTGGCCTGCCGGGCGCGGGGTTCTCTTTCGGTCATGGTTCAATGAACAGCGTCGGCAATCCCCGTCAGGAGGGGCCTGCCCCGATGATGAGCACCGGCCCCAATCCGTCAGGGTTGTCGATTCCGGTGGCGCGCATCAGCGATATGCTGCTCAATCCCGGCCAGCCATATAGCTTCCAGGGCGAAACGCTGCACTATCCCGATATCCACATGGTGCACTGGGCGGGCGGCAATCCTTTCCACCATCATCAGCAGCTGAACCGGCTGGTGGAGGGCTGGCAACGGCCCGATACGGTGGTGGTGCAGGATATCGTCTGGACGCCAGCGGCGCAGATGGCGGACATCGTGCTGCCTGCGACGACCACGCTGGAGCGTAATGACATCGGCGGCTCCTCACGTGACCGCTTTGTGCTGGCCATGCATCAGGCGATTAAGCCGCAGCATCAGGCGCGCAACGACTTCGATATTTTTGCCGACTTAGCAGAGCGACTCGGCTATCGCGACACCTTTACCGAAGGGCGCAATGAGATGCAGTGGATTGCGCATCTTTATCAGCAGTGTGCGACCGCGCATCAGCGCAAAGGCATCGATTTCCCGGCGTTTGATGAATTCTGGCAGCGCGGCTTTGTGGAAATTCCGGAAGGTGGCAAGCCTTATCAGTTTATGGAGGATTTCCGTGCCGATCCGCAGGCCAATCCAATCAAAACCGCCAGCGGCAAAATCGAGCTGTTCAGTCAGACCATTGCGGACTACCAGCTGGACGACTTCGCCGGTCATCCGGAGTGGCGTGAACCACAGGAGTGGCTTGGTTCCCCAGTCAGCCGCGACTATCCGCTGCACATGATCTCCATTCAGCCTTCCGACCGGTTACACAGCCAGCTGGATGCCACCGACACGGTGCAGGACAATAAAACGGCCGGACATGAAACGCTTTACATGCATCCAGTGGATGCAGCTGCGCGCGGACTGGTGGAGGGCGATGAGATTGAGGTGAGCAACGCACGTGGTGTGATGCTGGCGGGTGTGCAGATCACCGAGGGCGTGACGCAGGGCGTGGTGATTATCGCTACCGGTGCGTGGTTTGACCCTGGCTTTGGCAGGGCGTGGCAGCCTTTTGATCGCGCCGGTAACCCCAACGTGCTGACGCTCGATATTGGTACGTCGTCGCTGACGCAGGGGCCAAACGCCATGAGTTGCCTGGTGGAAATCAAAAAACATCAGGATTGCACAATAGCGTAAGGTTCTCATGGCTGGTTACATTTTGCGGGTAACTGTTGCGTTTAGGCGATGGCAGCCGATCAATTCCCTTTGCTACATTCAGGGTCCCAGAGGTATTGATGGGTGAACATCAATAGATTTTCTTGATTACACCAACCTGCGCAGATGCGCAGGTTTTTTTTGCCAAAAATCCGTTGCCAATAACGAACTGATACACAGTTTTCCTGTTATACGGCCAGCGCTTTCTTTATAACTGCTGGCACCAGCCCCTTTCTCTTTATTTTGCGCAGCGGAATGCCATGCCCCGGATTAAAAAACTACTGGGAAAAGACCAGATAAAAGCGCCATTCAACCCTTTTCGTTTTCGACTGATCTGTCTGGGTGTCACAACCTGTCTGGTGGTGCTGCTGGCGCGCGTCGCGGACCTGCAGTTCCTGAATCAGCCGATGCTGGAGCACGAAGCGGATCAGCGATCGCTGCGAACCGTCACGCTGCCCACCAGTCGCGGCACCCTGCTGGATCGTAACGGCGAAGCGCTGGCGCTCAGCGTGCCATCGCGCGATGTGATTGCCGATCCACTGCGCGTGCTGGAGAGCAACCCTGATTTTACCAGTGCCAAATGGGCCTATCTTGCGGCCGCGCTCAACACCCGTCCCGAAGAGCTGGCGGCGCAGATCACCGCCAACCCGAAACGTCGTTTCCTCTATCTGGGACGTAAAGTCGAACTGGGCATCGCCAAAGACATTAAAGAGCTGAAGCTGAAAGGCATCAGTGAAGTTTATGACGACAGCCGTTTCTATCCGATGAGCGAAGCCTCTGCGCCGCTGATCGGTATCGTTGGCGCGGATAATGTCGGCCTGAACGGGCTGGAAAAAGGCTTCGATAAAGTCTTGCAGGGCGAGCCGGGCAAAGAGGTCTATCGTCAGGATGCGGCGGGCAATATCATCGCGATGATCAACTACCAGCCGCCGACGCAGCCGCCCACGGTGCAGCTCAGCATCGACAAATATGACCAGTACACGCTCTACAGCAAACTGCGCGACGGCGTACTGATCAACAAAGCGGACTCGGGTGCGGCCGTGCTGGTGAAAATCGACACCGGCGAGATTCTGGCGATGGCCTCCTATCCGTCGTTCAACCCCAACAACTATGAAGGGGCCACCCCGGCACAGATGCGTAACTCGGCCATCAATGACAGCTACGAACCGGGATCGACCGTTAAGCCGTTAGTCGTAATGGAAGCGCTGGAGCGCCATCTGGTGCGTCCGGACTCGGTGATCGACACCACGCCTTACAGCGTTAACGGCCACCTGATCCGCGACGTCGGCCACTGGCCGCGCCTGACCATGACCGGCATTCTGCAAAAATCGAGCGACATCGGCGTCTCTCATCTGGCGCTGGCGATGCCCGCGGAGGCGCTGGTGAATACCTATCATGCGTTTGGCCTGGGCAAACCGACCGGATTAGGGCTGACCGGCGAAAGCGTCGGCTACTTCCCGCTGCACCGCGCCCGCTGGGCGGATATCGAGCGGGCTACCTTCTCCTTTGGCTATGGTCTGCGCGTCACGCCGCTGCAGATTGCCCGCGAATACGCCACGCTCGGCTCTTATGGCGTTTACCGTCCGCTGTCGATCACCCGCGTCACGCCGCCGGTCATGGGACGCCAGGTCGCCAATCCGGAAACGGTGAAAGAGGTGGTGCATATGCTGGAGAGCGACGTCCTGCCGGGCGGAACCGGACTGAAAGCTGCGGTACCGGGCTACCGTCTGGCAACCAAAACCGGTACGGCGGAAAAGATGGGTACCAGCGGCAAGTATGATGGCGGCTACGTCAACTACACCGCCGGTATTGCGCCCGCCAGTCATCCTGAAGTGGCGCTGGTGGTGATGATCAACCATCCGACGGCGGGCGATCACTTCGGTGGTTCGGTTGCTGCGCCGGTGTTCGGCAATATCATGGGGCCGGTACTGAAACACATGAACGTTGCACCGGATGCCATCTACACTAAACCCACGGCCAGCCCTTCGGATAAATCTTAGTTAAATCAGAGTGTAAGCGAGGCGTGAGGAATATTCACACCTCGTTGCACTTCCCCGAATTCGGTTGCGTTTTCCCGCTGTCTCCGCGCGGTCAATCAGTGCGAGGATAGCAGTCCCAGAGGTATTAATGGGTGTGAAAACAACACTGCTTCGGCAGTGAGACCCTGTTATTACACCGACCCACGCAGATGCGTGGGTTTTTTTTGTCTGCTTGCCTGAGCCTGCCGTTACCGCTGTAAAAACTCCCGCTAAATCAACATCGTTCTTAACGAAACCCTGACAGTTTGCCAATAGAAAGGCGCGTCGCCTTTCACTGATAATGGCCGCCGTGAAGCCTGGCGGTTTTTTGCTCGCTGCCGCTCACTGCCGCATTCCGCACGTTCCGGGATTTCTTTTTCTGCTTATCTGAAGAGTTCGACGATGACTCACCTTTC
Organism: Pantoea sp. XY16; assembly: GCF_025153065.1. Taxonomy (NCBI): domain Bacteria; kingdom Pseudomonadati; phylum Pseudomonadota; class Gammaproteobacteria; order Enterobacterales; family Erwiniaceae; genus Pantoea; species Pantoea sp. XY16. The sequence goes on along the minus strand of NZ_JANZNP010000007.1, from coordinate 74,962 downwards.
TCGCCCCGCGCGTTCCTTTGGGCTTAAATGGCTGCTTCTGTTGCTGGTGGCGGCGATTGTCGCGGGCGTTATCTGGCGTCTGCTCTCTTCGGGGCACGGGCCGGGTGAGGGAATGCCGCCGGGCAGACCGGATTCGCCTGGCATGATGGGCGGCAGTGCAACGCTGGTTCACAGCGGGGTTGCCAGCACGGCGGATGTGCCGGTGTGGCTGAATGCGCTCGGCACGGTGATCCCCAACGCCAGCGTGACGGTGACCAGCCGCGTTGACGGCCAGCTGGAGCAGGTTTTCTTCACCGAAGGACAGAAGGTCAGTGCCGGTCAACTGCTGGCGCAGATCGATCCGCGCAGCTATCAGGCGACGCTGAACCAGTATCAGGCTGAACTCAGCGAGAACCAGGCGCTGCTGAAAAGTGCCGAGCTGACGCTGGCGCGCTACCGCAAACTGGCGGCGCAGGATGCGCTGGCGCGCCAGGATCTGGACACGCAGATTGCCACCGTCGGGCAGTATCGCGGTGCCGTCGCCGCCGATCAGGCGCAGATTGCCAGTGCAAAGCTGAGCATTGAATATGCCCGGATCACCGCCCCGATCAGCGGGCGCGTCGGCCTGCGTCAGGTCGATCCCGGCAACATGGTGCAGAGCTCCAGCAGCACCGGTCTGGTGACCATCACGCAGATGCAGCCCGCCGCCGTGACCTTTAGCGTGCCACAAAGCGACATCCCCGCGCTGGTCAGCGTGCTGCATCAGGGGCAGAGCCTGCCCGCCACGCTGTTTGATCAGGACAACCAGCATCCGCTCGCCAGCGGCGAAGTGAAGTTCATCAGCAACCAGATCGACACCGCCACCGGCACCGTGGCGCTGAAAGCGGTGTTTGCCAACCAGGATGAGTCGCTGTTTGCTAACCAGTTTGTGAATCTGCGGCTGCAGACCCGGGTGCTGAAAGGCGCGACGGTGATCCCGGCGCAGGCGCTGCAGTTGAGCAGCGACGGCAGCTTTGTCTTTGTGATCAACAAAGATCATACCGTCACGCGTAAAGCGGTCACCACCGGCCCGGCTTTCGGCGACGATCAGCAGGCGATCCTCAGCGGCGTTGCACCGGGCGATCGGCTGGTAACGGAAGGGATCGATCGTCTGACCAGCGGCAGCAAAGTCACGCTGGCAGATGAGACGCCCGCTGCCGGTGCTGTGTCGAAATGAACCCGTCTCGCCTGTTTATTCTGCGTCCTGTCGCCACCATCCTGCTGATGGCCGGCGTGCTGATCTCCGGGATTTTTGCCTGGAAATCCCTGTCGACCTCGGCGCTGCCGCAGGTCGACTATCCGACCATTCAGGTCACCACGCTCTATCCGGGCGCCAGCCCGGATGTGATGGCGTCGTCGGTCACCTCACCGCTGGAGCGCCAGTTGGGGCAGATGGCGGGGCTGAGCCAGATGAGCTCCACCAGCGCCAGCGGCTCGTCGATCATAACCCTGAAGTTCAGCCTCGATCTGTCGCTGGATGTCGCCGAGCAGGAGGTGCAGGCGGCGATCAATGCGGCAAATAACCTGCTGCCCGACGATCTGCCTAATCCGCCGACGTACAAAAAGGTCAATCCGGCGGACAGCGCGGTGGTGACGCTGGCGGCCAGCTCCGGCACGCTGCCGCTGACCGAGGTGCAGGATCTGGTTAACACCCAGGTGGCGCTGAAGCTGTCGCAGATCTCCGGCGTCGGAATGGTGACGCTGGCGGGCGGGCATCAGCCGGCGATTCGGGTGCAGATGAATCCTCTGGCGCTGGCGGCGCATCACCTGACGCTGGAGGCGGTAAATACGCTGATTGGCAACAGCAACGTCAATGGCGCCAAAGGCGGCTTTGACGGTAAATATCATTCGGTGACCATCGACGCCAACGACCAGCTGCGCACCGCAACCGAGTACGGCAACCTGATCCTCAGCTATGAGAATGGCGCGGCGCTGCGCCTGAAAGATATCGCCCACATCGAACAGGGCCCGGAGAACAGCTTCCAGTCCGCATGGGCCAATAACCAGCCCGCGATTGTCATCAGCGTGCAGCGTCAGCCCGGCGCAAACGTGATTCAGGTGGTGGACAACATCAAGGCGCAGCTTCCTGCACTGCAGGCGGCGCTGCCGGACGGGGTGAAGATGACGATTCTCTCCGACCGCACCCAGACCATTCGCGCCTCAATCAGCGACGTGCAGTTTGAGCTGATGCTGTCGATTGCGCTGGTGGTGATGGTAACCTTTCTGTTCCTGCGCAACGTGGCCGCCACGCTGATCCCGAGTGTGGCGGTGCCGCTGTCGCTGGTTGGCACCTTTGGCGTGATGTATCTGGCGGGCTTCAGCCTGAATAACCTGTCGCTGATGGCGCTGACCATCGCCACCGGTTTTGTTATCGATGACGCTATCGTGGTGGTGGAGAACATTTCCCGGCGGCTGGAGCAGGGCGAGACACCGATGGAGGCGGCGCTGAAAGGCTCCCGGCAGATTGGCTTCACCATTATCTCGCTGACCTTTTCGCTGATTGCGGTGCTGATCCCGCTGCTGTTTATGGGCGATGTGGTCGGGCGACTCTTCCGGGAGTTCGCGATTACGCTGGCGGTGGCGATCCTGGTGTCGATGGGGGTGTCGCTGACGCTGACCCCGATGCTGTGCGCGTATCTGCTGCGGCACATTCCGCCAGAGCAGCAGTCAACCTTTGCCCGCAAGGGCGGCGAGATGTTCGACCGGCTGGTGCGCGGCTATGACCGGCTGCTGACCGTGGTGCTGAACCATCAGAAACTGACGCTGCTGGTGGCGCTGGCAACCTTCGGACTGACGGCGCTGCTCTACATGATGGTGCCGAAAGGCTTCTTCCCGACCCAGGATACCGGGCTGATTCAGGGCATTACCGTCGCCTCCCAGGATGTCTCGTTTAAAACAATGGCGACGCGACAGCAGGCGCTCTCTGCGCTGATCCTGAAAAACCCGGCGGTGGAGAGCGTCTCATCGACCATCGGCATCGACGGCACTAACAGCAGCCTCAACAGCGGACGGCTGCAGATCAACCTCAAGCCCTCTGGCGCCCGCGATCTCAGCGCCAGCGAGGTGATCAGCCAGCTGAACCAGGCGACCAGCGATGTGCCGGGTATCCGGCTCTATCTGCAACCGGCGCAGGATCTCACCGTCAACGACCAGGTGTCGCCGAGTCAGTATCAGTTCACCCTTGACGACGCCGACAGTGAAAATCTGGTCCGCACGTCGCCGAAACTGGTGGCAGCGTTGCAGCAGCGGCCCGAGTTTAATGGCGTGGTGAGTAACCTGCAGGATCAGGGGCGCGTCTCTTACGTGGAGCTGAACCGGGACAAAGCGGCGCGCTTTGGCATTACCGCATCGGACGTGGACACCGCGCTCTATAACGCCTTTGGTCAGCGGCTGGTCTCGACGATTTTTACCCAGTCGAATCAGTATCGGGTGGTGCTGGAAGTGGCGCCGGCCTTCCGGCAGGGTCCGGCGTCGTTTGATGATGTCTGGCTGCAATCGTCCGGCAGCAGCAGTTCGGCGTCATCATCCACCAGCACGACTTCATCAGCGTCAACGTCTTCGTCAACATCTTCGTCTTCATCGACGTCCACTTCAGCCTCTGACACCCGCTCTGCCAGCAGCGGCATGGTCAAACTTACCTCTATCGCCACTATCCACCAGCGCACCGGTTCGCTGATGCACATGCGGCTGAATCAGTTCCCGGCGGTGATGATCTCCTTCAACCTGAATCCAGGCTACTCGCTGGAGGATGGACAGCGGGCAATTGCCGACGTGCGGCAGCAGCTGCAGCTGCCGGAGAGCACCACGCTGCGCTATCAGGGCGAAACGTCGGCATTCCAGAGCGCCACCGGCAACACGCTGTGGCTGATTCTGGCGGCGCTGATCACCATGTATGTGGTGCTCGGCATTCTCTACGAAAGCTTTATCCATCCGGTCACGATTCTCTCTACGCTGCCGTCGGCGGCGGTGGGTGCGCTGCTGACGCTGTTGCTGGCGGGCACGGAGTTCAGCCTGATTGCGCTGATTGGCGTCATCCTGCTGATCGGCATCGTGAAAAAGAACGCCATTATGATGATCGACTTCGCGCTGGAGGCGGAACATCAGCAGCACCTCAGCGCACGTGAGGCGATTCATCAGGCCTGCCTGCTGCGCTTCCGCCCGATTCTGATGACGACGATGGCGGCGCTGCTCGGCGCGCTGCCGCTGATGCTCGCCTCCGGCTCGGGTGCCGAGCTGCGACAGCCGCTGGGGCTGGTAATTGTCGGCGGGCTGATTGTCAGTCAGGTGCTGACGCTCTTCTCCACGCCGGTCATCTACCTCTGGTTTGACGGGCTGGCGCAGCGCGGCAGTGCCTGGGTGAAACGCCGTCAGCAGCAGGCGCGGAGCGGGCAATGAATCTGACCCGGCTGTTTATCTTTCGTCCGGTGGCGACGCTGCTGCTGACGCTGGCGATCCTGCTGCCCGGCGCGCTGGGTTACCGGCTGCTGCCGGTGGCACCGCTGCCGCAGGTCGATTTTCCGACCATCATGGTCAGCGCCAGCCTGGCGGGGGCCAGCCCGGAGACCATGGCGGCTACCGTCGCGACCCCGCTGGAGCGTTCGCTCGGGCAGATTGCCGGTATCAGCGAGATGACTTCCAGCAGTTCGCAGGGCTCCAGCAGTATTATTCTGCAGTTTGAGCTGGACCGCGATATCAACGGCGCGGCGCGCGACGTGCAGGCGGCGATTAACGCGGCGCGCAGCCTGCTGCCCAGCGCAATGGCCTCGCTGCCGACTTATCGCAAAGCCAACCCGTCAGATGCGCCGATTGTGATGCTGGCGCTGACCTCTGCTACCCGCACGCCCGGCGAGCTTTACGATCTGGCGGAGAGCAAAATCGAACAGGCGATGGGGCAGGTACAGGGCGTCGGTGAAGTGTCGCTGATGGGCAGCGCCTTACCCGCGGTGCGGATTGATCTGCATCCGCTGAAGCTGACCCACTACGGCATCTCGCTGGAGACGGTGCGTGCCGCCGTCGCCGACAGCACCACCAATCTGCCCAAAGGGATCTTACAGGGCAGTGACCAGTTGTGGCTGGTGGACAGCAACGGCCAGCTTGAGAAGGCCGCCAGCTACCGCGATCTGATCATCACTTATCAGCAGGGCAACGCGGTGCGGCTGCGCGACGTCGCCACGGTCTATGACTCGGTGGAAGATCGCTATCAGGCGGGATTCCTGAATGCTACGCCTGCGGTAATGATCGGCATTAAACGTCAGGCGGGCGCCAATATGCTGGAAACCATCGACGCAATAAAAGCGCAGTTGCCGCTGCTGGAAAAGAGCCTGCCCGCTGACAGCCAGCTGAAGGTGGTGGTTGACCGCTCACCGGGCGTGCGCGCCTCGCTGTATGACACCGAAGAGACGCTGCTGATCGCGGTGCTGCTGGTCATCGCGGTGGTGTTTGTTTTCCTGCGCAATCTGCAGGCGGTGATCATTCCGGCCCTGGCGCTGCCGGTGTCGCTGATCGGCACCTGCGCGGTGATGTACCTGCTGGGTTACAGCCTGGATAACCTGTCGCTGATGGCGCTGATTATCTCTACCGGCTTCGTGGTGGATGATGCGATCGTGGTGCTGGAGAACATCACCCGTCACATTGAGCGCGGGCTGAGCCCGCTGCGGGCAGCGCTGCGCGGGGCGCAGGAGGTGAGCTTCACCGTGCTGTCGATGACCGTATCGCTGATCGCGGTGTTCATCCCGATTCTGCTGATGGGCAGCATTGTCGGTCGGCTGTTCCGCGAATTTGCTGTCACGCTCACCGTGTCGCTGCTGATCTCGCTGTTTGTCTCACTCAGCCTGACGCCAATGCTCTGCGCGCGCCTGCTGAAACCAAAGCCGCCCGTCAGTCAGCGGCCGCATCCGCTTTATCAGTTGATTGAAAACCAGCTGAACCGCCTGCTGGCCGCCTACGGGCGCGGGCTGGCCTGGGTGATGCGCCATCAGAAACTGACGCTGCTCAGTCTGCTGCTGACCGTGCTGCTGAATGTTTTTCTGTTCACCGTGGTGCAGAAGGGCTTTTTCCCGAATCAGGACACCGGGCTGCTGATGGGCGCGCTGCGTGCCGATCAGAACATTTCGTTTCAGGCGATGAAGCCGAAAATGCTGATGTTCACGAAGATCATTCAGGAAGACCCGGCGGTCGATAGCGTAATGTCGTCGATGGGCAGCGGGATGTTTGGCTCCCGCAACAGCGCCAACTTCTTTGTGCGACTTAAAGATTTTGACCAGCGCGATGCCACGGCTACCGAAGTCGCCAACCGGCTGACGCGTAAAACCAGCCACATCGCCGGGGCGCAGATGTTCCTGATGGCGGCGCAGGATCTGCACATTGGCGGACGCAGCGCTAACGCCACGTATCAGTACAGCCTGCAGGCAGACGATCTTGATCTGCTGCGGATCTGGACGCCGAAAGTGCAGGCGGCGCTGGCGGCGACCCCCGGGCTCAACAGCGTAGACTCCGACTCGCAGACCGGCGGGCAGGAGGTGGCGCTGACCATCGACCGCGACCGCGCGACCCGGCTGGGCGTCAATGTGAACATGCTGGATACGCTGCTGAACAATGCGTTCAGCCAGCGGCAGATCGCCACGCTCTATAACACCCTGAATCAGTATCACGTGGTGATGTCACTGCAGGACAGCGACACCGCGAATCCGGAGACGCTTCAGCAGCTCTATGTGATTAACGACAGCGGTGACCGCGTGCCGCTTTCCGCCTTTGCCCGCTTCAGCGGCGGCAATGTGCCGCTGTCGGTGGCGCATCAGGGCCAGTCCGCGACCAGTACCGTAGCATTCAACCTCAATGAGGGGGTCTCGCTGGAGCAGGCGCAGTTACTCATTAAACAGGCGATGGCGAAGCTGGGCCTGCCGTCGACCCTTCATGCCGGTTTTGCCGGTACTGCCGCCGCCTTTTCCCAGCTGACCGCCACCATGCCGTGGCTGATTCTGGCGGCGCTGGCGGCGGTCTATCTCGTGCTCGGCGTGCTCTACGAGAGCTACATCCATCCGCTGACCATTCTCTCAACGCTGCCGTCTGCGGGCGTCGGCGCGCTGTTACTGCTGCTGCTGACCAACACGCAGCTCACGGTGATCGCGCTGATTGGCATCATCCTGCTGATTGGCATCGTGAAAAAGAACGCCATCATGATGATCGATTTTGCCATCGACGCGGAACGGCGGCAGGGTATGTCGCCGCAGCAGGCGATTACCCAGGCGTGCCTGATGCGCTTCCGGCCGATCATGATGACTACGCTGGCCGCCTTTTTCGGCACGTTGCCGCTGGCGCTGGGCAGCGGCGGGGATGCCGATCTGCGCAGTCCGCTGGGGATCGCTATCGCGGGCGGACTGGCGCTCAGCCAGCTGCTGACACTGTTTACCACACCGGTTGTTTATCTTTGGCTCGACCGTCTGGGCCGTGCCACTCAACGTCAATGGCGTCGTCTGCGCCCTACGGAATCCTGATCCATGAAACCGCTTATTCCCTTTGTTGTGATGCTGCTGCTGGGCGGCTGTAGCGTCGGTCCCGACTATCAGCGCCCCGCGATGGCGATGCCGGTCCACTATAAAGAGGCCCGGGGCTGGCAGCAGGCGACGCCGCTGGATGCGCAAAGCAAAGGCGAATGGTGGGCGGTTTATCATGACGCCACGCTCAGCGGGCTGCTGAGCCAGGTGAGCATCTCGAATCAGAACGTGGCGAATTATGCCGCGCAGTACCGGCAGGCACAGGCGCTGGCGAGTGCGTCACGCGCGGCGCTGTTTCCTTCACTGGGCTATGACGGCAGCGTGACGCGCAGCGGCAGCCACGCGACTGGCAGCAGCGTTCGCACTACCAGCAGCAGCCATCAGGCGGAGCTGAGTGCCAGCTGGGAGCCTGATCTGTGGGGCAAACTGCGACGCACGCTGGAGGAGAACCGCGCCAGCGCCTCGGCCAGCGCGGCAGAACTGGCCAACATCACCCTGAGCGCCCAGTCTGAGCTGGCGCAGGATTATTTCCAGCTGCGCATCATGGATCAGAAAATCGCGCGCTATCAGCAGAGCGTTGACGCTTATCAGCGCTACCTGAACGTCATTAACAGCCAGTATCAGGCGGGCACTGCGTCGCGTGCCACGCTGGCTCAGGCGCAGCTGCAGCTGGAGAGTGCCAGCGCCTCGGCGCAGGATTACCAGTGGCAGCGCGCGCAGATGGAACATGCCATTGCGCTGCTGGTCGGCAAAGCCCCCGCCGACTTCAGTCTCGCCGCCGCGCCGCTGACCGCCACGCTGCCCGCCATTCCGGCGGCCCTGCCGGGCGAGCTATTGCAGCGCCGTCCCGACATTGCGTACGCCGAACGTAACATGGCTGCGGCCAATGCTGCGGTGGGCGTGGCGGTGGCCGGTTACTATCCCGACCTGACCCTCAGCGCCAGCGGGGGCGTCAGCGCTTCCGTGCTGCATTCGCTGTTCTCGCTGCCGAATCGCGTCTGGTCGCTGGGGCCGGAGCTGAGCGGCACGCTGCTTGACGCGGGCGCGACCTCTGCCAAAGTCGATCAGGCGCGGGCAGGCTGGGATGCCAGCGTTGCAACCTATCGTCAGACGGTGCTGTCCGCGATGCAGGAAGTGGAAGATAAGCTGGTGGAGCTGAACACGCTGCAGGGCGAAATCGCCGCACAGCAGCGCGCCACCGATGCAGCACAGACCTCGGCGCGGGTGACGCGTCTGCAGTATGAGGCGGGCATGATTAACTACCTGGATGTCGCGACCACGGAGAACAGCAGCCTGAGTGCGCAGCAGAGTTTGCTGACGCTGCAGAGCACGCAGTGGGTCAGCAGCGTGGCACTGATTGCCGCGCTCGGCGGTAGCTGGCAGGCCCCCTGAAGCCGCGTCAGATTGCCGATAATTCGGTTGTCGAACCGCGTCAAATCCTGCATCGTGAGGGGCTAATTTTCACGATGCTAAGGAACCGGCATGGCTTTCAAAATTTTACGTTTGATATTTCGCCTGTTATGGCGGGTCGAACTGCGTGGCGACGTAGCCGAACTGCATAAGCAGAAGGTATTAATCACGCCGAACCATATGTCGTTTCTCGACGGCATGTTGCTGGCGTTCTTTTTACCGATTAAACCGGTATTCGCCGTCTACTCGACCATCAGCGAAAGCTGGTTTATGCGTCTGATTAAACCCTTTATCGACTTTGTGCCGCTGGATCCGACCCGGCCTATGGCGCTGAAGCAGCTGGTAAGGCTGATTGATACGGGCCGTCCGGTGGTCATCTTCCCGGAAGGACGCATTACCGTCACCGGCTCGCTGATGAAAATCTACAGCGGGGCCGGCTTTGTCGCCGCGCGCTCAGGCGCGAATGTGGTGCCAATGCGCATTGAAGGCGCAGAATACACGCCGTTTGGTCGTCTGGCTGGCGTGTTTAAACGTCGCCTGTTCCCGCGCATCACCCTGACCGTGCTGCCCGCGACCCGCATTCCGATGCCGGAGGCGAAACGGGCGCGCGACCGTCGCGTGCTGGCCGGTGAGCATCTGCATCACGTGATGATGGAAGCGCGCATGGCGGTGCGTCCGCGTGAAACCCTGTTTGAGGCGTTTCTGGCGGCGCGTACCCGTTATGGCGCGTTTAAGCGCTGCATCGAAGATGTCAATTTCAAGCCTGACAGCTACACCGGACTGCTGAAAAAGTCGCTGGGCGTGGGCCGTATTCTTGAACGCTACAGCCAGCCGCGAGAAGTGGTGGGGCTGCTGCTGCCGAATACCACCGTGACAGCGGCAGCGATTTTCGGGGCCACCCTGCGCGGGCGCGTTCCGGCCATGCTCAACTACAGTGCGGGCGTTAATGGCATGCGGGCGGCACTGACCGCCGCACAGATCAAAACCGTCTTCACGTCGCGGCAGTTCCTGGAAAAAGGCAACCTGTGGCATCTGCCGCAGGGGCTGGACGATGTACAGTGGATCTACCTGGAAGATCTGAAAGATACCGTCACCGGCAAAGACAAGCTATGGATCCTCGCGCATCTGCTGATGCCGCATCGTGCGCAGCTGCCTCAGCAGCCGGAAGACGCCGCCATGGTGCTGTTTACCTCCGGCTCTGAAGGCAACCCTAAGGGCGTGGTGCATTCGCATAAAAGCCTGCTGGCGAACGTCGAGCAGATCCGCACCATCGCCGACTTCACGCCGCGCGACCGCTTTATGTCTGCGCTGCCACTGTTTCATGCGTTTGGTCTCACCGTCGGGCTGTTCACGCCGCTGATGACCGGCGCCCAGGTGTTCCTCTATCCCAGCCCGCTGCACTATCGCATCGTGCCAGAGCTGGTCTATGACCGTAACTGCACCGTGCTGTTTGGCACCTCAACCTTCCTGGGTAACTACGCGCGCTTTGCCGCACCCTATGATTTTGCCCGCCTGCGCTATGTGGTAGCGGGTGCGGAGAAGCTGCAGGAGAACACGCGTCAGCTCTACATTGAGAAGTATGGCATTCGTATCCTTGAAGGCTACGGCGTCACCGAGTGCGCGCCGGTCGTGGCGATTAACGTGCCGATGGCGGCGAAGACGCACACCGTGGGACGCATTCTGCCGGGCATGGATTCACGACTGATGTCGGTGCCAGGCATTGAGCACGGCGGACGTCTGCAACTGCGCGGGCCGAACGTGATGAAAGGCTATCTGCGGGTCGAAAATCCTGGCGTGCTGGAAGCACCGGTCGCTGACGATGGCGAAGGCAACATGGAAGCGGGCTGGTACGACACCGGTGATATCGTCAGCTTCGATGAAGGCGGTTTTTGCCAGATTCAGGGTCGTGCCAAACGCTTTGCGAAGATTGCCGGTGAGATGGTATCACTGGAAATCGTCGAGCAGATCGCTCTGAAAGCGTCACCGGACAAACAGCACGCCGCCTCGCTGCGCCCGGATGGTCAGCGTGGTGAGGCACTGGTGCTGTTTACCACCGATGCGGAGCTGGCGCGCGACAGGCTGCAGAAAGCCGCCCGCGAGCTGGGTGCGCCAGAGCTGGCACTGCCGCGTGATATCCGTGTCATGAAGCAGTTGCCGCAGCTGGGCAGCGGTAAACCCGACTACGTTACCCTGAAAAAAATGGCGGAAGAGGAGCAGGCATGAGCCTTGATCGTAATGCGCCGCTGATGTCGCGTGGCATGATCGCCGTGATTATCGCCCAGTTCTTTTCGGCCTTCGGCGATAACGCGCTGCTGTTTGCCACGCTGGCTGTGCTGAAAAGTCAGTTCTATCCCGAGTGGAGCCAGCCGGTATTACAAATGCTGTTTGTCGCAGCCTACATTCTGCTGGCGCCGTTTGTCGGTCAGGTGGCGGACAGCATGGCGAAAGGGCGGGTGATGATGCTCGCCAACAGCCTGAAGCTGCTGGGCGCGCTGGTGATCTGCTTCGGCTTCAATCCCTTTGTCGGCTACACCCTGGTGGGCGCGGGCGCAGCGGCCTACTCGCCAGCCAAATATGGCATCCTCGGTGAGATCACCCACGGCGAGAAGCTGGTGAAAGCCAACGGGCTGATGGAGGCCTCGACCATCGCCGCCATTCTGCTTGGCTCGGTGGCGGGCGGGATGCTGGCTGACTGGCATATTCTGGCGGCGCTGGGGATCTGTGCACTGACTTACGGCATCGCCGTAGTCGCGAACCTGTTTATCCCGAAACTGCAGGCGGCACGTCCGGGGCAGAGCTGGCAGTTCGGCGTGATGACGCGCAGCTTCTTCAGTGCCGCCACGCTGCTGTGGCGTGATGCGGAAACGCGCTTCTCGCTGCTCGGCACCAGTCTGTTCTGGGGCGCAGGCGTGACGTTACGTTTTCTGCTGGTGCTCTGGGTGCCGGTGGCGCTGGGCATCAATGACAACACCACGCCAACCACGCTGAATGCCATGGTCGCGATCGGTATCGTGATTGGCGCGGCAGCGGCGGCGAAGCTGGTCACGCTGGAGACCGTGCGTCGCTGCATGCCGGCCGGTGTGCTGATTGGCGTGATGGTGGTGGTCTTCGCGCTGCAGCACTCCCTGATGAATGCTTATTTAGTGCTGATGCTGATTGGTGCGCTGGGCGGTTTCTTTGTGGTCCCCCTGAATGCGCTGCTGCAGGCGCGCGGCAAAGAGAGCGTCGGGTCAGGCAATGCGATTGCGGTTCAGAACCTGGGTGAGAACAGCGCCATGTTGATCATGCTGGGGCTCTATACGCTGGCGATAAAAGCGGGTGCACCTGCGGTGGCGACGGGCGTCGGTTTTGGCGTACTGTTTGCGCTGGCGATTGCGGTTCTGTGGCTATGGCGACCGGCTAAGCGGTAACGAATTCGCCGCCTCTCTCCGGCTTACGCGGGCAGAGGCGGCGTGAGGCTTAGCGACGGACGGCAATCGCTTCGATTTCGATCTTCACATCTTTTGGCAGACGCGCCACCTCGACACAGGAACGCGCCGGGAAGTGAGCCTCATGCTCGGTGAAAAACGCTTCATAGGTCGCGTTGACCGTGGCGAAATCATTCAGGTCCTTCACGAACACCGTGGTCTTCACGATGTCACCCACCTTCAGACCCGCGGCTTCAACAATCGCCTTCACATTTTCCAGTGACTGACGTGCCTGTGCGGCAATGTCATCTGCCACCTGGCCGGTCGCCGGATTCACCGGGATCTGGCCAGAGGTAATGATCATGCTGCCCAGATCGACACCCTGAACATAGGGACCGATAGCGGCAGGGGCTTTTTCAGTACTGATTTCACGAGACATCATGGCTCCTTTGATTATGTCGTCAGGCGGCGATGCCGCCGGTATTGCCCATTATAAGGTCGGGCAGGGCGATTACCAGTGACCCAGCACCACATGGCGGGCGAACTCTTTCTCGCAATATTTGCACTTCAGATACACATCGTCGGCGCGCTGCTTCACGGCAAAGCTGGAGAAGACCGGCTCGCTGCGGCTGATGCAGTTGCTGTTCGGGCAGGTCAGCACCCGTTCAACGTGATCCGGCAGCGTCGGGGCGATCTTCGCCACCACTTCGTAGTCGTCGATGCGGTTAACCGTGGCGTGCGGCGCATAGACCGCCAGCTGATTTACCTGATCGTCGGTGAGAAAGGTGTTCTCAATCTTGATCAGATCTTTGCGGCCCATCTCGCCCGACGGCAGATTCAGACCGATGGTAATGCGCTGATCGGTTTCGGTCAGCCGGAACAGAGAAAGCAGCTTAAAGCCGATCTGCGCCGGAATATGGTCGATGACCGTGCCGCGTTTGATCGCTTCGACCTGCAGTTTGTTGTCCTGCGTCATGGGGGGTCTCCTTACAGGGCGAGTTCGCTGTTTAAAACCAGTGCCAGCAGAGCCTGGCGCGCATAGATGCCGTTACCCGCCTGCTGGAAATACCAGGCATACGGGGTTTTATCGACATCGGTGGTGATTTCATCGATGCGCGGCAGCGGGTGCAGCACCTTCATATTGTCGCGTGCCGTACTGAGGTCGGCGGCGCGCAGAATGAACTGCGCTTTGACGTTGGCATATTCAGAGGGATCGAGCCGCTCTTTCTGCACCCGCGTCATGTAAAGGATATCAAGCTGCGGCATCACCTCTTCAAAGCTGTCATGCCGTGACCAGGCGATGTTCTTCTCATCCAGCATATCGGTGATATAGGCTGGCATCGCCAGCGCATCGGGCGCGATGAAGAAGAAGCGGTTGCCGTCAAACTTTGCCAGTGCCTGCGTCAGGGAGTGGACGGTACGGCCATATTTCAGGTCGCCGACCATCGCCACATTCAGCTGATTAAGACGGCTCTGCGTCTCCTGAATGGTGAAGAGATCGAGCAGCGTCTGGGTCGGATGCTGGTTTGCGCCGTCACCGGCGTTGAGAATCGGGATGCCGCCGGAGAACTCGGTCGCCAGCCGCGCCGCGCCCTCCTGCGGATGACGCATCACGATCGCATCAACGTAGGTGCCGATGACGGAAATGGTGTCGGCCAGGGTTTCGCCTTTCTTGCCCAGCGACGTATTACTGCCGTCCGCAAAGCCCACTGCGGACGCGCCCAGGCGATGGATCGCAGTTTCAAACGACAGGCGGGTACGGGTTGAGGCCTCAAAGAAGCAGCTGGCGATCACCTTGTGCTTCAGCAGTTCCGGCTGCGGATGAGCTTTCAACTTTGCGGCGGTGTCCAGTGCCAGTTCCAGCTCTTCACGACTGAGGTCGTTGATTGAAATAATGTGCTTGCGATATAGCGGGTTAGGCATAGCTCTCTCCTCTGCGCGGCCGGATTGCGGACAAAAAAAAGCCCCTGCTTAAGGGGCTTTTTTAAGATCGGGTCGATGACCGAAAGAAACAGCAGCACCGCCTGCGGTCAGGCGTGATTGAGCGTCAAATTGTCCGCTGTGCTGTCGCATATTTCCTCCGGCAAATTGGGCCGCATTATACCCGTTCGCGGTGGGGCAGCAAGAGGAAAACGTTTGCGCCTCTGGAGCGGATCGGTCAGCGCTGGCCCAGCGTGGCCACCATTACCGCTTTAATCGTGTGCATCCGGTTCTCAGCCTGGTCGAACACAATGCTGTGTGGTGATTCGAACACCTCGTTGCTCACTTCCATGCCGTTGGGCAGATCGTACTGTTCCGCCATCTGCTGGCCCAGCGTGGTCTGATCGTCGTGGAAGGCGGGCAGACAGTGCAGGAATTTAACCTGCGGGTTGCCGGTCAGATCGAGCATCGCCCGGTTAACCTGATAGTCACGCAGCAGCGCAATACGCTCGGCCCACACCGCTTTGGCTTCGCCCATCGACACCCAGACATCGGTGTAGATAAAGTCAGCGCCTTTCACACCGTCGGCAATATTGTCGGTGAGGATAATTTTCCCACCGGTCTGCTGTGCGGCTTCACGGCACTGCGCCACCAGTTCGTCCTCTGGCCAGCAGCTCTTCGGTGCCACCAGACGCAGATCCAGACCGACCTGTGCGGCGGCTTCCAGCATGGTGTTACCCATGTTGTTGCGCGCATCGCCCACATAAACCAGTGTCATTTCGCTGAGTTTTTTGCCTGGCAGATGCTCCTGCATGGTCAGCAGGTCAGCCAGCAGCTGGGTTGGGTGAAACTCGGTGGTCAGACCGTTCCACACCGGCACACCGGCGTGTTCTGCCAGCGTCTCCACCAGCTCCTGACCGTAACCGCGATACTGAATGCCATCGTACATGCGGCCCAGCACCCGCGCGGTGTCGCGCATTGACTCTTTATGGCCGATCTGACTGCCACTCGGGCCAAGATAAGTCACGTTTGCACCCTGATCGTAAGCGGCAACTTCGAAAGAGCATCGGGTACGGGTCGAGTCTTTTTCGAAGATGAGCGCGATGTTTTTGCCTTTCAGATACTGCATTTCTCTGGCGCTTTTTTTCGCCTGTTTCAACTCAGCGGACAGGGAAAGCAGGTGATCAATTTCGGCGGGAGTAAAATCCAGAAGCCTGAGGAAATGGCGTTGATACAGTTGGCTCATACAACACTCCGGTAATCATTAAAATGAATTAAAATTCAATTTAACCGTATGAATATTCATTTTCAAGTCTGGAGCTAATAAACTTTTCGTTTTGTGTAGTGGCGCGACAGGCAGTGTGGGAAAATAATTGATTATTGCCGAACTCAGAGAGGACATTGTCATGGCATATGAAGCATTACTGGAAGAGCAGCAGGAAGAGACGCGGCAGATTATCGAAGAGCTGCTGGAGGATGGCAGCGATCCTGATGCGCTCTATACCATCGAGCATCATCTCTCATGCAATAATTTTGATTCGCTGGAAAAAGCGGCCGTTGATGCGTTCAAGCTGGGTTATGAAGTGACCGAGCCGGAAGAGCTGGAGCTGGAAGATGGTACCACCGTGATGTGCGTCGACATCATCAGCGAATCTGCGCTGAAGCCTGAACTGATCGATGTGCAGGTTGAGCAGCTGGTGAACCTGATTGGTAAGTACAACGTCGACTACGACGGCTGGGGCACCTATTTTGAAGACCCTGATGCTGAAGATGAAGACGAAGATGACGACGCCATCGAAGATGAAGATGATGATGGTATTCGCCACTAAGTAGCCGGGGCGGAGAGTTCTCCGCCTGTCACTTCTGCCACCCCTTTTCTGACATCATGAATTACGCACCCTTACTCGAACCGATCTATCAGTTTCTGCACTGCCGCACGCCACAGGCCTGGATTGATGAGGCGCGCAAGCCGGAAAACCTGACCCTGCTGTTAACCGACCATCTGGTGTGTGAGCTGAAAGCCGCCCAGACTGCGGTGTGGCTGATCCGCAAATATGTGGCCGACAAACCCAGCGGCGACGCTATTCTGGCGTGGCTGAAACCCTATGAAGATTTTATCTTCCGGGAAGATGGCGACAGCGACTTTATCAACGCCCATAAGAACCTGACGAAACGCATCATTGTGCGCAATGCGCTGCCGTGGGCGGATGAGCTGGTGGAGAAGATGGTGCTACTGATTAAAGAGGAGCTGCATCACTTCTATCAGGTCTGGGAAATTATGCAGTCGCGCGGGCTGGTCTATCAGAAGATCACCTCCAGCCGCTATGCTAAATCGCTGTTGCGCGAAGTGACCACCCATGAGCCGGAGACGCTGGTGGATAAGCTGATTTGTGGTGCTTACATTGAGGCGCGATCCTGCGAGCGTTTCGCCAGTCTGGCGCCGTATCTTGATGATGAACTGGCGAAGTTCTATATTTCGCTGCTGCGCTCAGAGGCGCGGCATTATCAGGACTATTTAACGCTGGCGGCGCAGATTGCCGGTAAGGATATTGCGCCGCGGGTGCAGGCGATTGGCCGGGTCGAAGCAAAGCTGATTAGCGAGCCGGACACGGAGTTGCGTTTTCACAGCGGCGTACCTGCGTGGTAAACCCCTGAGGACGCCCTGGCCAGGGTGTCTCTTTTTCCGGATGCCTGACCGCGTTTATTTCTCTTCCGTGCAGCGTGGTCTCATATAATGTGCTGTGTAACGCTTTAATTTAAGTAACACTGACGTACAAAGATATTTTGTGCCACCTATCACATAACGGTTTTTTTACGCTGACTTTCTGAAGTTAAATAAATATAGTCCCGGAGTCAGTGCGGGATTGTTATTTTTTTAAGCAAAACCCGACTCGCTACCCTTTTTAACAGAGGGCAGCGAGTCGGGTTTTTTTATGGGTTAACGGAACCGGGTCACCCTTATTGTCATGGCGTGACGGATTTTTACTATCGCCAGGGGAAGGATTTAAAAATGAAAGAAAAATACTATTTTCATTTATTTTTTTCACTATTGCTGCTTTTTTTGGGGGGGAGTGTTAAGGCGTCTGACATTCACGCCCCCTCCGCGCAGAATAAATTATGGGGTGACGCGGCGCTCGATTTCAAACTGCGCAACCATTGGAAGTATCTCAAGGAGGACGAAGCACAGCCCACCGCGGTTCACAATGCCTGGGGCCAGGCCGCGACAGTCGATTTTCGTTCCGGTTATCAGTGGGACCTGCTTGGATTTGATACGACTTATACCCGCGCCGTACGCCTGGGGTCAAGCGACTACTTCTCCACGCGCGGTCTGCTCTATGACAGCGGTGGTAACATGGAGAAGCGGGATGCCCACGGCTTTAGCAAGTTCAGTCAGCGCTATCTTAAGCTAAAGCTCGGCAATCGCAGGCTACGGTTCGATGGAAAGGCAGGCTGGCAGGAACTGAAAAATATCGGCGTGCTGACGACCACGGATCGCCTGTCGCGCAACAGCTATGCTGGCTATAGCGGAGCACTGACGTGGCAGAATGCCCGGCTGGATCTTGCTTTCGTTAACAAAACCATACGGCATGATTCAGGAAAAACGCTGGCGTTGCAAACCCAGGCCAGACAAAAAATTGACGCCATTTACACCGCTGCGCTGCGCTACAAAGATGAACGTCACGCGGTTGCCTACGCATTCGGCGAGGCTGAGCGCTATCAGCGCCGCCATGTGATTGAGGCGGGCTACACCCTCTCGCCATACTGGTCACTAGGCGCGCAAATCTATGGCAGCCAGGCGCTGGAGAAATATAGAAGGATGCCCGCCAGCAAGAGAACCTTTGATAAACAGGCGTGGCACTATGTCGGGGAAACGACCTGGAAGCATGGCGCCTGGACGCAGAGACTGGCTGCTGGCTGGACATCGGCTCCAAAGGAGAGGGCGGTGGGATATTATGCCCGGCCCCTGACTAAAAATACCCGGGGACGTTTCACGTCACTAACTTCGGCGGGCAAAGACTATATGCGCGATAGAGAGCTGGCACTGGTTTCTCTGAGTCAGTATGAAATTACAAAGGGGATCAGTACTGGAATACAGCTTAATTATGGCCAGTTCCATTATCGTAATAATCTTGTGCGAACCGGCGAGGTTTCATTAATTAATCAATTCAGTAATCAACATCCCACCTTCAAAAATCTGACGCTATTCACGCTGACCGGTTATGGCTGGTCATATAAAAACAGTAAAGAGACCCCGCATCTGAATAATCAGGGGAAAACTCAGCGTTCCCGCAGTTTGTCCGCTGAAGTGGTTGTTCAATATAAATTCAATCTTTTTTGATCCGGAGAATAAAAATGAAGATAAAATTTAAAACGCTCATGTTAATAGCTGTCATCTCCGTCAGCACTGCCGGCTCCGCCTGGGCCGCAGATGTGATGCTCTATGTTACCCGGCATGGAAAGACCATGTTTAATACGGTACATCGCGCGCAGGGATGGGCCGATACGCCGCTGACGGCTTCCGGTGCAGCTGTTGCAGAGCAACTGGGAAGGGGATTGCAGCCGTTACCCTTCGTCGCGGCCTGGTCCAGCGATTCGGGACGGGCGAGAGAAACCGCGCAGCTGGTAATGAAGAACTGGAAACACCCGCCTGTGCTGAAAGAGCTGAAAGGGCTGCGCGAGGTGGGATTTGGCCTTTATGAAGGCGATCTGAATAAAAATCTGATTAACGCTGCCGCGCATCAGGCGGGCTATGCTTCTGATACCGCACTTCTGGAAGCGTTTAGCGCCGGTAAAATTCATATGGATGGGATGATCGACGCGATTCATGAGGCGGAAGCCGCAGGCACGCCATCGCTGGCAGGTATTAAATCCTCCGGCCAGGCCGAAACCTATCAGCAGGTAGCTAAGCGCATGATGAAGAGTATCACCACAATCGCGAAGCAGGCGCAGCAGCAGGGCGGAGGCAATGTGCTGGTGGTCAGCCACGGTATGGCTATCACCACTCTGCTGCAGGCGCTGGGCGATACTTCATTACGGGAGCAGCTTAAGAATGCCAGCGTGACGCTGCTGCGCTACACCGATAACGGGCAGTTCAAAATCGAGTCCATCAACGATATGCGTTACGTGGAGCGCGGTTTATAAGGTCTTCAGCATCCGTACTTCGCAGTCGACATGGCCGGTGCAGCCCATTGCACTGTCGATGTGCTCAAAGCCCAGCGACTCATACAGTTTAATCGCCCGCGTCAGGCTGGCGGTGGTTTCCAGATAGCAGCGCCGGAAGCCGTGGTTGCGCGCATGCTCCATCGCCCGCAATGCCAGTTCGCGCGCCAGACCCCGACCGCGCACCTCTGGCAGAAAGTACATCTTTTGCAGTTCGCAGATATCGGGCGCGCTGCAGGCGAGCGGCGCAACACCGCCACCGCCGACCACCTTGCCCTGATACTCAACAATCCAGTAGGCGCTCTGTTCGGCACTGTAGAGCTCAAACAGCTGGTCGAGCTGCGGATCGGAAACGGTGTAGCCCTTGTCAGCCGTCAGGCCGAACTCGGCGGAAACATCACGGATCACCTGGGCGATATGCGGATTATCGGCGGCCGTAATTGGCCGCACCTGGAGGTCAAAATGCGGGATGGTACTGGTCGTCATCATCTCTTCCGGATTTGTACGAGGTCAATAAAAAAGCCGGGCAAGCCCGGCTTTATGAATAAGCTGTCAGCTACGACGCTTACAATGCCGCAATGACCGCCTGCTGTTCAATCAGTTTTGCTTTTGATTGTTGCAGGTCTGCCACGCGTTCACGCTCTTTCGCCACCACCGCTTCCGGGGCACGCGAAACAAAGCCTTCGTTCGCCAGCTTGGTCTCGATCTTTTCGATTTCCACATCCAGCTTAACCAGCTCTTTCGCCAGACGCTCCAGCTCGGCGGTTTTATCCACCAGATCCGCCATCGGGATCAGCAGCTCTGCGCCTTCAACCAGTTTGGTCACCGACACCGGACCTTTCTCGCCCGCAGGCAGAATGGTCAGGCTTTCCAGACGCGCCAGGCGCGACAGGAAGTTGCGGTTAGCTTCAACGCGACGCAGTGCCGCAGGCGAGCAGTCACGCAGCAGCACATCCAGCGGCTTGCTCAGTGCGATGTTCATTTCGGCACGGATATTACGCACCGCCACGATCGCCTGTTTCATCCACTCGATGTCCGCTTTCGCTTCGGCATCTTCTTTCGCCGCATCGTACTGCGGGAAAGGCTGCAGCATGATGGTGTCGTCGCTGATATTTTTCAGCCCCTTCACGCGCTGCCAGATGGTTTCAGTGATAAATGGGATAATCGGGTGTGCCAGACGCAGCAGCGCTTCCAGCACGTGAACCAGCGTATGACGGGTGCCACGCAGTTCAGCTTCACTGCCGCTGTTCATGACCGGCTTGGTCAGCTCCAGATACCAGTCGCAGAACTGGTTCCAGGTGAAGTCATACAGCAGGTTAGCCGCGATGTCGAAACGATAGCTATCCAGGGCTTCACGGTACGCTTTCACCGTGTTGTTGAACTCGGTCAGGATCCAGCGATCCGCCAGCGACAGCGTCATTTCGCCGCCATTCTGTCCGCAATCCTGCTCTTCGGTGTTCATCAGCACAAAGCGGCTGGCGTTCCACAGCTTGTTACAGAAGTTGCGATAGCCTTCCAGGCGCTTCATATCCCAGTTGATGTCGCGACCGGTAGAGGCCAGCGCCGCCAGGGTAAAGCGCAGTGCATCGGTGCCTGATGGCTCGATGCCGTCAGGGAACTGCTTCTCGGTACGTTTGCGAATCTTCTCAGCCAGCTGTGGCTGCATCATATTGCCGGTGCGTTTTTCCAGCAGCGCTTCCAGCGAAATGCCGTCGACCATATCCAGCGGATCAATCACGTTACCCTTGGATTTCGACATCTTCTGACCTTCTTCATCACGGATCAGACCGGTCATATAGACGGTTTTGAACGGCACCTGCGGTTTGCCGTTTTCATCTTTGATGAAGTGCATGGTCAGCATGATCATGCGGGCAATCCAGAAGAAGATGATGTCGAAGCCGCTGACCAGCACGCTGGTCGGATGGAAAGTACGCAGCGCTTCGGTGTTTTCCGGCCAGCCCAGGGTGGAGAAGGTCCACAGACCTGAGGAGAACCAGGTATCCAGCACGTCATCATCCTGACGCAGCGCGACGTCGGCGGCCAGGTTATTCTCGGCGCGCACTTCGTCTTCGGTGCGGCCGACGTAGACGTTACCGTTGTCGTCATACCACGCCGGGATGCGATGACCCCACCAGAGCTGACGGGAAATACACCAGTCCTGAATATCGCGCATCCAGGAGAAGTACATGTTTTCGTACTGCTTCGGCACGAACTGGATGTCGCCATTCTCAACGGCTTCAACCGCCACTTTCGCCAGCGGCGCGGTACGCACATACCACTGGTCGGTCAGCATCGGCTCGATCACCACGCCACCACGGTCGCCGTAAGGCACGGTCAGGTCGTGAGGTTTGATCTCTTCAAGCAGGCCGAGTTCATCGACAGCGGCAACAATGGCTTTACGCGCGGCGAAGCGTTCCATGTTCTGGAAAGCCGCCGGGATCTCATCGGAACAGGCATCGCTGGCTTCGCCGTTGGTGTCATACACCTGAGCACGGTCGCGGATATCACCGTCGAAGGTCAGGATGTTGATCATTGGCAGCTTATGACGACGACCGACTTCGTAGTCGTTGAAGTCATGCGCCGGGGTGATCTTGACGCAGCCGGTGCCTTTTTCCATGTCGGCGTGTTCGTCGCCAACGATGGGAATCAGACGGCCAACCAGCGGCAGCATCACAAATTTGCCAATCAGATCTTTGTAACGTGGATCTTCCGGGTTGACCGCCACGCCGGTATCGCCCAGCAGGGTTTCCGGACGGGTGGTGGCAACGACCAGGTAATCTTTACCGTCGGCGGTTTTTGCGCCATCAGCCAGTGGATAGCGGATATGCCACATGGAGCCTTTGCTCTCGCGGTTTTCCACTTCCAGATCGGAGATCGCAGTGCGCAGCTTAGGATCCCAGTTCACCAGGCGTTTGCCACGGTAGATCAGGTTCTCTTTATAGAGGCGAACAAACACCTCTTTCACGGCGTTGGAAAGGCCATCGTCCATGGTGAAGCGCTCGCGCTCCCAGTCGACAGAGTTACCCAGGCGGCGCATCTGACGGGTAATAGTGCCGCCGGATTCTGCTTTCCACTGCCAGATTTTCTCGATAAACGCATCGCGGCCATAGTCCTGGCGCGTTTTACCCTCTTCAGCCGCAATTTTGCGCTCAACCACCATCTGCGTGGCGATGCCCGCGTGGTCAGTACCGGCCTGCCACAGGGTATTTTTCCCCTGCATGCGCTGGTAACGGATCATGGTGTCCATGATGGTTTGCTGGAAGGCGTGACCCATGTGCAAGCTACCGGTGACGTTCGGCGGCGGGATCATGATGCAAAAGCTTTCCTGGCTGGTATCGCCATTCGGTTTGAAGTAGCCCTGCTTTTCCCAATGCTCGTAAAGCGGCTGCTCGATATCTTGCGGGTTATATGTCTTTTCCATTTCTGCTATGTCGTTTGCGGCTGTGGTGGCGCTGCCGTATTCAATTGGAATCCAACGCTGCGATACGCTTTGTAGCGGTCGCGCGCCAGTTGTTTGAGAGCGTCCTCGTAAGGAACGAAGTCTATCACTTCATGGAAAGCAGTAGCAAAATCTGCGAAGTGGGGCAGCAGGCTAATCAGCAGGTCGCGCTGTGAACTGCCGCGACGCTGTGGCCAGGCCAGCTCGACCGGCGCACCGTAGCGCGGGCCTTCACCCGCCAGGTTGTGCGGCACGAAGGCGTTTGCCGGTCGTTGCCACAGCGCTTCGTCAAGACGAATGGCCTGCTGTTCATCTTCGCAGGCGATCAACACCCGCTTTCCGGCCCGCCAGCGTGTTTCCGCCAGATTGCACACCAGCGCTTCAACGGCGCTCAGGCCATCGCTCGGGGCATCGGTTTCCAGCACGTAGAAGGTTGCGTTTTTCATCGGTTAGCTCATCAGAAGATCAAGGGCGGAATCAGATCCGCCCCTGCTGTCAGAAAAGAGGGCGCTTAGTCGTCGCCGTTCAATCCTGCCCGATTCAACAGAAACTGCGACAGCATCGGCACCGGACGTCCGGTCGCGCCTTTGGCCTTGCCGGAACGCCAGGCGGTACCGGCGATATCCAGGTGCGCCCAGTTATATTTGCGGGCAAAGCGTGCCAGGAAGCAGGCAGCGGTAATCGCGCCGCCAGGACGGCCACCGATGTTGCCCATATCGGCAAAGTTGGACTCCAGCTGCTCCTGGAACTCATCCGCCATCGGCAGACGCCAGGCGCGGTCGCCTGACTGCTCCGAGGCGCTGATCAGCTCATGCGCCAGCGGGTTGTGATTCGACAGCAAACCGCTGATGTGATGTCCCAGCGCAATCACGCAGGCTCCGGTCAGCGTTGCCACGTCAATGACGACTTCCGGGTCGAAACGTTCCACGTAGGTCAGCACATCGCACAGCACCAGACGGCCTTCGGCGTCGGTGTTCAGCACTTCAACCGTCTGGCCAGACATGGTGGTCAGCACGTCGCCCGGACGCATTGAGCGGCCATCCGGCATGTTTTCACAGCCCGCCAGCACGCCCACTACGTTCAGCGGCAGATTCAGCTCGGCCACCATCCGCATCACGCCATAGACGGCGGCCGCGCCGCACATGTCATATTTCATTTCGTCCATGCTGTCGGCAGGCTTGATAGAGATGCCGCCGGAGTCAAAGGTCAGCCCTTTACCCACCAGCACAATCGGGCGCGCTTCAGCATCCGGATTGCCTTTGTATTCAATCACCGACATCAGCGATTCGTTCTGCGAACCGGCCCCGACAGCGAGATAGGCGTTCATGCCCAGCTCTTTCATCTGCTGTTCGCCGATCACGCGGGTGGTGACATTTTTGCTGAAGGCGTCGGCCAGCTGGCGCGCCTGCGACGCCAGATAGGCAGCGTTACAGATGTTTGGCGGCATATTGCCGAGATCTTTAGCGGCTTTCATGCCTGCAGCAACCGCTAATCCATGCTGAATAGCGCGTTCGCCGCTGGTCAGTTCACGGCGGGTCGGCACGTTAAACACCAGTTTGCGCAGCGGACGACGCGGCTCTGCTTTGTTGCTTTTCAGCTGATCAAAGTTGTAGAGCGCCTCTTTTGAGGTCTCCACGGCCTGACGCACTTTCCAGTAGGTATTGCGGCCTTTGACATGCAGTTCGGTCAGGAAGCAGACCGCTTCCATGGAGCCGGTGTCGTTCAGCGTGTTGATGGTTTTCTGAATGACCTGCTTGTACTGGCGTTCATCCAGCTCACGCTCTTTACCGCAGCCAATCAGCAGAATACGCTCGGACAGGATATTTGGCACATGATGCAGCAGCAGTGTCTGGCCCACTTTTCCTTCCAGCTCGCCACGGCGCAGCAGGGCGCTGATGTAGCCGTCGCTGATTTTATCCAGCTGCTCGGCAATCGGTGACAGACGACGCGGTTCGAAAACGCCAACGACAATGCAGGCACTGCGCTGTTTTTCCGGGCTTCCGCTTTTTACACTGAACTCCATGCACTCTCCTGAATCTTAAAGACAACGGCCGCTGCTGCCGCTAGAATGTAGCGCGCTCATGACCCATTTATTCATCGTCGCAGCATGACATTCTGCCGCTGGAGGTCATAATGAATCAGGGTGACAAGATGTTGTTTTTTCACCACCCGGACGCGTTTTTCATACAAATTTAGCTACGGCGACGGCCATTGATGAAGAAAAATGGCTGATAAGCGTTGAAACTAGCGATTTTCCTGCAAAAAGACAAGTTTTCACAGGCGTACTAAGCGTGATCATCATTAGATATCTGGTTCGGGAAACGCTCAAAAGCCAGCTGGCTATCCTGTTTATCCTGCTACTCATCTTCTTTTGCCAGAAGTTAGTCAGGATCCTGGGAGCCGCGGTGGATGGCGAAGTGCCGACAAACCTCGTTCTGACCTTGTTAGGACTCGGTGTGCCTCAAATGGCACAACTTATACTGCCCTTAAGTCTGTTTCTGGCGATCCTGATGACGCTGGGGCGTCTCTACACGGAAAGTGAAATTACCGTGATGCACGCCTGCGGCCTGAGTAAGGCCGTCCTGGTGAAAGCGGCGATGGTACTGATGCTGTTTACCTCGATAGTGGCTGCGGTGAACGTCATCTGGCTGGGGCCGTGGTCATCCCGTTATCAGGATGAGGTGACGCAGAACGCCAAAGCAAACCCAGGTGCGGCAGCGATGGCTGCCGGGCAGTTCCAGACCTCCAGCGACGGCAGCGCCGTGCTGTTTGTCGAGGATGTGAAGGGCAACAACTTTGGTAACGTGTTCCTGGCGCAGTTACGGCCAAAAGGTAACGCGCGTCCTTCGGTGGTGCTGGCTGACAGCGGTCACATGGAGCAGCACAAAGATGGCTCGCAGGTGGTAACGCTGGACAAAGGTACCCGCTTTGAGGGCACCGCACTGCTGCGTGATTTCCGTATCACCGACTTCACCAACTATCAGGCCACCGTGGGATATAAAGCGGCAACGCTCGATCCTAACGATGCAGAGCAGGCCAGCATGACCGACCTGTTCGCGAATAAGACACCGGATTTTCAGGCCGAGCTGCACTGGCGTCTGACGCTGGTGTTCGCGGTGCTGGTAATGGCGCTGATGGTGGTGCCGCTCAGCGTGGTGAACCCGCGTCAGGGTCGCGTGCTGTCGATGCTGCCCGCCATGCTGCTCTATCTGATCTTCTTCCTGTTGCAGAGCTCGCTGAAGTCGAGCGGGGCGAAAGGGCGGCTTGATCCGGCGCTCTGGATGTGGGTGGTGAATATCAGCTATCTGTTGCTGGCGGTGCTCCTTAACCTGTGGGATACGGTGCCGATGCGTCGGATTCGCGCCCGCTTTACCCGCGGAGGGTCGGTCTGATGTTTCGCGTACTTGACCGCTATATCGGTAAAACTATCTTCAATACCATCATGCTGACGCTGTTCATGCTGGTGTCGCTTTCCGGCATTATCAAGTTCGTCGATCAGCTGCGCAAGACCGGTCAGGGCAGCTACAACGCGCTGAGCGCCGGTTACTACACCCTGCTGAGCGTGCCGAAAGATATTGAGATTTTCTTCCCGATGGCGGCCCTGCTGGGTGCGCTGCTGGGACTGGGCGCGCTGGCGCAGCGCAGTGAGCTGGTGGTGATGCAGGCGGCGGGCTTTACCCGCATGCAGGTGGCGCTGTCCGTGATGAAAACGGCAATTCCGCTGGTGCTGCTGACCATGGCGATTGGTGAGTTTGTTGCGCCATCGGGCGAGCAGATGGCGCGTAACTACCGGGCGCAGCAGCTTTATGGAGGCGCACTGGTCTCGACGCAGAATGGTCTGTGGGCGAAAGATGGCAATAACTTCATCTATATTGAGCGCATCAAAGGCGACAATGAAATTGATGGTGTAAGCATCTATAACTTTAACGATCAGCGTCGTCTGCAGAGCGTGCGTTACGCGGCGACGGCGATCTGGGATGCGGCTAAGAAGCGCTGGATGCTGTCTCAGGTCGATGAGTCAAACCTGACCGATCCGAAGCAGATTACCGGTTCACAGAGTCTGAATGGTGAATGGAAAACCAATCTGACGCCGGACAAGCTGGGTGTGGTGGCGCTGGATCCCGACGCGTTGTCGATTCGCGGTCTGCATAGCTACAGCAAGTATCTGAAGCAGAGCGGTCAGGAAGCGGGACGTTATCAGCTGAATATGTGGAGCAAAATTTTCCAGCCGCTGTCGGTAGCGGTGATGATGCTGATGGCGCTGTCGTTTATCTTCGGTCCGCTGCGTAGCGTGTCGATGGGTGTACGTGTCGTAACCGGTATCAGCTTCGGCTTCCTGTTCTACGTGCTGGACCAGATTTTCGGTCCGCTGAGTCTGGTTTACGGCTTACCGCCGATTCTGGGGGCGATTCTGCCGAGCTTTGCGTTCTTCGCGATCAGTCTGTTTATGCTGATTAAGCGGCGCTAAGCGCAATGAATGCAGTAAAAGAAAAGGCCGCGCAAGCGGCCTTTTTTATTGGCTAACAGTGCAGGCTCAGGGATTATACGCTTTACACAAAGACGCTATCCATGACCCGCAATGCTTTACGACAGGCGTATACGCCCATCGCTTTATGTCTGCCAGCCGGAGGAGTGACTGCAGTGGCCTGAAACGGCGTTACGCCACGCTATTTATCCAGCCTGACAGTGCGGGCAGGGCAGCGGGCAGCTGCGACAGCAGATAGAGAATCAGCCCGATGGTGCCGCCCACCAGCGTACCGTTGATGCGGATAAACTGCAGATCCTTGCCGATATTGAGTTCAATCTGCTGCGACATGTCGCGCGCATCCCAGCTTTTCACAGTATCGCTGATGTGACGCGTCAGGAAGCCAGCAAACTCTGGTGCAACACTGCGTGCAGCCTGTTCCAGATGCTGGTTCATGGAGTCACGCAGCGCCGGGTCGGCGGCCAGGGTTTCGCCAAGCCACAGGGCCGCACCGCGCACTTTCTCCTGCACCCGCGAATCCTCACTGCTGAGATCCGCTTTGAGCCAGTTGCGCATATCATTCCACAGCTCGCCGATGTAGCGGTTAAACGAGGCATCCTCTTTCAGCCAGCCCTTGATCTCTTCGGCGCGCTCGGCCATTTCCGGATCGTTTTGCAGCTTAACGATCAGTTTATCAACCGCCCGGTTGAAGCCGAGGCGCAGCTCATGGCCCTGATCCAGCGCCACATCATCCAGCAGAGAATCGACCGCGTTGGCCACCAGCTCGGCGCTGTGTTCGCCCAGCCATTCGGTCGGCAACATTTTGGCTTTGATCGGATGCTCGCGTTTAAGCCAGCGCACCAGCTGCATGGCGATAAACTCGCGGGTACTGGGCTTATGCAATAACTTCAGCAACTGGTCGATGGCCGCGTCCAGCAATGCCTGATGGCGGTTATTTTTGGTCAGGCTTTCCAGCACCATGGCGCTGGTCTGGCTGAGATCGACCTTGTCGATGGCACGATGCACCGCGCGGCGCATAAAGGTCTGAATCCGCGCGTCATCGGTGAGATCCAGGAAGCCGCGCATCACCTGCAGCAGATGGCGGCCAACGCGGTCGGCATTGCCCGGTGCATTCAGCCACTGTGCCAGCAGGTTTGAAGGATCGTGACGGCGAATCAGGTTCAGCAGGGAGTCGGTATCAAGAAACTTTTCCTGCACAAAGCGCCCGAGGTTTTCACCGATACGATCTTTGTTGCGCGGAATGATGGCGGTATGGCGCGAGATAAAAGGCACCGGCACGCGCCGGAACAGCGCCACCACGGCAAACCAGTCCGCCAGTGCGCCGACCATCGCGGCCTCCGCAATCGCTTTGACGCCGCTGACCCAGAAGCCAGGCGGCAGGAAAAGGGTGACAACAAAGGTGGCGACGGCGAGCAGCAGCAGCAGCAGCGCCAGGCGTTTCATCCGTTTCAGTTCGTAGTGTTTATCCATAACCTGATCTTAGCAGAGAGCGGGGTTCATCGGCGACGGCCACCCAGCAGGCTGCCCAGCACCCCACGGATGATCTGATTGGTGATCTGGCGGGTAGCGCTTTTCGCCATGGTCTGCACCACGCCGTCGTGTTTGCCGCCGCGCGGGCCGGTGTGACCAAACAGGATCTCTTTCAGACCACCGAGAATCCCATTGTCGACAGCCACAGCGTCGCCTTTGGCCGGGGGGGCACTCGCCTCATCGCTGGCGGCCTGGAAGCCTTTTTGCAGCTTTTCAAACGCCGATTCGCGATCGATTTCGGTGTCATATTTGCCATAGAGCGGCGAATGGTTGATCAGGCCGTTACGCTCATCGCCGGTGACCGGACCCATGCGCGAGACTGGCGCAATGACCATGGCGCGCTCCACCACCGACGGACTGCCTTTGGCATCCAGAAAGGAGATCAGCGCTTCGCCAGTGCCCAGCGCCTGAATCGCTTCCACGCTGTCAAACGCCGGGTTGGCGCGCAGCGTATCGGCGGCCGTTTTCACCGCTTTCTGATCTTTGGGCGTGAAAGCGCGCAGGGCGTGCTGAACGCGGTTGCCGAGCTGGCCCAGCACCCGATCGGGAATATCCGCCGGGTTCTGGGTGACGAACCAGACGCCGACCCCTTTGGAGCGGATCAGCCGCATGACCTGTTCTATTTTCTCCAGCAGCACCGGCGGCGCATCGGTAAACAGCAGGTGCGCCTCATCAAAGAAGAACACCAGCTTTGGCTGATCGAGATCGCCCGCTTCCGGCAGATGTTCATAAAGCTCCGACAGCAGCCACAGCAGGCTGGTGGCGTAGAGTTTCGGCATCTGGTAGAGCTTCTCAGCAGAGAGGATGTTGATGACGCCTTTGCCGTTGCTGTCGACGCGCATCCAGTCAGCGATATCCAGCATCGGCTCACCAAAGAAGTGTTCCGCCCCCTGTTGCTCCAGCGTCAGTAATCCGCGCTGAATCGCGCCGACCGAGGCGCTGTTGATATTGCCGTAGTGGGTCTGGAAGTTTTTGGCGTTGTCACCAATGTACTGGGTCATGGCGCGCAGATCTTTGAAGTCCAGCAGCAGCAGGCCCTGGTCATCGGCGATGCGGAAAATAATCTGCAGCACGCCGCTCTGGACTTCATTCAGATTCAGCAGCCGCGCCAGCAGTAATGGACCGAGATCGGAAACGGTGGCGCGTACCGGATGGCCTTTCTCGCCAAAAATATCCCACAGCACCACCGGATTTCTCTGCGGCTGCCAGTCGGTGACGCCGATTTTCGCCAGCCTCTCCTGCAGCTTTTCGCTGGACTGGCCCGCCATCGCCACGCCGGTTAAATCGCCTTTGACGTCAGCCATAAAGACCGGTACGCCGCTGGCGGAGAACGATTCGGCCAGCTTCTGCAACGTAACGGTTTTCCCGGTGCCGGTCGCACCGGTAATGAGGCCGTGGCGGTTGGCCATTTGCGGCAACAGATGAAGTTCGACGTCTGGCGTACGGGCAATCAGTAGCGGGGAAGTCATGGTTTTCCACTCTCAGTCAAAGGATTATGCCTGAAGGATAGCAAGCGGAGCATAGACAGGAGGAGAACAATTCGTCAAAAACGCGGCCGCTGCCCGCAGAGCAGCGGCCTGAAACGCGGGATTACTTCTGCACCTCTTCGAAATTGAGCAGGCTGACGCCGATGCCCTGCTGCAGGTGACTGAGATTGCTGCGCACCGCCACCTGGGTCGCGCCCTGTAAGAGTACGATAAACGGCGAATCCTGCTGGATGCGGGTTTGCAGCCCGGTATAGAGGCTACGGCGTTTAGCCGCATCGCTCTCTCCGGCGGCGGCGCGGGTCTGTGCACTCAGCGCCGGAATGGTCCAGCCGACACGCCATGCCAGGGTTTTGCCGCCACCTGGCACGTTAGAAGCAAAGGTGCTGGCATTGGTGTTAGGGTCGATGTAGTCCGCGCCCCAGTAAGTGAAGATGGCCTGGAAGTCGCGGCTGCGCATTTTGCTCCACAGCTCCGATTCCGCCACCGGCTGGATATCAAGCTGCACATCCGCTTTGGCAAAGCTCGCCTGCAGCGCCTGCGCCACGTCTATATAAGGCGGCTGGTTCACCACCGTCAGCGCGATGTGGGTGCCCGGTTTGATGCCGCCTTTCTGCAGGATTTCCTGCGCCT
The DNA here is from genome assembly GCF_025153065.1 of Pantoea sp. XY16. Classification (NCBI taxonomy): domain Bacteria; kingdom Pseudomonadati; phylum Pseudomonadota; class Gammaproteobacteria; order Enterobacterales; family Erwiniaceae; genus Pantoea; species Pantoea sp. XY16. The sequence goes on along the minus strand of NZ_JANZNP010000007.1, from coordinate 43,982 downwards.
TTTTCAGATCGTAATGGAACGGCGTGGTGTTCAGTGCACCATCGAAGCCATCCGGCAGGAAGCTCTGATGGATGCGATACTGACCTTTCAGCAGCTGGTTCGCCAGGCTGTCATAGTCAACCAGCCAGCGTGCCGCCTGCCACAGGGCCGGATTGCCCAGCGCCGGTTGCTGCGCGCTCTGAGTATTAAAGCCAACGTAATAAACCAGGCTGGACGGGAAGGCGTCAACCCGCACATTAGCCTGTGTTTTCAGCGCGGCAATCTGGTCCGGACCAAGCTGATAGGCGACATCCACGTCACCCTGCTGGAGCAGCAGTCGGCGGCTGCCGGCATCGGCTACGCCCTTGAGCAATACCCGCTTCAGATGCGGCTTCTGCGTGCTGTAAGAGTTAGCTTCCAGCACCAGCGCCTGCAGCGGGACAAACTGTTTGATGGCATAGGCGGCGCTGCCAGCCGAGTGCGTTTTCAGCCAGGCATTGCCGTAATCGTTATTGCTGACGTGTTCCCGGGCCAGTTTACTGTCAACGATGGAGGCGACCGGCGCGGTCAGCAGGCGCAGCGCCAGATCGCTGCCGATCTCAGCGGGCCAGCGCAGTTCAAGCTGGTGGTCGTTGATCACCGTGAACTGTTGATCGATATTTTCCGGCGTCCAGCCAAACTCACCCAGGATAAAAGAGGGGGCTTTGTTGAGTTTTACCGCGCGGGTTAATGAGAAGACCACATCCTGCGCGGTCAGCGGATGACCGCTGGCGAAACGGGCCTGCGGGTTGAGGTCAAATACCAGGCTGTGCGGCATTTTTCCGGCCTGCCAGCGAGTGGCGGCGAGTGGCGAGAGCTGCTGTGGGTTCTGATGATTCGGTTCCAGTAGCGTCTGGTAGATATTGCGCAGGCTGCTGTTACTGACGGTTTCAAAACTTTCCGCCGGATCGAAACTGATGATGCCATCGAGTGGCACGGCGACTACCAGCGTGTCCGCTGGCGTCGCGGCGTATGCCGGGTGAACCAGTGTCAGTGCAGTCAATAAAGAGAGTGAGAGTAGCGTTTTGCGCATTGAGGGTTATCCTGAGTCGTTGATCGCTCTACTCTATCGGGCGCCGGATAATCTCAAAATGCCGGTTTGTTATGAGCTTTGCACAATTACATGCTTAGTTATTCAGGCAAGAGGACAAATTAAGGTCATGTCCGTCAGTAATTATTTCAGCGTCATTTAACAACAGGCGGAATAAAGCAGGATTTACTCAGGCGATCACACTTTGCGCACTGTCTGATTGTATGACCATCAAAGTCACTATAGTGTTAACGATGAGAATGATTCTCTTGTATGGAAGTATGATATTTTTTTATCGGTTATTCTGCGTGATGATGACAGGGCGAAAATAATATCCGTCGCTCCTGCGTTAAAACGGCTAAATACCCGATGTTTATGCGGTTTTAGACGCAATTTCCTCGCTGTAAATCTTTTACCTATCCGCAACCCTTCCGCAACACCATGATAAACTTTCACTACGACACATTTTAAATTCAATTTTTACATTCAGACATATCTATATCCCTAATATTGCCAGGTTATTAACCGATATGTTCCGTTAGTCACCGAACCATAATTCTACCTGCCTTCTCTGTTCTGCCGTTGTCTGTGCTGTGTGCGTTCATCTCTGCGGGGAGTTTCCTGCCTGCACCCGGCCTTTCAGCGTCATAACACAGTAAGCGGGTATTTAGCAGATGAGAGTCGTGCGGATATGCTTTTAGAAAAACCCACCACCAGGCGTAAATTTTTGCTCGGTTCACTGCTGGCGTTGCCATTAAGTGAACTGGTCCTGAAAGGCATGACTGCGGCACAGGCTGCAGAGATGGCCGCACCGGAGTTAGCCGATTACAAACCGATCTTTTTTAGTGCCGATGAGTGGCAGTTTATTCTGGCCGCCACCGACCGCCTGATTCCGGCGGGCGGCAAAGGCAAAGCACCGGGCGCGCTGGAAACTAACGTGCCGATCTTTATCGATCAGCAGTTGCACAGCGAAGCGTTTGGCAGCGAAATCTATATGCAGGGGCCGTTCAACACGAAAGCACCCGCTACGATGGGTTATCAGATCCCGTTCCGTCCCCAGCAGATGTATCAGACCGGTATCCGGCTGATCAATCAGTGGTCGCAGAACACGCACCAGAAAGCGTTTCATGCGCTGACGCTGGAAGAGAAAGATGCGGTGCTGACCCAGGTCAACAAAAACGAGATCGACTTTGCCGCGCTGGGCGAAGCCGATCTTAAGCCTTCCCATTTCTTCAGCCAGCTGCTTTCCGATACCAAGCATGGCTACCTGGCCGACCCGATGTACGGCGGTAATAAAGGCATGAAAGCCTGGATCGCTATCGGCTTCCCCGGCGCGCGTGCCAGCTTCACCGAATGGGTGAAACAGCACAACGTTCCTTATCCGCTCGGCCCGGTCAGCATCAAAGGTGAACGCGCATAAGCGCTTCCACATCAGGTAAACAGGATTATCATGGCACAGGTTACTAAAAAAGAAGTCGACGTCGTGGTCTGCGGCCTCGGCTGGGCAGGCTCGCTGATGAGCATCGAGCTGGCACTGGCAGGTCTGGACGTGCGCGCCCTGGAGCGCGGCGGCGATCGCGATTACGACGAGTTCGCCTACCCGAAACCGGCGGATGAATACGCCTATGCGGTGCGCAACAAAGTGTTTGCGACACCCGCCGAAGTGGCGGTCACCGTGCGCTACAACAGCAGCCAGACGGCATTGCCAACCCGTAAATGGGGCGCGTTTGCACCGGGCACCGGCGTAGGCGGTTCCGGTCTGCACTGGACGGCGGTACTGATCCGTCCGACGCCGACCGACATCAAACTTAAAACCTACGTTGACGAGGCTTACAAGCCCGGCATTCTGCAGGATGATATGCGGGTGATGGACTTCCCGTTCAGCTGGGAAGAGATCGAGCCCTATTACTATAAATTCGAACTGATTTGCGGCCAGTCGGGCAACACCGGCAACCTGCGCGGCAAAATCCTGGAAGGCGGCGACCCGTTTGAAGGCCCGCGCTCTGAACCTTACCCACTGCCCGCGCTGGATGACACGCTGAACAACGTGATGTTCAAAGAGGTAGCGACGAAACTCGGTTACCACCCGTTCCCGAATCCGTCAGCCTGTGTGTCGCGTGCGTGGAAAAACCCGTACGGCAACCAGATCGCCCCGTGTAACTACTGCGGCTACTGCAGCAAATATCCGTGCCTGAACTACTCCAAAGCGTCGCCGCAGACGGCGGTGATGGATTCGCTGAAACGTATGCCGAACTTCTCCTATGAAGTGAATGCGGAAGTGATTAAGGTCGTGCTGAACGATGATAAGAAAACCGCCAAAGGCGTGATCTACATCGATGCGCAAGGCAACGAGTGCTTCCAGCCCGCGAAAATCGTGGTGCTGAGCAGCTTCCAGCTCTACAACGTGCGTCTGATGCTGCTTTCCGGCATCGGCAAACCTTACAACCCGATTACCGAAGAGGGCGTGGTAGGCCGTAACTACGCGTTCCTGTCGAACGGCGGCGCAACGCTGTTCTTCAAAGATAAAAACTTCAATCCGTATGCGACGGCGGGCGCGACCGGCCAGATGTTTAACGATATCTCGCCAGGCAACTTCGACGGCCCTTCACTCGGCTTCCTGGGCGGTGCGAAGATCCACAGCTCACAGGCGACCGGCACGCCAATCAGCACCGCGCTGCCAAAAGGCACCCCGACCTGGGGCATGGGCTACAAGGAAGGTCTGGAAGAGTGGTACGGTCATTCGATGAAGATCAGCATCACCACCACCTGCCAGTCTTACCGCGACATCTATCTGGATCTCGATCCGAACTACAACGATCACCGTGGCCTGCCACTGCTGCGCATGACGTTTAACTGGAAAGAGAATGAGCTGAAGCTGCAGCAGCATCTGAAAGGCATCGTCGGCAACATCGCCAAAGAGCTGAACCCGGACAGCATGAGCATGAGCTTCCTGCCGATGGGCGCGGATTTCGATATCACCAAATATGTCTCTACGCACAACGTGGGCGGCGCGGTGATGGGCGATAACCCGAAAACCTCGGCGCTGAACAAGTATCTGCAGAGCTGGGATGTGCATAACGTCTTTGTGCCCGGCGGCAACGCCTTCCCGCAGAACTTCCAGGCGAACCCGACCGATACCATCGGTGCGATTACCCTGATGGCGGCGCAGGCGATCAAAGATCACTACCTGAAAAATCCCGGTCCACTGGTACAGGCATAAGCGCATGAATAAGCTGAAACTGAAGTCTTTTATTTTTGCCAACGCGGTGCTGCTGGCCAGCGGATTTGCGCTGCCGGTTCACGCCGAAGATGAAGCGCAACTGATTAAGCAGGGTGAGTATCTCTCCCGCCTGGGCGACTGTATGGCGTGCCACTCGCTGCCCGGCAAACCGGCCTATTCGGGTGGACTGGCGATTGAGTCGAACCTCGGCACTATTTTCTCCACCAACATCACGCCGGATAAGCAGCATGGCATCGGTAACTACAGCGAGCAGCAGTTCTCTGACGCGGTGCGCAAGGGCGTATTACCGGATGGCTCGCATCTCTATCCGGCCATGCCGTATCCTGACTACGCCAAAATCAGCGATGCCGATATGCACGCGCTCTACGTCTACTTTATGAAAGGCGTGCAGCCGAGTGCGGAACAGCCACCGGAAACCGATCTGAGCTTCCCGTTCAGTCAGCGCTGGGGCATGCGGTTCTGGAACTGGGCGTTCACGTCCGATAAGCCGTTCCAGCCGATTGGCGGCGCGTCAGCCGAGGTTAACCGCGGTGCCTATATCGTGGAGAGTCTGGGTCACTGCGGCAGCTGCCATACGCCGCGCGGTCTGGGCATGAACGAGAAAGCGCTGGATAGCGGTGATGATAAATTCCTGGCGGGCGGCAGCCTGAACAACTGGGATGTGCCGTCACTGCGTGGCCTGCCACACTGGAGCGAGCAGGAAGTCATCGACTACCTGCAGACCGGCCGTAACGATAAAGCGGCAGTAGGCGGCGAGATGACCTCGGTGGTCGAGCACAGCAGCTCACACATGACCGATGCCGATCTCAAAGCCATTGCGGCCTACCTGAAGTTCCTGGGCGGCAATCCGCCATTGCAGGCGTTCAGCGTGCAGGCGCAGCAGGCAACGGAAGCGAAACTCACCGCCGCGAAGAACCTCAGCGAAGGCGAGCGTCTCTATCTGGATAACTGCGGGGCCTGTCACTTCGTGACCGGCAAAGGCGCACCCGGGATCTTCCCAGAGCTGGATGGCGCAACCATCGTGAATGCTAAGGATCCAACCGGCTTGATCCACACCATTCTGGCCGGTGCGCAGCAGCCTTCGACCGCGAAAGCGCCGTCTAAACTGGCGATGCCAGGCTTTGCCCAGCGGCTGAATGATGATGAAGTCGCGCAACTGGCGACCTTTGTTCGTCAGGGCTGGAGCAACACCGCGCCTGCGGTGAGCAAAGATCAGGTTGCTGAAGTGCGTAAAACGCTGAAGTAATCGCGCTTTCCCCTCTGCCTGTCCGGGGAGGGGAAAACCCGGATTAATGGAAGGTGCGTACCACTTCCAGCACGCCGTTAATGATGAACTGCACGCCCATACAGACCAGTAAAAATCCCATCAGGCGCGATATCGCCTCAATACCGCTTTTACCCACCAGCTTCATGATGGCACCCGAACTGCGCAGCGAGATCCACAGAATCAGGCTCACCAGCAGGAAGGTCAGCACCGGTGCCACGCTGATTACCCAGGCGGGAAAATCGACGCCACTTCTTACCGTTGAGGCAGAAGAGATGATCATCGCAATGGTACCCGGCCCGGCCGTACTTGGCATCGCCAGCGGCACAAAGGCGATATTCACCGGCTCTTTAGCCCCATCCAGCTCATCCAGTTTCTGCTTAGCTTCAACTGAATGCCCGGCAGGTTTAGCCGGGAACAGCATCCGGAAGCCGATAAAGGCGACAATCAGGCCGCCCGCCATGCGCAGACCCGGTATAGAGATACCGAAGGTATTCAGCACCGCACTGCCCGCGTACCATGCCACCATCATGATGGCGAAGACATAGATGGAAGCCTGGCGCGCCTGGCGGTTGCGCTCCTCGAAATTCATGTCACCCGCCAGCCCTAAAAACAGCGCCACGGTGGTGAGCGGATTGGCGAGCGGCAGGATCACCACCAGCCCCAGGCTGACCGCTTTAATCAGTTCCAGCATAGCCGATCTCCCTGATTAGTGTTTCGGGCGCTCCAGCGCCTCTAACAGCTCAGGGAAGAAGTCCTGCAGGATTTCCGGCGTCATCAGTTCGGGGTACTGCATCAGATGCTCGCGGATACGTTCGTTGACGTCCGGCAGCAGACGCTGGGCCGCGGCGCTGGCGGTGATTTTGTGCTTCTTCATGGCGCGCAGCAGATCGCCTGGCAGCGCGTCTTCGTCATCGCCGTCATCGACCATCTCCAGCGCATCCAGCTCGTCGAACATCTCCATCAGCGCTTCGGTCTGCGGTGTGCGCGACTCATATTCACGCGGATGTTCATCTTCCAGAAAACGCAGCATGGCGCGCATCGGCGTGCCGTCTGGCGTGGAAGGCGGCTCAGCGGCGAACCAGCTCAGCAGCTGGTGCATGGTGACCTGATGGACGCGATAACCGCTGTCGACCAGCTCATCGGCCAGCAGCTCGGCGGTTTCGTTTTCAATCAGGCAGATGTGGGTGCGATTAGGTTCGTACTGCTCCAGCCACTGGTAGATCTCTTCAATCACGCCATCGTCATACTCGAATTTTTTGCTGAGATAGCTGCCGTCCTGTTCATGAACGCAGGCCTGAATCTGATCGGGGTCGAAGTAAAGTGCGATGTTGATGCCTTTCATGCGTGCTGTCCTGTAGAAACCAAAACAACACTATAGCGCTCAACCCCAGGTTAAGGGAATGTCAGGCATCACAGCAAAGCGGGGTTTAACGCTCCCCTCAGAGCAGAGAGGGGAGAGAGAAGGGAAGGAGATCAGGAGATAAAGTTTTTGCCCTGCTTCAGCACCACGTCACAGGCTTTGGTTTTCAGTTTCTCCCCCATCGGCGAGTTGCTCAGGCTTTGCAGATTCAACTGCTGGCCGTTCCCGGTGTTCAGCAGTCCTGCCACGCCCTGGGTGTAGTCGGTTTTCTGTTCCTGCGCGGTGGTGGTATTCAGACCGAGCTTGCTCAGCACCTGATCTTTAACCGACTGCACATTGTTTTTCACCACGTTATGTTCGACGCAGTACTGCATCACACCGGCCGCGTTGGTCATGCTGTTGGCGCTGACCGCTTTGTCGCCGCCGCCCAGCATGATGGTAATAGCAGACAGTGACATTCCGCCATTTTGCTGGGTGGTGCCGGTGGTGCTGCCGTTGTTCTGCTGGCTGAGCTGCGATGCTGCACTGCTCAGCTGATCCTGCCAGCTTGCCGCTGATGCACTGCCTGCCACCAGAAGTGCCGCCAGTCCCCATCCCCACGCACTGCGTTGTGCCTGTTTCATCTTAACCTCAGTATCTGCGTATTCAGTTTTGCTAAGAGAGTCTGACGGGCAGAAAGTTCCTGACTTCCTTTTATAAAAAGCGTCTTAAATAGCACTTTGGGAATCTTCTGTAATAAGAGCGATAAAATATTCAGGTGCTTGTAGGTGTTATTATTCTTTGAAGTGATTAACTGAAGGCAGTAATAAGCACATCCCGCGGAAACATTCTTTAATATTCTCACGGTATTTATCAGGAATCGTCCTGGTTTAAATTAAAGTTACCGCTTTGCTTATAGCGTATTTTCTAAGCGATTGCGTCTGGTCTGGTAATATTTACCTGAGGAATTATTTTTATATAATCTCATGTATTTTTAGTTATTTTTATTTTTAGCGTAGCGGTGATTTAAGCCGACTTGCTGTTTTTTGATGCAGATTTCTGTGCCGTAATTAAATTGAGTTGGTGGGGGTTTTTATTATTCCGGCTTGCGAAATCAGCGAGAGTGTTCATGCTTAATCACTGTGTCAGGCAGTTGTGGTAGATATTTAATTTAACGGGAGTGATATTATGGCTGGACAGCCAGAGCACAATAATAATGCAGAGGTCACGCTTAAACTCGCTGAAGAGCAAATAGCCCTGACGAAGCAAAAGATTGTGGATGGACATGTCCGCGTTACCCGTTCCACAACTGAACATGACGAGGTCATCAGTACACTGCTTACCCAGGAGAAGGTTGAGGTTGAGCATGTAGCGAAAGCGCAGCCCGTTGAAACGATGCCCGAAATCAGGGAAGAGAATGGTGTACTGATTGTCCCGGTAGTAGAGGAAGAAATCCAAATCGTCAGAAAGCTGGTGCTTAAAGAGGAAATCCACATCCGAAAAGTGCAGGAGAATGTTCCTTTTCAGGAGGTGGTGACCCGACGTGAGCAGCAGGTGAACGTTGAGAGAGATGACGATCAAATCAGCTAACAGAGAGGAACCTATCATGGCACAGGAAAAAATCGTAACACTGTTCGATTCTGCAATTCAGGCAGAGGCCGCGAAAAGAAATCTCGTGAAAGCAGGCTTTTCTGATCGGGACATCAGTCTTATCAGTGGAGAACGTTTGCAGCAGGAAGGGCAGTCTGTCCGCCATCCGAGCCTGTGGCAGCGTCTGTTTGGGCACGACGTCGATAAAGATGAGGCGGATGTGTATACCCGAGCAATGGACAAGGGCGGCGTCGTGCTGACCATCCGTACTGAGGAGGAGAAGCTGGCCCGCGCCATGACGATTCTCCATTCTCATGACTCGGTAGATGTGCCGTCACGTATGCAAAGCTCAGTCGGGAACGGCACCACCGCACCGGGCATTAACCCGACCGCAGGCAAGCAGTTTGCCGGTGAGACCAACGACCGCCCGGCTGAGCCGCGACGCACCTCGCTGACCGGTGATGAGAGCGAGGCTGATATTCTGCGTCTGGCCGAAGAGCAGGTGGAAGTGGGTAAACGTCTGGTGAGCGAAGGCTCCACCCGCGTACGACGCTATACCGTGACCGATACCGTCTCTGAAGATATCTCGCTGCATGAGCAGCATGCTGACATCTTCCGCCGCTCGGTGAATGAACCCGCGCTGGCCGGTGAAGTGGACTGGTCCGAGAAAACCGTCGAAGTCGCTGAGACGCATGAGCAGCCGGTAATCAACAAAACGACCCACGTGAAAGAAGAAGTGGTGGTGCGTACCGACGGCAGCGATCGTACCGAGACCATTAATGACACGGTGCGTCGTCAGGAAGTGGAGATCGACCATGCACGCGGTGGTCTGGAGAGCGAGCTGCCGGGTACGACAGCAGGGGTAAAACCTGCTGCAGCAGGTGCAGCGACACAGTCACCCGGCGCGCACAACCATGACCACAAAGAGAGCCTGACTGAGAAAGTGAAGGATAAAGCTGGCGAAGTGAAGGATAAGGTCGAAAACAAGCTGCATCATGACCATACGCATTGAGGCGCTCATCCTGACAACAACAGGCGCTGATGGGTATTGCTGATACCCGATGCTGAAGATGCAAGGAAGAGCCAACCGCGAGGTTGGCTCTTTTGCGTTGTGGGGGAGGGCAATAAAAACGGATAACGACGTCAAATTCTCTTCGATATAATCAGGCGCTATCTGTGCAGGCCGGACAGAAATAAAACCTGAGGGATTAAAGTGAACTGTAAACCGATGCTTTTCGTGCTGGCGATGCTCTCCCTGTCGGCTCAGGCCACTCAGAGTGGAAAAACGCTTGAGCACAAAGACTGGGAAGTTGTCTGTGATAACACTCGGACCTGCCGCATTGCAGGTTATGCCAAAGAAGAGGATCCCTCCGGCTCCATCCTGCTCACCCGTGCTGCTGGACCGGGAACGGAGACAGTGGGAGAAGTGACGCTGGGCGACACCGAAGATGACAGCGAACCGGCGGAAAATCTGACGCTGTGGATCAATGGTAAATCCGCTGGCGATCTGGTGGCGGCTGATGACAACTGGCGAATGTCAGCCAGTCAGACTTCTGCGGTAATCAGCGCCGTGAAAGGCAGCGGTAAAGTGGAATTTAAAGGCGGCACAAAGCCATTCCAGCTTTCCGGCGAGGGCGCGTATGCCGTGCTGCTGAAAGCGGACGACGTGCAGGGCCGTATCGGCACGGCAGGCGCGCTCACCAAAAAGGGCAATAAACCGGAAAGCAGCGTGGCTAAGGCTGTGCCCGCACCAGTTATTCAGGCGGCTAAAACCCTCGGCGGCGAACCCCGTTTGCTGACTGCAGCAGAAAGCGACGCGCTGAAAACCCGACTGCTTGCAACGGTCAATCATAACGACGATGACACCTGCGACAGCCTCTATTCACCGGCCGAAAACAGCGATCCGGAAACCGACGGACTCACGCTTACGCCACTGGATGACACACACGCCTTGCTTTCAGCACTCTGCTGGCGTGCCGCTTATAACGAAGGATATGGCTACTGGGTCATTGATAATCAGCTGAAAGGCAAGCCTGAACTGGTGACCATTTCCGGGTCCGATTACGACAAGGGCGAGATTACCAGCGTGCAGAAAGGCCGCGGCATCGGCGACTGCATGAGCCAGGAAAGCTGGGTATGGGACGGCAAAGCTTTCCGCAAAAGCTATGACGGTGGGACCGGTATGTGTCGTTATATCCATGCGGGCGGCACGTGGGATCTGCCGACGCTGGTGACGGATGTGAAGGTTGTTTCGGGTTAGCGCTTTTGTCAGGCCGGTGAAACTTGATGGGTGACGTGAGTGCTTTGCAGCGGTCGAGGATGAGTGAAGAATTTCTGACAAGGGTGTCACACAGTGTCCCTTAGAACCCGAAAGACGGTTTTTTCAGCAGTTGCACCACTGCCTGCCGATAAGGGTTGCGGAAACAGGGGGTAACGGTATAATCCTCAACGTTTTCCGCATACCCTTCAGTGCCGAAGTGGCGAAATCGGTAGACGCAGTTGATTCAAAATCAACCGCCGCGAGGCGTGCCGGTTCGATTCCGGCCTTCGGCACCAGATATGCAAATTAAAGTCGCTTAAGGGCGGCTTTTTTTGTGTCTGAAATCTAAAACCTTGCAAGGGATTACGTCTGCTTTTGATTTATCCGATGTGAGTTTGAGTTCCTCACACATTAATATGCTTGTGAATACAGAGCTGAATATATAGGCTGGTCCAATGATGTACATATAGTAGCGTAAGCATATTGAAAGAAGATAACTAGGAGTATGAATGATATTAATTTTCATACTGAAAAAAGTGAAGCATAGAAATACTTAGTCTGCTAAGAGCGTGTGCTAATGTTGTAGTAGTGGTATAATTATCTGGGTGCTAAACGGAATAATATGATTAATACATTTCATTTGAGAGCGTTGATTCATTTAACAACCAGTTACCGTTAATGCATTCTATAGACGTCATAGGTTTCTGTCAGCTTTTAAATTAATCAGTATTTTCATTTCTGAGTAAGAGCATTAAGAGTGTTATATTGAATTGGCTGGATTATACATGGTAGGCGTGAAATAATGCAGTTGATTAACTATAACGTAATTATTTTAATTCTATGTTATTTTTTAAATTGATATTGCGTTTATAAGTCAGGTGAGATCCAGAAGTTGTTGTGCTAGCGAACTTGATTAATATGGTTTTTTTTGCTGGAAAATAAAATGCTAGTTTCATTTTCAACCTAAATGCATTAAATATTGCAGTTCATGACAAGTGTGATAATGTCATATTATTAAATTCATTAAATTAGCTTGAAGTTCCCATATTTTATTATAGTATGATAAAGATGGTCTTGATTTAAAGCTTTGGTCTAAATATAAAATCCGTGATGCAGTGCTCGATAATGATTATTATAACCTAATACCGAAGGGAGTTAGGTAATAAAGGAGTTTGTCCGTGAAAATAATTCATAATTCAGGTACAGATCGTGTCATAGACCTAATCCGACCTCATATTAAGCGTGGCAATCAACTAGGTTGCGTAACTCCTTCGTTCTCTTTATATGCTTTTGCTGAGATACGTGATGCGTTGTCTGTTCTTGAAAGGGTTCAATTTATCTTATCACCTGACGATAAAGCACTCGACGTCCTCGGAGAGGAAGGTGACCGTGGTGCGCGGAATTGCCTACAGACACGTTGGCTAGCCAATCAATGTGCGGAATGGATAAGTGAAAATGTAGAGCTTCGCCGCGCACATGGGCTGGTGCCACAGGGTACTATAGTAATGCGTAAACCTGATGCTACCCCTCAGCAAGTGGTCTTGGGTTCATTCGCATTTACTACGGCTGGCCTTGGACTGACACCAGGGAACCCCCTTAGCTTGATTCAGTCTTCAGAATCTTCCAGTGAAGCTGCCATATTATCCCAGTGGTTCGATCAACAATGGCTGAGTTTGCAAGATGCGTTAAATAGTGATTCAGTAAATGGTGAAAGTGATCGCGATGCAATGGTTGCAGCTTTACGTTCCATCGGTGAACACCGTGATCCATCGACCATTTATTCTCTCATATTGCACAACCTATTTCGTGATAGCGATGATGGAATGGACGAAGAGCGCATCGTCAAATCTGCAACCGGCATCCGAAATACGGTGGTCTGGAAAAAGCTATTCAAGTTCCAGCGCGACGGCGTAGTAGGTGCTATCGATAAACTCAATCGTTTTGGCGGCTGTATCATTGCTGATAGTGTTGGTCTAGGTAAAACCTTCGAAGCACTGGCGATTATTAAATATCACGAGCTGCGTAATGATCGTGTTCTGGTATTAGCACCTAAGCGATTGCGTGATAACTGGACTCTCTACCAAACTAATGACAAACGTAACATTCTTGCTGCTGATCGCTTCAATTATGATGTGCTGAATCATACAGATCTGTCACGCGATAGGGGGAGCTCGGGCGATATAGACCTGTCACATATTAACTGGGGTAACTACGACCTGGTGGTGATTGATGAATCACACAATTTCCGTAATAAGGTGACGCATAAAGGTAAAGAATCGCGATATGATCGTTTGATGCGGCGTATCATCAAGGAGGGCGTCAAAACCAGAGTCCTCATGTTGTCAGCGACACCAGTCAATAATCGTCTTTCTGATTTGCGTAATCAGATTGCATTTGTTACAGAAGGTGATGACGCGGCCCTACAGGAACACGGAATAACCAGTGTTGAGACAACTACTCGAAAGGCCCAGGCTCAGTTCAACCGTTGGTTGGCAATGGACGAGTCTGAAAAAAAACCTTCTAAACTTGTTGAGATGCTAGGTTTTGATTACTTTACACTTCTAGACCATCTAACTATCGCCCGTTCGCGAAGGCATGTGGAGAAATACTACGGCACTAGTGAGACAGGTCGCTTTCCTGATCGCTTACCGCCGATAAACATCAAGGCTGATGTTGATCTTGCTGGTGAATTCCGAGCTATTCGCGAGATTAATCATGAAATCCGCCGCCTCACGCTGGCCAGTTATGCCCCGCTTCGCTATGTTTTGCCGCATAAGCAGGCGGCCTACGATGCTAAGTACAGTACGCAGATTCGCGGTGGGGAAAGTTTTTTCCATCAAGCAGACCGGGAAGAAAGCCTAATTAACCTACTGCGGGTAAATGTGCTGAAGCGTATGGAAAGTTCGGTAACGTCATTCGCGCTGACGGTGCAACGGCAACTCAGGGATGTTGAAGCAACTTTGGCTCATATTGAATCCCATACGAGCGAGCTTGAAGAAATCGACATTACTGATGTAGACATCGACGATCCTTCCTTTGAAGCTCTACTAGTTGGTCGCAAAGTTAAGGTATTGCTCGGTGATGTGGACTTGATTCGCTGGAGGCAAGACTTAATCGAGGACCGTAATCGTTTGGCTACTCTTTTGTCAGCTGCCAAACAGGTTGATGCTGGCCGTGACGCTAAATTGGCAGCCCTGCGTCAGATGATTGAACACAAATGTCTCTATCCCATCAATAGCGGTAACCAAAAAATTATCGTATTCACTGCATTTTCTGACACCGCAAGCTACCTTTATGCGCAACTCGGCCCATGGGCCAAGGCCAGGTTGGGGATCGATGCCGCATTGGTCACTGGGAGTGCTGGCATACAGACTACATTGCCGGGCTTACGTAAGAACATGAGCGAAGTATTGTCCGCGTTTGCTCCGAGAGCCAAGGAGCGCCCGGAGGATCTCACTAGTGAAGGTGAAATCGATTTACTGATAGCTACTGATTGTATTTCTGAGGGCCAGAACCTGCAGGACTGCGACTGGCTAATCAACTACGACATTCACTGGAATCCGGTGCGTATTATTCAGCGTTTTGGTCGTATTGATCGTATTGGCTCACCTAACAAATGTATCCAGCTTGTAAATTTCTGGCCTAACATGGAGTTGGAGGAATATATAAACCTGGAACAGCGGGTCAGTGGCCGTATGGTGCTGCTTGATATCTCTGCCACAGGCGAAGAGAATCTTATCGAGCAGCAGTCAGGTAACCCTATGAACGATTTAGAGTATCGGCGCAAACAGCTACTCAAATTGCAGGACACGGTTATCGATATGGAAGACCTTTCAAACGGTGTATCGATTACCGACCTAACCCTAACCGATTTCCGCATCGATTTAGCAGAGTATATGAAAGCTCATCCAGGCAAGTTGGAGAGCCAACCTCTCGGTGTATATGCTGTTACCACCACCTTGGACTCTGAAATTCCACCCGGCGTGATTTTCTGTTTGCAAGTCTGTAAATCTGTAGGGCAGAAGGTACAAACTGACCGAGTAACATCAGATTACCCACTCGCACCACACTACTTAGTCCACGTTGGCGATGATGGTGCCGTTTTACTTCCTTACCTACAGGCTAAACGCATCCTTGACAGCTTAAAGCGTCTAGCGCTTGGGCGTGAACTTCCCGACGAGACGGCCTGTTCACGCTTTGACAAAAAAACTAGGCAAGGCGAAGAAATGAGCCATGCCCAAAAACTACTCGCTGCAGCGGTTGCCTCAATAGCGGGTAAAAATGAAGAGCGCGCAGTCGCCAGCCTGTTCACTCCAGGTGGGACTCACGCCATCAAAGGAGAGTTTGCTGGGATCAATGATTTTGAGGTAATAGCGTTTATGGTGATTTTGCCAGAGAGGGAGTCAGCATGACAGTCATTGACGTGGGAACCTTTATCCAGGCATTAGGCCTTCCCGACAGTTGTCGAGTGGGTCAGCGTGTTCCCAAGAAATTGCTGCTTGAAAACAGTGCCGCTACGGTAGCGGACAAGCGTTTGATCATTGATAATATCGCAGAAATCCAGTGGATTGCAGCACTTAAACCCAATACCATCGGGGTGCCAAGCTATCGGGATACTCGGCGCGAATATCTCGAGGTCGCGGTACTGGCTGTGACCTTAAAGGGGGCCGTAAAAGCTACACATCGGTCTCACTTGGCTGAGTTAGTGCATCGTGCAGTGCCTTATCCGGTACTGCTGCAACTGATTGACGGGCAGACGCAGACCCTTTTTCTTGCTCACAAACGCTGGGCGCAAAACGAGTTCAGCAAAGTCGTACTTGAAGGCGGCTTGGTATCTGCCGCACTATTCCGCGCTATGCCGGAAACTACGGTGGCTACTCATTTAACATATTCGGAAGTCGAGCAAGCCTTCATGCAGTCTCTATCAGTCACACGTCAACCACAGGTCACGCTGTACACCCTTTACCAGGGCTGGATAGATTGCGTACAGGCACTTCTGGCAGCTCGGTTGACGGGAAGCTACCGGATGACAACAACTCAGGAACAGGCTGCGGCACGTCGGCAAGCTTTAGCCGATTACGAACGGCTCGAAGGCGAAATTAACCGTCTGCGGGGGCAAGCCGTAAAAGAAAAACAAATGGCACGCCAAGTTGAAGTGAATCTTCGGTTGCAAGTACTGCAGGCTGAGCGTCAGCGGATCGCACAATATCTCTAAGGAATAAGAAGTGAAAGCCTCAGAAACTAATCTGCTTAAGTTCTTACGCAAGTCTCCACAGTTCGTTATCCCTATTTATCAGCGTAACTATTCGTGGACGGAAGCTCAGTGTCAACAGCTCTGGTCTGACTTAACGCGCGCTGGCCGTGACAAGGATATCGACGGCCATTTCATTGGATCTATCGTCTATGTGGAGCGAGGTCTATCCACTGTGACGACTCAGGAAGCGCTGTTGGTCATCGATGGGCAGCAACGCCTGACCACCAGTACTTTACTGATTGCAGCGTTAGCTAATCACTTTGAAATTAATCAACTTCCCGAACTACTCGACAGCTTTTCCGCCCGTAAGTTGCGCAATTACTACTTACTTAATCCAGATGAAGACGGCGAACGCCACTATAAGCTCATCCTGTCGGAAACTGACAAAGAAACTCTGCTGGCAATCCTGAAATCAACGCCGATGCCTATGGAGGTGAGTTCTCGCATTGAGCAGAATTACAAGCTCTTCCAGGCGCTGATTGAAAAGCATCAGGGCGAGCTCGAAGCTATCTGCCAAGGCCTTGCCAAGTTACTCATTGTAGAAGTGTCGCTTGATCGTACTCGGGATAACCCGCAATTAATCTTCGAAAGCATGAACTCCACCGGTCTTGAGTTGAGTCAGGCAGATCTGATTCGCAATTACATCTTAATGGGGCTAGAGCCAAAGCTTCAGACGGAGCTCTATCAGAGTTACTGGCGGCCAATGGAAAAGGCGTTTGGTCAGGCGGCCTACGTGACGCATTTTGATCCTTTTATGCGTCACTACCTCACTGCTAAGACGGGAGATATTCCGAACGTGCGTGATGTATACATCGCCTTTAAGGCCTTCGCACGCTCTAGCCAAGTTGATACTACCGCACTCGTTGCCGATATACACGCCTTTGCAAGTTACTACTGCGCTATGGCTCTTGGAGCAGAAAGTGCGCCACTATTAAAACAAGCTTTCCATGACCTGCGTGAACTCAAAGTAGATGTGGCTTATCCTTTCTTGCTTGATGCTTATCATGATTACAAGATGGCTCGACTGTCAGCCGACGAATTGGTGAGCATCATTCGTTTGGTGGAAAGTTATGTGTTTCGACGCGCTATCTGCGCTATTCCCACTAACTCGCTCAACAAAACCTTTGCCAGCCTGAGTCGCACGTTGAAGAAAGATCGTTACTTGGAGAGCGTCCGGGCCGCGTTTTTGCTACTGCCATCTTACCGTCGCTTCCCTAATGATGAAGAATTCCAACACAAGATCACACAACGAGATCTGTATAATTTTCGTAGTCGCAGCTATTGGTTACGACGTTTGGAAAATCACGGCCGTAAGGAGCGAATTGTGCTGGAGGATTACACCATCGAGCACATCCTGCCGCAAAATAAAGTGTTGTCACCGGAGTGGCAAGCAGAACTCGGCCCAGATTGGCAAACGATCCAGCAGACATGGTTACATACCTTGGGCAATCTCACTTTAACGGGCTACAACAGCGAATACAGCGATTATTCATTCGCCTATAAGCGTGACCAGATCACCAATAGCGAAGGTAATAAGATTGGCTACAAATACAGTGCCCTCAATATCAATGAGGGGCTGGGTGAACTGAGTCGATGGGACGAGAATACAATCAAGGCACGTGCTGAGCGACTTGCCAAAGTCGCAACCCAAGTATGGGGGCTACCATTGCTGGATAGTAGCGTCCTTAATGCCTATAGCTCCACGGTAACTAACACAGGGCAGCAATACAGCATTGTTGACCATCCATACCTTGCCAAGGGCTCTGTAAGCGCCTTATTTGATGCCTTGCGCAAAGCGATTTTAGATTTAGATCCATGCATTTACGAAGAATATCTCAAGCTCTACGTTGCCTACAAAGCAGAGACCAACTTTGTAGATGTTGTTCCCCTGGCCAAGCGTTTACGCTTGTCGCTTAACATGCCGTTCAGCGAGATAGATGACCCTAAAGGGCTATGTACCGATGTTACAAACCTTGGCCGTTGGGGCAATGGCGATGTGGAAATCGGATTGTCCAGCTTTGAGCAACTTCCCTATGTCATGGGCCTGATTCGGCAGTCCTTTGATCGCCAGATGGGTGGCCCACAGGATGTTTGATCCTAAAAATACTAAATTAACTGAGAATCATGCTATGACCATGAAGAAAGTCGACATCAACAACCCAGAGGCTCAGTCTGCTGATTTGGTGGCTGACAATATTGCACAGCTTAAGGTTCTGTTCCCTGAACTGATTACCGAAGGGCCTGATGGCGTTGCTGTGAATGTAGATGTGCTGAAAGCATTAGTGGGTGATAAAAGTATCAATGACGCCGACGAGAAATATGGCCTCAACTGGCATGGCAAACGCCGTGCACGGCAACTGGCACTGACGCCCAGCACTGGCACCCTGCGCCCATGCCCCGAAGAGAGCGTGGACTGGGCTACCACTCAGAACCTGATGATCGAAGGAGATAATCTCGAAGTTCTTAAGCTCATACAAAAGAGCTATGCCGGGAAGGTGAAGCTGATCTTTATCGACCCGCCTTATAACACCGGTAAGGATTTCGTGTACCCGGATAACTTCCAGGACAACATTAAAAATTATCTGGAACTTACCGGACAGGTAGAAGATGGGCAGAAGATCAGCAGCAATACTGAAGCTAGTGGGCGTTTTCATACTGACTGGCTGAATATGATGTACCCGAGGTTGAAGCTTGCCAGAAATCTAATTAAGGAAGATGGTGCGATTTTTATAAGCATCGACGAGAATGAAGCAGCGAATCTCCTGCTTATCATGAATGAGATTTTTGGTGAGGAAAACTTCGTACTTTCAGCAATTTGGAGAAAACGTGTCTCTCCAGCAAATGATGCGAAATGGTTTAGTTCAGATCATGACTTAGTCATTGTTTATGCGAAAAATAAAGATATTTGGCGGCCAAATAAGTTACCAAGAAATGCTCAACAATTGTCTAACTACAAGAATCCTGATAATGACCCTCGGGGACTATGGAATTCCGCAACATATACATGTAATAAATCTAAGGATGAGCGACCCAACCTCTTTTATGCGATTCGAAATCCAAATACTGGTGAAGATGTTTGGCCGAAAGAGACGGCCGTTTGGAAGTATGGCCCAGAGGTGACAGCTGAACAGCTGGCAGATAATAGATTGTATTGGGGGGCTGATGGAAAAGCTGCGTTTCCAAGAGCTAAGCTATTTCTTTCAGAAATGGACGATGTAGTGCCACGTTCTGTTTGGGATTATGAGGATGTTGGCCATACACAGGAAGCGACAACAGAGTTAAAGGCTTTGTTTGATGGGAGCCAAGTGTTTGATTCTCCCAAGCCAGTAAGGCTTATAAAACGGATTCTTGAATTATGCTGTGACTCACCAGATGATTTGGTTCTTGATTTTTTTGCTGGTAGTGGAACAACAGGGCATGCTTCCTATTCACGGGGGGGCTCTGAAAATCCTGTGCGTTTTATTTTAGTTCAGTTGCCTGAGCCATTAGTTAATAACTCTTTTCAGCGTATCTCCGATATCACCAAGGAACGTCTGCGCCGCTCCGCGGCCAAGATCAAAGCCGACAACCCAGAATGGCAAGGGGATAGCGGTTTCCGTGTCTTCAAGCTTGATCGCTCCAATATCCGTGCCTGGAACCCTAATCCAGAAAATCTGGAAGCTACATTGCTCGATTATGAAGATCACTTGCTTGAGGGTCGAAGCGAAGCCGATGTACTGTACGAGCTACTGCTTAAACTCGGCTTGGATCTTTGCGTACCTATCGAACAGCGTACTATAGCTGGCCATGAGGTTTACACCGTCGGTGGTGGTGTGCTAACGGCCTGCCTGGCAGAGCAAATCAAGCGGGACCAAGTGGAGGCCCTTGCTCAAGGTATCACCGGTTGGTATCAGGAGTTGGCACCAGTTGGTAATACCACTTGCGTATTCCGCGATAGCGCTTTTGCTGATGATGTGGCGAAAACTAATCTCGCCGCCATTCTGGAACAGTATGGCATCCAGAACGTGCGCAGTTTGTGAGAGGAGATATATGAAACTTCATTTCGAGCCTAACCTCGATTATCAGATGCAGGCTATTGAAGCAGTATGCGATTTGTTTCGTGGCCAGGAAATCTGTCGTACCGAGTTCACTGTGACGATGAAGGTCCCACACTCGGGCGCAGGCTTGCTTACCGGAACGCAGCCAGAGCAATTGACATTGGGTATGGCCGAGTCTGATCTAGGCGTTGGTAACCGCCTGACCCTGCTTGACGATGAGCTACACAAAAATTTGGCTGATATCCAGTTTCGAGGTGGTCTGCCGCCATCTGAAACATTAGCCTCTGGCGACTTCACCGTGGAAATGGAGACAGGTACCGGTAAGACCTATGTTTATCTGCGTACCATCTTTGAGCTAAACAAGCGCTACGGTTTTAGCAAGTTCGTGATTGTGGTGCCTTCGGTGGCGATCAAAGAAGGTGTCTACAAGACCCTACAAATCACCGAGGATCATATTAAGGGGCTCTATGCCGGTGTCCCTTTTGACTATTTTCTGTACGACTCCACCAAACCTGGGCCAGTGCGCAATTTTGCCACCAGTTCGAACATCCAGATCATGGTGGTGACGGTAGGCGCTATCAATAAAAAGGATGTGAACAACCTTTACAAAGAAAGTGAAAAGACTGGCGGTGAGAAACCGATTGATCTGATTAAGGCAACACGGCCTGTTGTCATTGTTGACGAACCACAAAGTGTAGATGGCGGTCTCGAAGGGCGTGGAAAAGAAGCGCTGGATGCGATGAACCCGCTGTGCACGTTGCGTTATTCAGCGACTCATGTGAATAAGCATCACATGGTGTTTCGCCTTGATGCCGTAGATGCCTACGAACGCAAGCTGGTTAAACAGATCGAGGTAGCCTCTGCTACAGTTGAAGACGCGCATAATAAAGCGTTTGTACGGTTAGTGGCGGTTGCCAACAAGCGCGGTACCATTAGTGCCAGGATCGAACTGGACGTTACCACCGCCAGTGGCGTGAAGAGACAAGAGTTGACCGTTTCAGATGGTGACGATCTGGAGCAACTTGCCAAACGTTCCATTTATGCGGATTTTCGCGTCGGTGAGATCAACACGGCTAAGGGGAGCGAATATATAGAACTACGCTACCCTGGCGGTGAAGTGTTTTTGAAACAGGGTCAAGCTCATGGTGATGTGGATGCATTGGCCGTGCAGCGTGAAATGGTCCGACGTACGATCCGCGAACATCTGGATAAGGAAAAACGTTTGCGTCCGTTGGGTATCAAGGTATTGAGCCTGTTCTTCGTTGACGCTGTTGACAAGTATCGACAGTACGACACGGACGGCAATCCAGTCAAAGGCGATTATGCTCGTATCTTCGAAGAAGAATACCGCCGGGCTGCCAGATTACCGGCCTATCAGAGTTTGTTTGCCGAGATCGACTTGAACTCTGCCGCTGAAGAAGTACATAACGGATATTTTTCTAGGGACAAGAAAGGGCGGTGGACGGACACTGCCGAGAATAATGCAGGCAACCGGGAGAATGCTGAGCGTGCTTATAACCTGATCATGAAGGAAAAGGAAAAACTGCTTTCCTTTGATACGCCGCTCAAATTCATCTTTTCTCACTCAGCCCTCAAGGAAGGCTGGGATAACCCCAATGTATTTCAGATCTGCACGTTGCGTGACATACAGAGTGAACGTGAGCGTCGCCAGACCATTGGGCGTGGACTGCGTTTATGTGTTAACCAACATGGAGAGCGGGTACGTGGTTTCGAGGTTAACACTTTAACCGTGGTGGCCACTGAAAACTACGAGCAGTTTGCTGAGAACTTGCAGAAAGAAATAGAGGCAGAAACAGGTATACGTTTTGGCATTGTCGAGCAGCACCAGTTTGCTGTTATTGCTGTGGTGGCTAGCGATGGGCAGACCGTTCCATTGGGTATCGAGCAATCTAAGGTTCTATGGGAGCACTTGAAAGCGGCTGGCCATATTGACGCCAAGGGGAAAGTTCAGGACTCTTTGAAAAAGGCTCTGAAAGAGGGCAATTTGGTACTACCGGCAGAGTTTGAGGCACAAAAAGGCCAAATTGCCGAGGTGTTGCGTAAGGTGTCCGGTCGTCTTGAGATCAAAAATGCCGATGAACGCAAGCCAGTGCCGCTGCGCAAGGGCATGGATGGCAAAGCCATCTATCTCAGCGACGAGTTCAAGGCGTTATGGGACCGCATCAAGCATCAAACCACCTATCGCGTGCAGTTTGATAACACCAAGTTGATCGCCGACTGTATTAGCCTCCTACAAAAGGCCCCCACGATTGTCAAAGCACGCCTGCAATGGCGTAAGGCCGATATCGCTATTGGTAAGGCCGGTGTTCAAGCGACAGAGAAAGCTGGAGCTTCAACGGTAGTGCTGGATGAAACAGATCTTGAGCTTCCGGATATTCTGACGGACTTGCAGGATCGTACCCAACTGACCCGCCGTACTATCATTAGTATCTTGACCGGAAGCGGACGTCTGGATGACTTCAAACGTAACCCGCAGCAATTTATCGAATTGGCCGCCGAAACTATAAACCGCTGCAAACGGCTAGCCTTGGTCGATGGCATCAAGTATCAGATGTTAGGTGATCAGCACGTGTATGCGCAGGAGTTGTTCGAGAAAGAAGAACTTACTGGTTATCTCCAGAACATGTTAATGGATACCCAAAAGTCGATATACGAACATGTGGTGTACGACTCGACCACAGAACGAGACTTTGCCGACGCGCTGGAGAAAAACGACGCGATCAAACTCTATGCCAAATTACCGGGCTGGTTCAAGGTCCCCACTCCACTGGGTAGCTACAATCCGGACTGGGCTGTGCTGGTAGAGGAAGATGATGCGCAGCGTCTGTATTTTGTGGTGGAGACCAAAAGTAGTCTGTTTGCCGATGATCTGCGAGATAAAGAGAGCGCTAAGATCGTATGTGGCAAGGCGCATTTCCAGGCTCTTGCCTTGGATAGTAGAACTCTTTATGAGAATCCTGGGCGCTATGTGGTAGCGAGTTCTTTGGACGATATTTTGGCCGAAGTATCAAAGGAATAATAAGACAAGAGAATTTTCTTACCTAAATAACGAAATAATTTTTTATATGTTGTGTCGGGCGACAGCCCGCATAACATATTTAAATCTCCGAGATAATATAAAAATATGTTAGCCACTAAAATTTTTGCAGGATACTAATTTGTTAAAATGTATTGTATATAAAATTGTATAGAGAGGGTTTATGTCGTCTAGTAATAATAGTAGTGGTTCTACGCTTTCTGTATTAAGTTTTGTTGATGGATTATGGGATTTAGCAAAAGTAGCAAAGGTTATTTATTTCACTATATGTTTTGATGTTCTTTTTTTCTATCTAAAAGGAAATGGCCTTTTTGGTATAAAGCTAGGTAAGGAATTTGATCTCTCAATTGCAGATTTTGCAGGCATGATTATTGCTCTAGGGATATTTTCATCTGTTGTCTTGGAAATAAAAACTTTGTTTTTCAATCTTATTTTAATAAGAGTAAAATATAGCAAATTATTAACATTCAACGAAGATAATATTTATCAAAAATCGCGAACTGAAGTTTCAATGTCTGAGCTACGGGATGATGCTTTAAGTAAGGGAGACGATCTGTCATTTAAAATTTACTCGGAAGAGAAAAACAAAAGACATGAAGAATTTAAAAATAGGCGATTATCGGAAATAATTGCTTTCGGGACTTTTTTTGTTTTTTCAATTGAGTGGTATTTTTCCAAGTCAAATGGTTCCAGTAAAATGTT
The DNA here is from genome assembly GCF_025153065.1 of Pantoea sp. XY16. Lineage (NCBI taxonomy): Bacteria > Pseudomonadati > Pseudomonadota > Gammaproteobacteria > Enterobacterales > Erwiniaceae > Pantoea > Pantoea sp. XY16. Next base: position 20,186 of record NZ_JANZNP010000007.1, on the reverse strand, counting down.
CATTGATTGGTTATGGGAACAATCGAAGCATAGCGATCCAACAACACCTCATTATCTTATTGGTCTGTTAGTTTCTTTAGCATTACTTTTCTATGCAACATCAGTTTGTTGGCCAATTGATTTTTCCAGTAAAATATATTATCCAAAATTAGCTGAAAAACTGAAAAAAAAAGAAGATGAATGGAAAAGTAAAATTGATGAAATGTAATATATCTAAGGGATGTGAATTTTTTCTCTTAATAATGACATGTCTTTTGAAGAGGGGAAGATTACTCAGTGAGTGGGATGATTCATGAGCGCAGTTATCACTGTTTTTTACGGCGTGATGCTTAAAATGAAGTCGGCTCGCCTCCCTAAGAATGGTTTTTTCTACGTTAAGTTGGTCAATAAAGATTGAACCAGAAGTCTCCCCGGCAAATAACCGTCAATTAACGGTTGGCTACGCGAGTCGCTATCCGGATTACAGCCGGATCCCTGCTATTACCATGAAAGGGCAATGGCTGGAAGCAGCCGGTTTTGCTACGGGTACAGCAGTAGATGTAAAGGTAATGGAAGGCTGTATTGTGCTCACCGCGCTACAGGAGAGCGAACTGATGCAGTCTCTGCGCCAAGTGTGCAAGCTGTCGGCGCGGAAACAAAAGCAGGTGCAGGAGTTTATTCAGGTTATATCTGGTAAACAGAAAGTCGTCTGAATGAAAAGCCGCTTCCGATATCACATCGGGAGCGGTTAACTATCAGGACCAGAACACTTCTACCAGCGCATCCGTTGCCGGACTTTATTCACTGTTGGCCACGCTTAACGCATTGCAGCCTGACGCCTCAATGCCCGACTGCAAAGAAATACCATCCCCGACGTCAACGTTATATCCACTTCATACAAAGCGAATGCGCCAGCATACTATTTATTAATAAAAGCGAATATTCAGCCTCTGCCAACATTTTCCATCCGCGTAATTAACGGGAGGCTGAGGAAACCTTTATGCACCTCAGGTTTTAAACACCTGCGTCTGATGCCACTCAATAAACCGCTCAGCAGGCCACAGCATTTTATCTTTAGGCAGATGAAGCCTGTGTCCTTCAAGCGCCCAGAAAAGCTGGTCCACAATGGGGCTACGATTGACTCCACCTGATATCTGAATCTTCAGGTCTTCATCAATGCCGATAGCACCTTTGTCGAATGCAGAATGGTGTACGGAGCAGAGGGCCAGTCCGTTATTGACTTCACAAGGGCCTCCATATTGCTTCCAGCGTATGTGCGCCGCCTCAAGTCCGACCAGCGCACCATCCAGTCGCAGGTCATACCCGCAAATGGCGCATTGCGAGTGATAAGCCCGTAAAATCATGTCGCGAAAGCGAGGGTCGCGAGTTCTCATCAGCGTGACTAAATCGAAGCCTAACAGTTCGGCCAGTTTAATCTGGAGACTCTCTGGAAAGCGCTCAGTCAGAATCTGCTGCGCTAGCTTGTCGATCAGGGCTGGATTTTTTTGCAGCGTTTGATAATTCTCCTCATCAAATCCGCCGCGAACCTGATTTTCAATCAGCTCGCGCTTAGTCGGCTGGATGTTGCCTTTACGAGGTCTGCAATTCTCTGTGTTTTCCAGCGTCCAGAATCCATCTGTTCTCAAACGCCAGAAAGGCATATTGGGATAGTACTCACGCCTTTTCGGACCAAACTCAATCAGCAGCCTGGTTAACGGCTCGTCAATCTCATTTCCATAGTTAAATAGCCGCGAATGACCTTTTCTGTATTGGGATAATATATAGAGCAGCAATAGAGGTTTATGAGGGGCGCATTGATCGCCTTTGCGCCAGACCGCGACATCGGAAATGGCAGTCTGAAGTGATTGGGCTGGAGTCATAGTCAGGGCTAAGCAACGGATAATTATTGCGATCATGCTCTTAAAAAGTATGAGATTCAATGCATGCTTACGAGAACATTCTGTGAGTTGCGTCCGTTGAAGCCGATCACCACCGGCTCCATGCTAAACTGCATAAAAACTCCCCAATATGAACCCTTGCTGATGAGGTTGTACCTGCATTGAGTCGCCAGACAGGACGAGATCCACTGAACAGGAAATGGTTGTGGCGATGCCGATCTCTGCCGCTGATCATCGCGCTACTACTGACAGGATGCGCCCGCTCTGACGCGCTGTGGACGGTCACGCATGACCTCTGCATGAATAACTATCACTATCGTCGCGATCCGGCACCCTGCCAGCAAATCTATCTGCCGCAGGACAGCACACAGGGCTACAGCATCATCCAGAATCCTCGCCATAAGCTGCACTTTATTCTGGTGCCCACGGTGGCGATGTCCGGCATTGAGAGCATTGCGCTATCGCGTCCCGGACGTCCCGATTATTTCGGCTACGCCTGGTTAATGCGCTATCGTCTGATGGCGGCCTATGGTGCTGAAGTACCTGAGGATCGGCTCGGCATGGCGCTGAATTCCGCTTATGGCCGCAGCCAGAATCAACTACATATTCATCTGACCTGCCTGCGGGAAGATGTCTATCGCCAGCTTCAGGCCGAGCGGCCCTTTATTCATAATGACTGGCGGCCCTTGCCTGACCGTTTGCTGAATCACACCTACTATGCCCGTCGCGTTATACAGCCGACGGCGATGGGGATCTATCCTGTTTCCTCCGTGGCGCGCTATTTCCATCTGTCCTCGCCGCAGCTGGCGGAGTCTGGTGTGGCGCTTATACCGTCGACTTTCTCGGGAGAAAAAGGGTTTATCCTGCTGACCACCCGGCGCGGCTGGGATAAGGGGAATCGGGCGTCCGTTGAGTCGCTACTGGATAAACGCTGCGCTATTCTTTCAGCGCCACCAGCTGACGTTTCAGCTGGGGAGTAACTAACAGCGCCACCAGCTGACGTTTCAGCTGGGGAGTAACTAAACCTCACCCCAGCCATCCACTCACAACAACCCTTTATCGATACAGCCCCGCTTTCCCCACCGAGCTAAACAGCGCCATCTTCGCTGCGACGACTTCACTTGCCGCCTGCATCGGTTTAACAAACAGAGCATTAGGCTCGTGACCCCCAAGCTTCAGCTCCTGCTCCAGCGCCACGAAGAACGCCTTCTTCATATCGCTGGAGATATTGATTTTCCCGACGCCATAACGGATCGACTCCGCGACCTCGCTGTCTTTGTTGCCTGAACCGCCATGCAGCACCAGCGGGATATCCACCACTTTACGGATCTGCTGCAAGCGCTCGATATCCAGCTTCGGCTGCTTCCCTTTAGGGTAGAGACCATGCGAGGTGCCGATAGCGACGGCCAGCGTGTCGGTGCCGGTCTCGCGCACAAAGGTCTCTGCCTGCTGCGGATCGGTATAGAGAATCTCGTTACTGCCGCCTTCGCCGCTGCCTTCCGCCACACCGATGGTGCCCAGCTCGGCTTCCACAGAGACATTAATCGTGTGCGCTATCTCGACAATCTTCTTCGTCAGCGCAATGTTCTGCTCAAAAAGGTGAGACGAGGCGTCAATCATCACCGAGGTAAAACCGGCGTAGATCGCTTTCATCACCTCTTCCAGCGAGCGGCCATGGTCCAGATGGATTACCACCGGCACGCGCGCCTGAATCGCCAGCGTCCGCAGATAGCCGATAAACTCCGGGCCGGTAAACGCCATCTCTTCGGGATGGATCTCCAGAATCAGCGGTGAATCCAGTCGCTCGGCAGTCTCAACCGCCACGCGTCCAAACTCTGCGCTGGCGATGTTGAACGCGCCCACACCAAACTGATGACGCTGGGCAACGCTGAGCAGATCTTTCATGTTGTAAAGCATAGGTTTTATCCTTGTTTTGCAGGAACGGAGATATCTTTTTTCAGGAACAACAGGATCAGCGCGGTCAGCAGACTGCCTGCGGCAATCGCAAACAGATAACCCATGACGTTGCTGATCACGTTAGGAATGAAGATGACGAAAATGCCGCCGTGCGGGGCGCGGGAAGCGCAGCCCAGCATCATCGACAGGGCGCCCGCTAATCCGGAACCCGCCACAATGGCCGGAATGACGCGCAGCGGATCGGCGACCGCGTAAGGAATCGCGCCTTCGGTAATAAATGACAGGCCGAGGATGTAGGTGACCTTGCCGGTCTCGCGCTCCTGCTCGGTAAACTTGCGGCGGAAGAGGGTGGTCGCCAGCGCGATGCCCAGCGGCGGCACCATGCCCGCCGCCATACAGGCCGCAATCGGTCCGTAAATCCCGCTCGACATCAGGCCAATCGCAAACATGCAGACGGTCTTATTGAGCGGGCCCCCCATATCAAAGGCCACCATCATGCCGAACAGCAGGCCGAGGATGGCCGCATTGGTGTTACCCAGCGAAGTGAGGAAGGCGGTCAGCCAGCCGAGCAGCATTTTGATTGGTTCACCAATCAGCAGCACCATCAGTGCGCCTGTCAGCAGCACGCTCAGCAGCGGCACGATTAAAATAGGTTTTAACCCGGCGACGGCTTTGGGCAGGTGAATATGGTTGGTGATCAGCAGCGTGATGTACCCGGCCAGGAAGCCGGCAATCAGCGCGCCAAGGAAGCCGGAGCCGGTGTGAATTGCCATCATCCCACCTACAGCGCCCGCCACAATGCCCGCTTTGCCGCTGATGGACTGGCTGATCCCCAGCGCAAGAATCGGCAGCATCAGGGCAAAGGCCGAACCGCCCCCGATGTCCGAAAGCATCTTCGCTATCGGGCTGAAATTAGCGTCCCCTGGTGTGGCCGCAGTAATCCCGAATGAAAAGCTCAGGGCGATCAGAATGCCGCCAGCCACCACAAACGGGATCATCAGGTTCACACCGGTGATCAGGTGCACATAAATCTCTGAGATCCAGGAACGGGAACCTGACGCCTCGCGAGCGCTGTTAGCCGGTTCAGACGTATTGTTCTGTGGGGCGGAATCGATCAGCCTGGGCGCCAGCTCGCCGTTCACAATGGCGCTGAGTAATCCTTCAGCGTCTTTCGCGGCACGGGTGACGGGGACCTCGATCACGTTTTTGTGCTGGAAGCGCGCCATCTCAACTTTCTTATCCGCGGCGATTAACACCACATCGGCCTGATGAATATCGTCGTCGCTGAAAATATATTCGCTTTCAATCGCGCCCTGGGTTTCAACTAATACATTCAGGCCCAGTTTTTTTGCCGCTTTTTTTAAATTACTTTCGGCAAGGTAGGTGTGGGCGACACCTGTAGGACAGGCGGTAATGGCAATAATGTTCATAAACGTTCTCCAGTGAAAATTTTATATTTATGTTTTTCGGTCTGAAGGGATGGCTACAACCTGGAATACCTCCTTTGGTTTTTTTATTTCATACATATCTCCGGTTTATTCAGGCTCCCGAGCGGGATAACAGTAAATGAAACATCTCTTCGCGGTGTTGCACATTCAGTAATTGCTCGACCACATCTTCATCACCTAGCGCAACAGATATTCTGGCGAGCATTTTGATATGGCCGACATCTTTATCGGACTCTTTCACCGCGAAGAGAATAACCAGCCGGACTTTGGTGCCATCGATGGTCTCCCACGGAATATCCCGGCGTAAACGCCCGACGGCAATCCGGGTTTTAGCGACGGCAGCGGATTTACCGTGCGGAATAGCAATGTGATTTTCAAATCCGGTTGAGCCTAATTCTTCACGCAGATAAACATCGTTCAGAAACGTGGCTTTATCGGTGACCGCGCCGCTCTGGCAGAGCAGGTCGGTCAGCTGAGAAATAATCTGTTCTTTCGTCTGGCAGTCGACATCGAGAATAATACACTCTTCTTTCAGGACTTCATTAATAGCCACGGCTGTAGTCATGTTGCTTCTCCATTATTAATTAATCGAATTCGATACCAGACATTCCGTTACTCTTGCGATATCTTTCGCCGAAAACAGGGCCGAGACATAGACCACCGGTTTTTCCAGCGGCTCCAGCCGGATGGTGGAGATCACCACGTCACACTCATGTCGTTTCAGGGAATCCGCGATGTTTTTCCCTGGCACGATGTCGATAATCTTCCAGTCAGGAAAGGCGCGGATAATCCGTCCGTAAAGCAATTGTGAGGTGCCCAGACCGCTGGAGCAGACCAGCAATACCCGTTTTACCTTGATGCTGTTTTCGATGGCGGCCTGAATATGCACGGTCAGGTACGCCACCTCATCGTCACTGATCTCATCAAGGCTGTACTCCTGCGTCAGCTGGCTGATGACCGCTTTGACGGCGGCGAACACCGTTCCCAGCTCGGTCCGGATATCATGCAGCAGCGGATTTTTAATCCGGATGTGATATCGGAGGCGATTCAGCATCGGCTTGATATGCGAGGACAGCGAAGCCTGCAGGTTCTGGTCCGTGGTGATTTCGATATTGATGCGCTGGGCTACACGGGCAATCAGCGCCTCCGCAAAGCGGGTTTCACGTTCGGATATCAGCGAGTCATCATGCTGTGGCATCTCGCCGCCCGCCTTACCGGAGGAGACCAGATACTGATAGATGGAGTGCGACTCTTCGGCCACCAGTACCGTGTTGTAAGCGGTTTCGATGCGTTCAATCACCGCCAGCGAAACCTGCCAGGCGTGATGGTCGCTGACCCGGCTCATGGTCACCGCGCGGGCGTCTGTCCTTTGCATCGGCGAGTGACTCCGGTGGATCAGCACCAGAATATGGGTAAATAAATTGATGTAGTAAGGATCGCTAATCGTATATTGCAGTTGCTGTTCAATAAAATTAATTAATTGCAGGGTAAAGTGGACAGCCTGCTGACCAAATTTTTCTGAAAGCTCCTGCAACGTGCTTTCATCCAGGCGGCTTTCCATCATGTCCTGACGGTTATAAATCGATTTTAATACCAGCGCTTTCATCGCCATGCGAATATTCTGGTCGCTGCCTTTTATGCTGGTGCCGACCCGACTTTTTAATAAGGTTAAATCAAACTGATGCAACCAGGCTTCTAATGTTTTTAAATCATTCACTATCGAAGCCCGGCTGATAAAATATTTATCTGCGAGTTCACTGATTGATGAACTTTTGGGTGATAGCATCAATAAATCAGACGCTATTTTCAGCATCCTGAAGTTACTGCTGAAATCATCAACTTCCGTTGAAAAAATCCGGCGCGCGGCTATTTCTGACTGCGCATCAGCGAATTTAATTGTGATCCCTCTCCCACTTTTTCCGCTGAGGTTGATTCCCTGGTCAGAGAGTTTTTCATTAATATCCGCGATGTCGCGGCGTAAGGTTCGGGTGGTGATGGCTGTTTTCTCTGAAATAGCGTTCAGGCTCACATAACTGTTATGAGAAATAAGCTGTCGCATAATCGTCAGTTGCCGCTCAGTCAGCGCCTTCATCATCATCAGGGTCCGCTTAATCAGTTATTCACCTTGTCAGTTATCATCTAAGCAAAGGCACTATGCCATGTAAATATTAAAACATGGCCACAACCCGACGGTCAGGCTGACCACCTGAAAGTGAATTTTCGAAATATTTTGAGAGGAGGTTAAAGAATATCAGAACAGGGAAGGGGAAGATGAGTGGGTGCCTGATGGGCGGGGCAGTGCATGAAATCCGGGGTTAGCTGCCCCACCAGCAGGGGCAGCAAATCTTATGTTTACCTCTCCCGCAGCGCTTCCTTCGCCCGGTTCAGCGGTTTCATCAGATACTCCATGATGGTTTTACTGCCGGTGTGGATCTCACCCATCGCGATCATCCCCGGATAAACCGGAAACTTTTTCCCTTTTTTATTGACCAGATAATCCTTATCGGTGCGGATGTAGACGCGGTAATAGTACTGGTCGCGATGAACTTCATCCTGAATGGTGTCGGGAGAAATAGAGGCCACTTTGCCCTCCAGACCGCCATAGATGTTGTAGTCGTAGGCCGTGAGTTTCACCACGGCACGCTGGCCGGGTGTGATAAAGGCAACATCGCGCGGGGCAATCTGCGCCTCAATCATCAGCTGCTCATCCAGCGGCACAATTTCCATCAGATTGCCGCGCTGCGGAATCACGCCGCCAACGGTGTTCACCTCGATATCTTTAACGATCCCTCTGACCGGCGTGACAACGACTGTGCGCTTCAGTGAGTCCGCTCGCCCGATGATAATCGAGCGCTGAGACGCCGCTTCGGCATTGGCTTTCGCCAGCTCTTCACGGGCCTGCACGATATAGTTATTTTCCGCGTCGTTGAGCTTACTTTGCAGGTCGTTAGCCTGACGTTTCAGGCGCAGCACTTCCACATTGCTTGCCGCGCCTTTTGCCACTAGGGAAGAGGTCAGCTGCAGTTCGCGGTTAATCAGACTCAGCGCTTCAGTCAGGCCGCTGATGGTTTTGCTGTAGTTCTCACGACGCGAGTGATAAAGCGCCGTCTCAGCGGCCACCAGGGACGGATCCGCTAAAACTTCCGGCGGAAAGGTCAGCGGCGTGCCTGCCGTCTCAGCCTGTAAGCGGGCCGCCGTCGCGAGCGCTGCGCGTAAACGCGACGTGCTTTCCTGCACACCGGAGTCAATCTGGGTGGGATCCAGCAGGGCCAGCACCTGGCCCGCCTCAACCACATCGCCTTCGTGAACCTTCAGCTCTTTGAGGATCCCGCCTTCCAGTGACTGGATGATCTGCTCGTGTGAGCTGGGTACCACTTTGCCGACACCAACGGTGACTTCATCCAGTTCAAAGTTAGAAGCCCAGACAAAGAACAGCAGCAGCATGACCAGCACCGACATGATGATCAGGCCGCCGGAAGAGACGCGCTGACGGGAACGCTGATGCTTCTTTTTACGGAATAAGGAGAAACTCATGCCTGTGCTCCCTGCGGTTTAACATTGACGTTGCCCTGATGCGGCGCGGCACTGGCTTCGGGCCGGGTGACCAGCATCTCTGCTTTTGAGCCATCCCGCGCAATCCTGCCTTTATCCATCAGCATGATGCGATCAACCAGCTGCAATACCGCCGGGCGATGCGTGGCGATAATCAGCGTACGGTTGCCCATCCACGTCATCAGCTGCTCAATCAGATGTTTTTCAGCGGCATCATCCAGCCAGGCGGTCGGTTCATCCAGCAACAGCACGCTGGGCTGGCGGAGCAGGGTGCGTGCCAGCAACAGCTGCTGACGCTGTCCGCCAGACAAGCCTTTGCCGCCTTCCTGTAACAGATAATCCATGCCTTCCGGCAGGCGCTGAATAAAGTCGAGTGCGCCGCTGATCTCCAGGGCCTGAAGCATCTCCTCTTCTGTCGCCAGCGGCATGCCCAGGCGTAAGTTCTCGCGAATTGTGCCGTAGAACAGGGATGCGTTCTGGGTCAGCAGCCCGACGTCACGCCTTACATCCAGCGGGTCAATGGAGGAAAGCCGCACGCCATCCAGCAGCAGGACACCTTCACCCGGCTGCAACAGACCTGCCATCAGCTGCAACAGCGTTGATTTACCGGACCCGTTACGCCCCAGCAGCGCCACTTTCTCACCGGCTTTAATGGTCAGCTTTTTCACCGTCAGCACCGGATCAGGGGAGTTCGGGTCGTAGCGATAGATAACGTCAGAGAGCGCATATTCGCCGTTAATGCGCGGGCGATGAATACGGATGCTGCGCTCTGGCTGATCGACCTCGCTGTTGAGCAGGTTCTCCAGTCCTTCGCGCGCCACTTTGGCCTGCTGCCAGCGGCCAAATATCATCGCCAGCTGGCCCAGCGGTGCCATCATGCGTGACGCCAGCATCGAGCAGCCAATTAACACGCCGGTAGAGAGGTCACCGCTCATGGCAAAAAAGGCCCCCACCAGCACCACGCTGACATAGGCAACGGTCTGGACTTCACTGGTCCAGCTCATCAGCAGGCCGCTGACAAAACGCTGCTTCTGTGAAGATTTACTGATTACCTCATTCAGGTGATTCCACTGGTTCTGAAAGTAGGGCTCTGCGCGCAGCAGCTTGATGTCATCCATGCCCTGTACTGTCTCAACCAGCATAGCGCTGCGCACTGCGGACTCGCGCATGGTCGCTTTGGAGAGCTTCGCCAGCGAACCCTGCGCCAGCAGGCCCGGAATCACAATCAGCGGAATCGCCGCCAGCGGAACCAGTACCAGCCATCCACCCAGTAACCAGAGGATAAACAGGAAGATGATTAAAAAAGGCAGATCGGCAATTGCTGAAATGGTGGTCGAGGTAATCAGTTCACGGATCTGTTCCAGCTCGCGGATCTGGGCAATAAACGATCCGGTCGATTTGGGCCGCTGGTCGTTACGGATCCGCAGCGCGTGACCAAAGACGCGATCGGAGATGCGCAGATCCGCGCTTTTACCGGCTGCATCAGAGATATGCGTGCGGATGATACGCATCACAAACACGCAGGTCAGGGCGATCATGACGCCGCCAAACAGCACCCAGAGAGAGGGCACCGACTGGGAAGGGATCACCCGGTCATACACCTGCATGGTAAAGAGCATCGCGGAGAGGCCCAGCACGTTGGAGATCAGCGACGCAAACATCACGTTTAAATAGGCTGGCCACTCACGAAGAATGGTCTGCCACAGCCAGTCAGCACGATGTGGCTTAATATAGTCATCCACCCGCGCATCCGGCACGGAAGACTCCGGCTTAGCCAGCAGTACGCGCCGTGCATGCTGCGACAGATCTTCAATACTCAGCGTGGTCTGCAGCTGTTTTTCACCACTCAGCATCACGCTGACCTGGCCATCCTCGCCCACCGTGGTGATGACGCCGACGCCGCGAGGACCGAAATCGACGATCAACGGCATGCGCCACGGATCGAGCTGATCCGGGTCAAACGCGTCAAAAATGACCAGCAGGCCGAGCTGGCGCGCCATATTTTCAATCAGGGCATCCTGTGAAAGGTGCTGCATGTGCCATTCCGCTTCCCCTTTCACCCGCTCAGGTGAACCATCAAGGCGGTAATGTTTCGCCACCAGCAGCAGCGCGTCGAGCCAGGGGGTATAAGCCTTTTTCGCGTGAGGCTGTGCTGATGCATTTTCGCTGTCAGATATCGTGTTCATTATCATCTTCTCTTAATTGCTGACAGAATTACGGCGCAATGCGCAGTCCCTGAATGACCTTATTATTTAAATCAAATGCTTCACGTGCCATACCGGTTACTACCAGATAATTAACCGAGGAGGCCCACAGATCGCAGCGGGCATTAATTAAATCCTGCTGAGCACGGCTTATTTCCTGCTCGGCGTTAAGTAAGTCGAGTACGTTTCGGTTACCCAGCGATAAATATTGCTCACGATAAAGGGATCGCGTCTCCATAATCGTTTTCATCCGGCGCGTCAGCAGGCTGATATTTTTTTGTAATCCCTTTACGCTCTGGAAATAATTGCGTTGCTGATCGCTGATCTCCAGTTTTTTACTGGCTATGGTGGTTCTGGCCGCTTCCAGTGCGCGGGCACTGGCACTTTCCTGCGCCACTAATGCGCCGCCCTGATAAAGCGTACTGTTAACAGACAGATAAACGTTCTGGTACTGGCTATGGCGCTGATAATCCGCAATGTCGCCGATATATTTATTGGTGCTGGCTTCAAGCGATAAAGTGGGATAGCGCTGCGCTTTGTAATTACGTAACTCAGCCAGTGCCACGGCGGCATCGGCCTGGGCGACTAAAATAGTCGGGTTACGGTTTAAATCGATCCGGGCATTCTGACGCTCAATCAGCGGCAGCAGCGAGATCGGTGCGGATATTTTCTTTTCGGCAACCGGCTGGCCCAGCAAGGATTGCAGATGGTATTTCTGCTGCTGGAGTTTGATTTCCAGATCCAGTTGCTCTGCCTGGGCGGCTTCAACCCGCGCCTGCGCCTGAACCGGATCCACCCGTGTGCTGGCTCCGGCATCGGCACGCATTTGCGTCAGCGCCAGGATATCCCGCAGGGCTTTCACCTCTTTCCTGGAGTTATCAAGCAGCTGCGTCGAGCGATAAACGTCATTCAGTGCCAGTGCGGTTTGTTCAATAATGGTGTCGATCTGCATCAGAACAGTGGCCTGCTGGCGCAGATATTTCGCGCTGGCCTGATCGACCGCGCTGCCAGTTTTACCAAAGTCGTAAAGCATCTGAGAGAGGCCGACGGTGGCGATATGGCCGCTGCCTTCATCCTGCTGTCGACCGGTTGTGATGCCCGCTTTTATAGAGGGCAGATAGCCCGCTTTTGCGGCATCAATGGTGAACCCTGATGACTCCAGCGTCGCAATGCTGCTGCTGATGGAGGGATGATGATTGACCGCCAGCTGGATAGCCGCCTGCCAGTCAGCCGGAAAGCTTTCAGCCCCGTTCGACGCCGCAGGCTGCATTTCAATTTCTGCCGGATTAATTTGTAATTTGTCTGCCAGCGCCGATCCGCCCGCAGGCAAGGTGCCGGGATTTGGTGTTTTAGAAAATACGCCCCAGAAACCTGCCGGTGCTTCATTAATGGCGGGTTCGCTGCCTGAGAAAAGTTTTTGATCGGCAGCAAAAGAATATTGGGTAATAAGAATGCAGTACAAAATGATAATAATTTTTTTCATGATGTTTAGATAATTAAATATATCTCCGTCATAAAAGGTGGATTAAATCGCGGGGAAGTAGCAGGCTGGTGTAAATAACCCAGCCTGCTTTTAATGCGGATATTAATTATCCGATGGTGATATCGTCTTCAATATATAACTGTACCACGGAGCCATCGGCTGCAGAACTGGTGTAATGGTTATAGTTAACCCCATTTGCCACTATTCCGTCTGCCTGCTCCCAGTTACCATTCAGCGTCACCGTGTCGCCATTTTCCCCTCTGACATATAACGTATTATCGTTATCAGTGACCTTCAGCAGACTTTCTGCGCTTATTACCAGATTGTCTTTTCCGGCATCCGTCATCAGGTCGATGGTTTCAATATTGCTGACCCTGGCGGAGATATCGCTAAGGTTCAGCGTTCCCGTGCCATGCCAGGCCAGCGTATCGTTACCATCGGCACCGTTGATAGAGATGAAATCGGTGTCATAGACTTCGAAAACATCTGCACCGCGGGTGCCGGTGAAGGTAATTGCGCCGCCTTCGCTGCCATCAATATCAACGCCCAGGTTAAAGCTCAGAGAGGCATTGCTGCCGTCTGACAGGGCATAGGTGAAGGTGTCAGTGTTTCCGCTGTGCGCATACGCATCATCCACCACGTAGCTGTAGTGACCCGCTTCATCGATAACCAGCGTGCCGTAGGCACCTTTGAAGCTCACCGCATCGTCAGTGATCGCGGTGGTTTCACCGTTCTGGCTCACCGATACCACGGTCAGATCGGCGGAGACATCCTCGATGGAGCCGGCAAGATGCTCTGCCACTTCGTTGAATTGCAGACCCTGCTGAACATAGAGTTTGATTGCCGTGCCATCCAGCGCCGTGCTGGTGTAGAGGGTGTAGGTGATGTTATTCAGCGTTTCCACGCCGTTAACAGCCCACACGCCCTGCAGTGAAAGGGAGTCATTGCTGCCACCCCTGACATACAGCACATTGTTGGTATCCGTGATTTTCTCAATATCATCGGCACTAATCAGCAGCGCCGTTGCCTGGGCGTTATCCTGCAGATCGATGATTTCGATATTGTTCACTTTGTCCGCAATCTCACTGACATTCAGCTCGCCTGTGCCATTCCAGACCAGCGTATCCTGACCCGACTTCCCGTCCACCGAGGTGAACTGGGTGTCGTGAACGGTGAAGCTGTCATCACCAACGGTACCGGCAAAGATCAGCGCGCCACCTTCAGAGCCATCCACGGAGACACCCAGCGTGATCACCAGATTTTTGGTGCTTCCATCCGCCAGAACATAGGTGAATGAATCTTCACTGCCGGTCAGTTTGATCACTGAGTCACTATTCAGTGTGTAGCTATAGCTGCCATCGTTTTTGATCGTCAGCGAGCCATAAGTCCCCGCGATAGTGGTTCCCGCAGCAGCAACCAGCGTATAGCTTGCGGCACCGGTCACAATACCCGCCGTTATTGACGTCACTACCAGCGAACTGTCACTGGTGCTGTCGCTGGTAAAGACCGAACCATTGACGCTGGAACTGGTGCTGACTTTATAGTCGGTGGTGCTGACAATGTTCACTGCCACTTTCACGGTGAGCGCGTCATAGCTGGTAGACCACAGGAAGCCGGGATGTCCGGACTGCGTGCTGTCGACCACGATGCGGTAGGTTCCCGCATTCTGACCCTCCAGCGAGACATTCAGCGGACTGCCACTGGTGATCGCCTGCGTGCCGCTGGTCACGTTGTCCCAGCGCAGCGTCTGCTCGTTGTAAACCTGCAACGACCAGTTCACCGAAACAGTATTGCTGGCATTGATCGACGTCCCGGTCACGCTGACATTAATCTCCTGCAGATCGCTGATGCTGTTAACCGTGAAGCTCTCACTGGTAAAGCTGCTGGTTGCGGTGTTCATCGTGGTGCTCTGCGCCACGCTGTCACTGAGCAGAGCAACGTCGCCGGTCACGTCGGCCGCATTGTTTTCAGAGGCGGTTTCGGTGCTGCTCAGTTTCATGTCGCGATCAACGTAGAGATTCACCGTCTGACCATCAGCGGTCGTGCCGACGTAATGGACGTAATCCACGTTGTTGACCACTTCGCTGCCTGCCAGCGTCCAGCTGCCAGAGAGGGTCAGTGTGTCGGTGATGGCACCTTTAACAAACAGCGTGTTATCGGCATCGGTGATGTCCGCCACGTTTTGTGCGGTGACCACCAGATTATTCACTGCGCTGTCATTAACCAGCTCGATCTCTTCGATGTTGCTGATTTTCGACTGCAGCTCGCTGAGCGTCAGGGTGCCGGTACCGCTCCACACCAGCGTATCCAGACCTTCACCCCCATCAATGTGGGTAAAGCTGGTGTCGCTCACGTTGAAGATATCGTCGCTCGCCGTACCTGTGACATCCTGCGCAGCGGTAACGGTATATTCCGTTCCATTCTGGCTATCCGTATAGGGAGTTGAGGAGAGAGTAACCCCCTGCTGCACGTAGATATCGACCAGGGTACCGGCAGCGGTGGTGCTGGTATAGTGCGTGTAAGTGATGCTGTCGACAATCACCGTGCCACTGTTGATCCAGGTGCCTTCCAGCGTCACGCTGTCGCCAGCGATGCCCTTAACATAGAGCGCATTACTTTCGCTGGTCACATCTTCTACGCTCTGGGCATCCAGCACCAGGTTGTCACTGCTGGTGGTTGAGGTCAGCATGATCGATTCGATGTTGCTGACTTTCGCCGCGACGTCGCTCAAGACCAGCTTGCCATTGCCATGCCATGCCAGCGTGTCATCGCCAGCCGCGCCATCTACTGAGGCAAAGCTCGTGTCATACACATCAAATACATCGTTGACTTCGGTGCCGTGGAATACCAGTGCACCGCCGTTGCTGCCGTCAACCTCAACGCCCAGATGGATCGTGACGGTGGCGTTAACCACTTCACCATTTGCGCCTTTCAGCGCGTAGGTAAATACGTCTTCAGAGCCCGCTGGCAGTGTGGTGGTGGCAGGGGTGTAGGTATAAGCACCGTTGTTATAGATCACCAGAGTGCCATACTGACCCGCGATAGATACGCCACTTTCGGTCACCCAGGTATAGCTGTCATCGACCGTCACATCGCTGGTGCTGTCACCGGCTTTGGCATACATCCGTGTATAGATGGAGCTGAGCTTATCAACCGCACCGTCTGTGCCTTCATCGGTCAGAACGTTGCCGGTTGCGACCTCATTCGCGGTGATAACGTATTCGGTGGGACTGACTGTCTGAACTGACATATCCAGTTTCACCACGTTTGTTGCACCTGTGGTTGAAATCGCTACGCGGTAGGTTCCCTCACCCAGGCCGTCCAGCAGCGACGACATCTCCAGGTTCTGGATAACTTCATCGTTATGCTGTCCGGCTGCCACGACGGCAGTCTGCGTTTTCACCGTGGTCCACGTGCCATCACTGTTCTGCATTTGCACGGCGTAAGTGATGTTTAATGGTGTGGAGAAGTTGTTGCCAAATGCTCCCCATTCGGTTTTTAACGACAGCGAACCGGTAACCAGGTCATCATTCCCTGCCAGGGTAAAGGTGGAACTGTAGTTCTCGGTCCCGCCTGCGACCAGCTTAACGTCGGTATTCGTCGCGCTGGATGACTCATAAGTCACTGTAACGCTGGCATTCGCCTCGTTGCTGGAAGCGATATCCGTAACGGCGGTTGCAGAAGGATCGGTAGCATCCCAGCTCAGATCCAGCGCCTCATTTGTTGTACCAATCTGCACGTAAATCTGAGCCGATGAGCTCTGACCCGTAGCGGAGTCGGTAATGGTGTAGGTAAAGGTATCCACCTTACCGATGCTTTCCATAGCGGAAACAGGCGTGTAGACATAGCTGCCATCAGCGTTGATGATTAGCGTGCCATACTGACCGACCAGCGTGGCGGTTTGGGTGGTGGCATCCAGCGTGACAGATGTCACGGTGCCATCACTGTTGGTCACGCTCGCCGCGCTCACTGAGGTGTAGGCACTGTGCGGAATACCATCTGCCCCATAGACGTTGTCGACATCTGTTATCACATTGCCGGTTGCTGTGGTGTAGTCGGTCGGTGTGCCCTGTTCAGCCAGCGTATAGACGGTTTTAGAGGCTTCCAGATTAAAGCTTACGCCAACGTTAATACCGCTGGTGGTGTAAACCAGCTGATACTGGCCGGCAGTCAGACCGGTCAGCGTGATGGTGGAAGTTGATGCGCCCAGTCCGAACAGGCCAAACAGGTTTCCGCTGTTCTCTTCAGACACGGTGACCCATGTGCTGGTTGACGAGTCATACTTCTGCAACACCAGTGTCGAGTTACTGGCGACGTTAACGAAGGCAGAAGAGGTCGCTGTTACATCAAGATCGATAATGGTGCCGTCTGCGACCACAATCGGATCGCTGACGATCTTATTGTTAAACGCGATCAATCCGCCGTCCTGCAGGATGGTTCCCAGATCCTCACTGACATCAACCGGATAGGTAAAGCCTACCGCAGCACCTGAGCTGACATTGTCAGATGCCGTCAGCGTGATGGCCTGCACATTCAGATCCAGCGTGCCGGATGGATCGCTGCTGTTGCCTGCCGTGTCCGTGACAGTAAAGGTCACTTCATGGGTGCCATCATACAATCCGTCAGTGGCAGTAATGGTCCAGGTACCATCCTTGTCGACGGTGGTTTCGCCGACGATCTGACCTTTGTCATACATCGTGACGGTGGCACCAGGCTCAAGATCGCTGCCGCTGAAGGTGAGTTTGCTATCGCTCTGGGTTTCGGCTGTATTAATAGCCGCACCCACTTCATCCGTGATCACTACCGTAGTAATGTCCACGCCTTCAGGCGCAACAGAATCCACGAGATAACTTACGGATGCAGTCTCACCGCTGCTGTTACCTGCAGCATCGACAGTCTCAAACGTAAAGCTGTGATCACCCTCAGTCAGGGCTTCAGATGGCGTGAACGACCAGCTGCCGTCATCTGCAACCTGTGCTTCACCCAGTACTGTGCCATTATCGCGAACAATAATAGTGGTGCCCGCTTCCTGCCCCGATGTACTAAAGGTCGGCGTGGTATCACTAATCGCACTGCCAGCGGCGAACGTATTGCCAGCATCGTCAGAGACGACCACAGTGGCCACATCAAGCAGATCTGGTGCAACGGTATCGACCACGACGTTAATGGTATCGCTGCGGGTGTTTCCTTCCGCATCCGTTACGGTGACGATCAATGCATGATCACCGTCAGCCAGTGCTGCGTCAGGCGTAAAGCTCCAGCTTCCATCCTCAGCAACCACGACACTGCCCAGCACGGTTTCGCCATCGGCGATGGTGACTGTTACATCCGGCGTCTGATCCTGACCGCTAAAGGTCGGTGTGCTGTCGTTAATGGCTTCACCATTCACAATCACATTGCCGGCATCATCTGTCACCACAACACCCGTGTTGATGCCTTTGGTTGCCGAGATTGACAGGTCCAGCGCTTCAGATGCACCGCTGCTGTTGCCGACTTCATCGGTGACTTCGAAAGTGAACTGATGTTCACCATCATCAAGCGAGGTTGAAGGCGTAAAGGACCAGCTGCCATCTTCGCTGACCGTGGTTTCACCCAATACGGTTTCACCATCGCGAATAATCACGGTCGCTCCCGGCTCCAGCGCTGTGCCACTGAAGGTTGGCGTATTATCTGCTGTGATACCGGCTGCGGTGATAGTGGCACCGTCGTTATCGACCATTGTGACCGTAGAGATATCAACCCCTTCAGGCGGTGTGGTATCGACAGTGACGTTGAAGACTCCGCTGGCACTGACGCCTTGTGGATCAGTAACGGTGACCTCGATGGCATGCGCACCGTCAGCCAATCCAGCGGTTGGTGTGAAGGTCCAGCTGCCGTCCGCACCTACAGTCACAGTGATCAGCGTGGTATCGCCGTCAGCGATGACAATAGTGGTTCCAGGTTCGAAGTTTTTACCGTTGAACGTTGGCGTACTGTCACTGATAGTGTCGCCATCCAGAATAGCGGTACCGTTATCATCAACGATTTCCATGGACGGCGCGGTTTGCACCACGACATTGATGGTGTCATTGACATGGTTACCGCTGGCGTCTGTACCGTCGACAACCAGGGCGTGCTCGCCATCGGCCAGTGCGGTATCCGGCGTGAAGGTCCAGCTGCCGTCGTCGTCCACGGTGGCGGTGCCTATTTCGGTGTCGCCATCCGAGACAGTTACGGTGGAACCGGGCTTCATACCACCGCCGTTAAGGGTCGGTGTGCTGTCACTGGTAGTCGCGCCGTCGGCTATCGGATTGCCGGCGTCGTCGGTCAGGCCCGGCACGGTGGCGCTGGTGTCGACGGTCACGTTCACGGTATCGCTCATGACGTTACCGTTCGCATCGGTGCCGTCAATAACCAGCGCGTGATCGCCGTCGGCGAGTGCTGCATCCGGCGTGAAGGTCCAGTTGCCGTCCGCGTCCACGGTGGCGGTGCCGATTTCAGCATCGCCATCAGAGACGTTCACGGTAGAGCCCGGCTGCATGCCGCCGCCGCTGAGGGTCGGGGTGCTGTCGCTGGTGGTCGCGCCGTCGGCGACCGGGTTACCGGCGTCGTCGGTCAGGCCCGGCACGGTGGCGCTGGTGTCAACGGTGATGTTCACGGTGTCGCTGACCGTGTTGCCGTTCGCGTCGGTGCCGTCGATCACAAGGGCGTGTTCACCGTCGGCGAGTGCGCTATCCGGCGTGAAGGTCCAGCTGCCGTCCGCGTCCACGGTGGCGGTGCCGAGTTCGGTGTCGCCGTCAGAGACGATCACGGTAGAACCCGGCTCCATGCCGCCGCCGCTGAGGGTGGGGGTGCTGTCGCTGGTAGTCGCACCGTCGGCGACCGGGTTACCGGCGTCGTCGGTCAGGCCAGGCGCGGTGGCGCTGGTGTCGACCGTCACGTTCACGGTGTCGCTGACCGCGTTACCGCTGGCATTGGTACCGTCAATGACCAGCGCATGCTCGCCGTCTGCCAGCGGTGCATCCGGCGTAAAGGTCCAGTTGCCGTCCGCGTCCACGGTGGCGGTGCCGATTTCAGCATCGCCGTCGGAGACGGTTACGGTAGAACCCGGCTCCATGCCGCCGCCGCTGAGGGTCGGGGTGCTGTCGCTGGTGGTCGCACCGTCGGCGACCGGGTTACCGGCGTCGTCGGTCATGACCGGCGCGGTGGCGCTGGTGTCGATGATGACGTCTACAGCATTGCTGACGTTGTTGCCGCTGGCATCAATACCACCTGTGATAAGCGTGTGTTCGCCATCGTCCAGCGCAGTATCTGGCGTAAACGTCCAGTTGCCATCCGCGTCTACGGTAGCTTCACCGATCGGAGTGTTGCCATCTGTGATGACCACGGTGGAGCCGGGCTGCATGCCGCCGCCGCTGAGGGTCGGGGTGCTGTCGCTGGTGCTTGCGCCGTCGGCGACCGGGTTGCCGGCGTCGTCGGTCAGGCCCGGTACGGTTTCGCTGGTGTCGACGTTCACGTTCACGGTGTCGTTCACCGCGTTGCCGTTCGCGTCGGTGCCGTCGATCACAAGGGCGTGCTCGCCGTCGGCCAGCGGGGCGTCAGGGGTAAAGGTCCAGCTGCCGTCGGCGTCCACGGTGGCGGTGCCGAGTTCGGTGTCGCCGTCGGAGATCACCACGGTGGAGCCGGGCTCCATGCCGCCGCCGCTGAGGGTGGGGGTGCTGTCGCT